>NZ_PNOT02000109.1 GCF_002879535.1 Mesorhizobium intechi
GGATCAGAAACATGACCATCCATGCGCAGAATGTTGAAACCGCAAATGCCAGCAAGAATGGCACCGAGCTTTTCATTCCCCTGAACAAGTTGAAGAAGTCGCCTCGCAATGCGCGCAAGACGCCGCATAGCGAGGCGATCATTGAGGCCTATGCGGCGAGCATAGCCGCCAAGGGTATCCTGCAAAACCTCGTGGTGGAGCCGGAGCTTGACGGCGAGGGCGCGGAAACCGGCTTCTATCTCGTCAGCATCGGCGAAGGCCGTAGGCTGGCGCAGCTTTTGCGCGTGAAGCGCAAGCAGATCAAGAAGACCGAACCAATACGCTGCATTATCGACACCGTGAACGATGCGCGTGAGATCAGCCTGGACGAGAACATCACCCGCGAGGCGATGCACCCCGCCGATCAGTTCGAGGCGTTCCGTGAGCTTCACGAAGAGCGCGGATGGGGTGCGGAGGAAATCGCCGCCCGCTTCGGCATTACCGCGCATGTCGTGCGGCAGCGCCTGCGTCTCGGCGCGGCCAGCACCAAGCTGATGCAGGTCTATCGCGATGGCGACCTGACGCTTGACCAGTTGATGGCCTTCGCCATAACCGACGATCACGCCCGGCAGGAGCAGGTTTTCGAACACCTCTCCTACAATCGCGATCCCTACATAATCCGCCGTGAACTGACGCGGACGCACATTGCAGCTGCCGATCGCCGCGCCGTTTTCATCGGCGCGGAAGACTACATCGACGCGGGCGGTATGATCATCCGCGACCTGTTCACCGATGATCGTGGTGGCTTCTATGACGATGCAGCTTTGCTAGACCGTATGGTCATCGAGAAGCTGCAAGGTGTCGCCGAAACCATCACACAAGCCGAGGGCTGGAAATGGGCTGATGTCCACATCGACTATCCGCACGCGCACGGCCTGCGCCGTACCTACCCGCAGCCGGTGGCGTTGTCGGAAGAAGACGAGGCCGCCTATCAAGCGGCATTCGATACGTTCAACCAACTGACGGAGGAGTGGAAGAGCGCCGAGGAACTGCCGGACGACATCGACAAGCGTTTCGGCGAGCTTGAAGCCGAGATCGAGCGCATCGACGCCATGCGCCACGCTTACGACCCGGATGTCATCACGCGCGGTGGCGTTTTCGTCATGCTTTCTCATGATGGAACGGCTCGCATCGAACGTGGCTTTATTCGCGCCGAGGACGAATTGCCGGAGCCGGAGGCAAGGGGCGAAAGCCTGACCATCAACGGTGATGGCGAGATCATCGATGCCGATGTCAGTCCAGACCCCGATGGTGGGAGCGACGAAGATGCGGAGGAAGACGGCAAACCACTTTCTGACCTTCTCATCCGCGACCTCACTGCCAATAGGACGCTCGGCCTTCGCCTTGCGCTTGGCGAGCAGCCGGACGTTGCCCTTATCGCCGTGACGCATACGTTGGCAGCGCAGGCGTTCTACCAGGGCATGGAAGCTCATTGCCTGGAAATCCGGCCGACGAGCCTCCACCTCGGTGGTCACGCCGATGGCATCGAAGACACGGCACCGGCCAAGGCGCTGGCGGATCGACATGCAGGATGGGCGGCGGACATGCCGGCCAACGTCGCGGACCTGTGGGGCTTCATCGCCTCGCTTGACCACGCAAGTGTCATGGCGTTGTTTGCGCATTGCGCCTCGCTCACCGTCAATGCGGTGAAGCAGCCTTGGGAGCGCAAGCCCCGCGCCCACGAAACGGCGGATAAGCTTGCGACGGCGCTTGGGCTCGACATGACGGCACACTGGACGCCGACCGTGCGCACCTATCTCGGGCGGATTACCAAGGCGCACATTCTCGCCGCTGTAAGTGAGGCTGCCAGCAATGAAGCAGCGGAGAGGCTTGTCGCGTTGAAGAAGCAGCCGATGGCCGAAGCCGCCGAGCAGTTGCTGGCGGCGACCGGCTGGTTGCCAGCACAGCTACGGACCTTGGAGCCCGCGACGGTCTCTGACCGGGCTGATCTGACAGCCGGGGAAGCGATCATGGACGAGTCTCCTATGACAGACCTCGTGCCTCTGGACGATGCAGATGCCGTAACCTCTGACGGCTCTAGCGTAAGCGGGGCAAGTCAGGGCTTTGACGTCGCCGCCGAATGAATGGCAGAACCCGGAGCCGCCAAGGCGGCTCCGGACACCGTTTGAATTTTCCGGCCACGCTGTTCAGCGTGGCCGGGGACCTCGACCGCACGACACAGAGGACAGAGCAAGGTGTCGCGGCTCCTCCCTTGGCGATGCCCCGTCCGCCGCCAGCCTGTTTTCCGCTTGAGGCGAATGGCACGACAGTCCATCGGTTCAGCTTGACGCGTATCCGCGCTGTTGTTGATTCCGACCATGCCCGCATTGCGAATCTAGATGAACCCGTTGGACAGTTGAGAAGCTCGAAGGGGTAATCGTCTGCCCCCCCGGGGATGCCGTGTGTCTGCTATCCATGCCGCGACTGACGAAGCACCCGCCAGCGCGAGTGTCTTGCCTTGATTTCCATTCTCCAAGGGCGGCGGCAATCGCCGTCTTGCCGGCGAGGATGGGCTAGCTTTCAGATCGGCCCAGCAGCGTTTGCGGTCCGGATGAGAAGCGCGACCACATAGCCATTGCGGCGGTTCCTCCTCGTCTGCTGGTTGGACACGCCCACTGCGTCCTCGAATGGATTGGGTCTGACCGAAGACCGGCTTCGCCTCGATCGTCTTCCTGCAACGTCCAGCGCTGGCTTTTTTCCGCCGCCGGCCCAAAAGGCCGGCTTTGCATCGCGAAACAAAAAAGCCATCGCTGGCCGCCTTCCACTCCGTTCCAGCCCGAATGACCACCCCATTGCGCAAGCGCAACGGGGACCCCGGTGGGTGCAGGCCGATCGCCTCCGGTCTCAAGACCTCCATCGAGGTCGCGATGGGCGCGGCCCGGTCAAACGGAAGGAACCACCACAATGGCTACGATCGGCATGTTCACCAGCACCGCAAAGGGCTTCAAGGGCTCGGTCAAGACCCTCAACCTCAACGTCAAGACAGTCGATTTCGTCCCCGCCGAAGGCGACAATGAAAAGGGTCCGGACTACCGCATCTTCGCCGGCGCCACCGAGTTCGGTGCGGCATGGAAGAAGACCTCCCGGGAGGGCCGCGAATACCACTCCGTCAAGCTCGACGACCCGAGCTTCCCCGCTCCGATCTACGCGAGCCTGGTCGAGACCGAAACGCAGGGCGAATTCTCCCTCATCTGGTCCCGCCGCGCCGCCGAGTGAAATCGGCACCAAGCAAAAGAGAAGCCCCGTCCGCCGGACGGGGCTTCGCCATGTTCAGATCCGCCACCGGCCAAAAGATAGTCAGTTCGGTGCAGCAGGCTAGGCCTTGGTAGCAATTTTGCGCGGTTTGTTGACCGGAGATTTCGCGACCACTGGCGCGGCCGCCGCGGCGACCGCGCGAGCAGTCCGTTTTGCTTTGGGTGTCACAGCCGGTGCGGGCTCTGCCGGTTTGCGTCCGAGCCCGGCTGCCTTCGCCAGCGCCGAGCGCGCCGCGGCATAGTTCGGCGCCACCATCGGATAGTCGGCAGGCAGGCTCCACTTCGCCCGGTATTCGTCAGGGCTGAGATTGTAGTGCACGTTGAGGTGTCGCTTCAGGGATTTGAATTTTTTCCCATCCTCCAGGCAGATGATGTAGTCAGGCGTCACCGACTTCCTGATCGATACGGCTGGCTCCAGTTTCACCACGGGTTCAGCCGCAGGTGTGCCGATCCCTTGCAATGCGGCATGAACGTCGCTGATCAGCTTTGGCAGTTCCGCGACCGGCAGTGGATTGTTCGACACATAGGCGGCGACAATGTCGGCCGCGATCGACACGATATCCGTTTGGCCGTCTTGTTCGGGTGAAATGGTCATGCAGTTTTCCTCTTGTCTCATCGGACGCACTAAAGACGTGTGATTACCCGTTCCGCCAATTTGGCAAATAGTCCGTTTCCTTTCTACAATCCACTCCTCTCGCCAATATTGTAATGGCAAGCTTCGTTTTCATCGTTCTGATCGACTGCGGATAACCTTGCCCATAGCCTTCAGGAAAGCGAGGGGACTTTCCCTCGCTTCCCCGCCAATGCCGTCTGTTGCAGAGCAGGGCCGCCGGCTCGCAAAGCGGCTGACTGATCACACAACTCTCAACTCAATTCCATCCGCTTCGCTCGACCGCGCAGCCCGGCTCCGCGCGACGGCATTGGCCCCCATCACTCCCGCGCGCTCACGCGCCCCCGGAAGGCATGCCGGGGGACATGCCTTCGGCATTGACGAAAAAAGGAGTGAGAGCAATGAACATGATCACGAATACCAACGGGACCGACAACGGCCAGCAGCATGTTTCCGGCGGCTTTCGCGTGGACATCTCGCGTGGCGAGCGCGTCTGTCGCGTTTCGTCGGAATGGTTTTCGCGCCCCGACGATGAGCGCTATCTGTCGCTTACCGAACTTTACGACAGCGTGCGCGCCCGTGCGGACCGGGCCACGGCCCGGACTGTGGAGAGCCGGGCAGTGAAGGTTGAGGCAAGCCGCGAAAATGCGGAAAGGCTTTCGCTCATTGTTCCCGGACAGGACCAGCCTATTGCACCTACGCATTGGAGCTTCGGCCAGTTGTGCAGCCTTGTCGGCGCTCCCGCGACTTACATGCGCCAACTTCCCGCACCGTTGGCAGGCATCAACCTGCAGCACGGCTTGCTCAATCACCGCGCCGAGCTTGTGAAAACCCTGGAGGCAGAGGACGGACGCATCGAGTTGCGCGCCGTAACCGGCCCGGACTATGGCCGTATCTGGGATCACGAGCTTGTTGCCGCTGTCATGAATATCGCAGGGAACGGCACCGGAGACACTATGTGGAAAGTGCCGGGAATGCTGGATTGGGCGACGATGACGCACAACCCCTTTGTGGACATTACAAAAGACACGACCACGCTTTACGCCAGCGACCGCGACGTGTTCCTATTTCTGGTGGACGACACCCACCCGATCGAGGCCGGACGCCTGCCGAACGGAGAGCCGGATTTGTATTTCCGGGGGTTTTATTGCTGGAATTCGGAAGTCGGCAGCAAAACCCTCGGCATCGCCTCTTTCTATCTTCGCGCAGTCTGCATGAACCGCAATCTTTGGGGTGTCGAAGGTTTTCAAGAGATCAGCATCCGGCATTCGAAATTCGCTGCGCAGCGTTTTGCCCATGAGGCAGCACCTGCCCTGACGAGCTTTGCCAATTCCTCACCTTCGCCCTTCATCGCCGGCATCAAGTCTGCCCGCGAGAAGATCGTCGCTCGCAGCGATGACGACCGCGAAAGCTTCCTGCGCAAGCGCGGGTTCTCCAAGGGCGAAACCGGCAAGATCATCGAGGCGGTTTTGCACGAAGAAGGCAGGCCACCCGAGAGCATCTTCGATTTCGTGCAAGGCATGACTGCGCACGCCCGCACCAAATCCCATCAGGACAGCCGGCTTGAGCTTGAAGGAAAGGCGAAGGCGTTGCTCGAAAAGGCTACCTAACCGTCCGACATGCGCGGCCGGACATCCGGCCGCGCAGATGTTCACACAATTTGCCCTTCGATCTGCGAACGCGGATCAACCGTCGCGGCCGCGCATGTCTGGCGGCCGCGGCTCGCCGTGCTCCGCCCGGCTCGCGAAGCGACTGCAGTCATATTGGCTGTCGAATGCATATTCGGACCTATGTATCGTCTCGCCAGCCCGCAACGATCCGCCCAGTGTCGACTCACCGTTTTACTGCTCTAATGAGCTCGCACGGGTCGACGTGAAGCGCAGCAGCGATTCTACCGAGGACACTGACGCTGGCCGAAACTCGAGCACGTTCGATCGAACCAACGTAACGCATGCTCAACCCAGCGCGGGCTGCCAGCTCCTCCTGCGTCACATCCTGATCATGGCGCAAACGACGCAAATTGACCGCCATGATCTCCTTGAGATCCATGACGACTACGGACCAGAAGAGGAACTATCGTTCTAGGAATGATCGTTCCTATTCGCTATACTCAGAGTCAGACCTGAAGAATGGCTCTTTTGAAGCGGGACAGTTCAGACTTTGCTTAAACCTCTGCTCGATCCCGATGTCGCCAACGTTGCGCCGGACGCCTCCATCCTCACCGGCTACGACGAGGAGCACCTCCTCACTTACATTCGTCTTCTCGATGCTGCAGCCGAGGACGCGGATTGGCGCGAGGTGGCCAGGATCGTTTTGCACATCGATCCTGTGAACGAGCCCGAGCGGGCTTTCAAGGCGTGGGAAACCCATCTTGCCCGCGCTCGATGGATGACGGCCAGCGGCTACAAATATCTCCTGGCGGGCGGCGCCCCACACTGAGCGGCATTGCCGCAGAGGCCGGCTGTGCCGAATGAGCAAACCGGTTTGCTGAATCTCTGACTACCCAAGCGAACTGTCGCTTCGGATGCTGGCTCCGAAGCCCACAACCAACTGCGGGCATCGGATGAAGGACCGCAGCCATGTCGCGTAGCGATTGGACCGATCCGGCGCAATACGAGCACATGCGCGGCCATGAAGCCGACGAATTCGCCGCCGAGTATCTGATCCGGAACGATGACTTCGCCGCCGAGTGTGGTCGGCTAGCATCATCGGCAATAGCACCGGGAAAACTCGCCGGCTCCCCCGACTTCGCCGCTCGCTGGGGCGCCCGATTTCACAGTTGTCGGTGACAAGCCCCTATCACCCAAACATATCGTCTGGACGGAAGAGGCTTCGCCACGGGTTCTCCGCGCGACGAAGTTGACAGCTTCCGCTGGCTCTTCGCGACCGGCCGTTCGACTCACTCAACTTGGCGCGGCCCACACCCGGGCGGAGGCGGAGCAACGTCATGCCGTGTGGCCAAGCACCTCCGGGAAGCACCACATCCTCATCGATACCTCGGACTACGCCGACAGTATCGATGCCGTTGTGTTGCTGCTCGACGAGAACTTCGAAACCCGCCTCGACGCGGCTCGTCGGTTCTGGCGAGCGCTGAACGGCCGACCGCCCGGTGTCCACTATGGCTCCCTGCCGCAACAGACAAAGCTGAGGCACATCCTCAATCTGCGCGCCCACGATGCGAGGAGAGCGAAGGCGGCCTACCGTCAGATCGCCGAAGAGTTGCTGTCCTGCGAGCATATAGCTGCCCGCGACTGGCGCGACCATCATCTTCGCCACAAGGTGCGTGCGATCCTGCGCCGTGCAAACCGGCTGGTCGCTGGTGGCTATCGCGACCTTCTCATCTATCCCCAAAGCCGCAGCCGTAAATCTGACAGTTGATATCTTTCCGGCAAAGGGTAGCAAAAACGCTTCCCTGATCTTTGCCCTCCCTCCCT
The DNA here is from genome assembly GCF_002879535.1 of Mesorhizobium intechi. Classification (GTDB taxonomy): domain Bacteria; phylum Pseudomonadota; class Alphaproteobacteria; order Rhizobiales; family Rhizobiaceae; genus Mesorhizobium; species Mesorhizobium intechi. The sequence continues at coordinate 7,338 of NZ_PNOT02000109.1, forward strand.
TTTTCTCAATTCGGCCATCGTCCGTTTCGCGCGTCCCGGCAGGCCAGGACGACAGCAGAACCGAATGGAGATCGAGCGATGTCGAAGGGTCCCGCGGACGCGCCCCAAAAATACCTTCGCACAAAGGAGGCCGCACCAGTTGTCGGCCTTTGTGCCCGAACGCTGGAAAAACACCGGACCTACGGCACCGGTCCCAAATACCGCAAGGTCGGTGGCCGCGTTCTCTACGACATCGATGACCTACATGCCTGGATCGAGCTTGGCGCTCGCACATCCACAAGCGATACAAACGCCACCTACGTTCCGCCCGCCAAGCCGCATGCGGCGCGCGCACCGGCTTACGCCGGCAAGTCGCGCTGAGACTTCCGCTGCGGGATGTCGACATGCGGCCAATACCGACAGACTTGCAGCCGACTGGGCTGTTCCATGCGCGCGCCGGCAAGATGGCGTTGCGCGACGCGCAGGACCTGATGGCCTGGCCATTCTTCTCGCTCGCCAAATCGCGGCGCGTCACGCCGATCGACTTTCGCATGGGCGAGATCGCCATCCGCGTCGAGGCGACCAGCGAGCACGGCATGGCGACCATCTGGGATGCCGACATCCTGATCTGGGCCGCCTCCCAGATTGTCGACGCCCGTGACAACGGACTGCGGACCTCGCGCATGATGGCGGCGACGCCGCACGAGATTCTGAGCTTTATTGGTCGGGGTACGTCCGCCCGGGAATATTTGCTGCTTAAGGCGGCCCTGGACCGGTTGCAGTCAACCACCGTCGCCACTTCGATCCGCCAGCCAACCGAACGGCGCATGCACCGCTTCTCCTGGATCAACGAATGGAAAGAGCGGGCCGATCATCGCGGCAGGCCGCTCGGTATCGAGCTTGTCCTACCGGACTGGTTCTACGCCGGCATCATGGTCGACGCCTTCGTGCTCACGATCGATTGCGCGTACTTTGATCTGACCGGCGGCATCGAGCGCTGGCTCTATCGTCTTGTGCGCAAACACGGCGGACGACAGACGCATGGCTGGTCATTTGACCTCCGCCATCTGCACGTCAAGTCCGGGGCCCTCTCGGCCTACAAGCGCTTCGCCTTCGAGGTACGCGGCATCGTTCGCCGGCAATCCCTGCCTGGCTACAGGCTTGCCCTCGGCGCAACCCAGGCCGGCGAGCCGCTGCTCACTTTCAAAGCCTGTCACCGGGATCCGTTCAACCGCTTCGGCAAGACTAGGGCGACGGAGGACAGCCTGTGAATCAACTCGTCATTTCAGGAACCCGGCGGGACGGCATTTCGGGAACCCATTCCTCGTCATTTCAGGAACCCAAATCGCGATCAATCCATGGAAACGAAAGCCGAATTCGCGCCTCTAACTTATCTAACTTCGAATCCTTCGGATTCTTTCTAACGGAACTCCCGGTTCCCGGAGATTGTAAATGGCCTCTGCCAGGTCACCGCCGGTGCGCATTTGACGCGATCGAAATTGGTCCACATGCCGATGAGGCAGAGCTTCGTTCGACCCCCTCGGACGCCAATGCGGCCGCCAGTTTCTCGCAGTGGGGGTCGGCATGAGCGGGCTCACCCATGTCGAACTGATTTGGCTGAAGAAGCGGATCGAGAACTACATCCGCTTCGGCAAAACCGTCGAGAACAGGAACGTCGACAGAAGCCGGCGCGTCGTTGCCTTCGAGGCTGGAAGCATCTTCGCCTTCGTCCGCTGGACGGCCAACGACTTTGGCACCGTCGCCTCGCGCATCGACATCCTGCGTGCCGTCGGTGCGAGCAAACGTTGCTCGACCGTCGCCTATGTGCGGCCTGGCGCCGACATCCTGCTGACCGTCATTGGATGGCCGAATGTCGAGCGCGTGCTGCAGATCATCGACACCACCGAAGCGCTCGGCATAGATCCAATCGACGTCGCGCCGGAATACTGGCGGCATGTCCACAGCCGGTTCGCCGCGCGTGAGAGCCCCAGGGCTTACACACTGCAGCGCCATGAAGCATGGCTTCTTCGTCGCAGGATCGAGCCATGACCGGGCGGGGCACGATCGTCGTGGCAATGCTCGCCGGCGCGACGCTTAGCGTCTCCCCGGCCCTGAGCCGACATGCTCCGTGGTTGATCTGGAATGCGTCGGCGAGCGTTCCGATTGGACTCTATCGCATCGAGCCTGGCCGCACGATCGGTGTGGGCGATCTCGCCGTCGTCATGCCGCCCGAGCCGCTGGCGGACTTCCTCGCCGAGCGGCGATATCTGCCGCGCGGTGTTCCGCTCTTGAAGCACGTCCTGGCGCTTGGCGGTGAAACCGTTTGTCGTCGCGGGTCTGTCATTATCGCGCGCGGCAAGACCTATGGGTATGCGCGGGAGCGCGACACCGAAGGCCGATGGCTACCTGTCTGGCAGGGCTGCCGCGTGCTCGCCGACGGCGAAGTGTTCCTCATGAACGGGGACATCGCCGACAGTTTTGACGGTCGCTATTTCGGTCCGCTCCCACTCACCGCAATCGTCGGCCGGGCGGTCCCCGTCTGGACCAGAATGGCACATCTCCGGCACCGGATGTCTCCCGAGAACCGGCTTCCAACAGCTCACTCACTTTGCAACGAGAGGATACCAGCATGAGTCAGATCGGCATCTTTACCCGCAACGATGATGGCTTCTTCGGCAACATCTGTACGCTGACCATCGACGCCAAGCTCGCCATCCTGCCTGTCGAGAAATCGGACGCGGAAAATGCGCCGGAACACCGCATCTATTGCGACGGCGTTGAGATCGGTGCGGCGTGGGATCGCACCGGCGACAAGGCCGGCGCCTATCTCTCGGTGCTCATCGACGATCCGTCGTTCACGCAGCCGATCCGCGCCAATCTGTTCCAGGCCGGCACCGAAAAGGATGTCTGGAACTTGCACTGGAGCCGGCCCTCGAAGCGCGAAGAGCGAGCCTGAGTTCGATGCTTCGATCGCGCATCGTCGGTCTTGTACCGGCAAACCCTTTGATCGATCGAGCGCCGGTCAAACCCTTCGACCCGATCGCCGATCAGGCGGCCGTCGCGCGCAGCGGAGGTCAAGGGCGACCAGACATTTGTCAATCGATTGGGGCGTTGTTTGCGCTCCTACGCATGGGACATAGGTCCGATCGGCGAAGCCTTGCTCTTGACGGAAGCGAGCACGGCGGCAGGCTGTCGGCCTATCGGGACAGCGGTGCGCGCGTCACCGTTCGCCAATGCTTGCCGATGCTCTCAGCATGCGCGCTTCTCTTGCTTGGTTCTGCGGTCGACGCGGCGGAAGTAACGTCACCACCCGTGCTAAAATCCTGCGCCGGAAGAGCGGTAGGGACGCGCGGCGAGTGGTCCCGTTACATCTTCGAGGCCGCCAAACGTTTTGACCTTCCCAAGTGCTTGATACGCGCCGTCATGCATGTCGAGAGCGTTGGCAATGTTCATGCAGTCTCACCCAGAGGTGCGATCGGCCTGATGCAGATCATGCCGGCGACCTGGGGCGAACTGCGCATCAAGCATGGTCTCGGCACCGACCCCTTCAACCCGCGAGACAACATCCTGGCGGGCGCCGCCTATCTTCGCCAGATGCTCGACCGGTTCGGCACGAAGGGATTTCTGGCGGCCTATAATGCCGGACCACAGCGGTACGAGGAGCATATTTCCAAGAGTCGTCCGCTGCCTAGGGAGACGATCGACTACGTCGCAAAGCTTACGCGGCTGATCAGTGGTGCCGTCGAAATTCCGCCAGACTCGCGAGGATCGGGAAGCAGGTCGAGGGCAGATCGTTCGCAGCTTTTCGGGCGCGGCACTGTCGCGATGAATGACACCATGGCATGGAGGAATGGCGGCGCCGATCTCATCGACCAAACTGTGTTCACTGAAATCCGTTCAGCCGCCTTGCCGTCGCAAATCGACACAGCGGTGAACGACCTGACGGCGCTTGAGCCTCCGCCGGATACCGAGCCTGAGGATGCCCGTACCGCACTGAGGCCAGCTACAAACAGCCTCTTCATCCCACGCGCTCTTAGTGAATTGCGATGATTTGTGGATTTATCGCAAATCGCATTTTGGCCTGTTCTGTCGCGGGATCGGCGGAGGCAGGGAGAGCGACCGAGGAAGCCGGGGAGGGATGGCAGGATAAAGGGCCACGATGTGCGGCTCGGTCGGTTGGTTGTTTTTCTTACTGTTTTTGTCTCGCTTTGCGATGTGCTCACGTAAATGGCGATGTGCGCGCTCGCCGTTTCCTCAAGATTTACAATGAAAATCGCACCTCGCGGGCTTAGCGCCTATGAATCGTGACGATAGTTTTCGTGTGCGCCCTGGCCGTATCCGCTCCCGAGCTGGCCAGCGCGCACGCCCCTTTCTCGTCCAGGCACTCGCAGCGGCAGAACTGGCGGGCGGGCAAATCTCGCGCCAAGGCCGGATCATTTCGCCACGGAACTCCATCTTCGGACGCGGCCGGTCGGCAAGCATTCGGGCCAATCGCCTCATCACTGGCCGCTCGCGCGGTGCCATTGTCAAAGCGCGGGTCGCTCGTCAATTCAGAAGCTCGGCGCCGCTCGCTGCTCATCTCAAATACCTTCGTCGAGAAGGCGTGACGCGCGACGGCGAGAAGGCGAAGATGTTTGGGCCCGGCACGGACGAGGCCGACCACGACGGTTTTGCCGAGCGATGCAAGGACGACCGGCATCATTTCCGTTTCATCGTCTCACCGGACGACGCCCACGAGTTGGGCGACCTCGAAGGCTTCGCTCGCAACCTGATGGTCGACATGGAGCGCGATCTCGGCACGAAGCTCGATTGGATCGGCGTTGACCATTGGAACACCGAACATCCGCATGTTCATATTCTTGTGCGTGGCGTTTCCGACGATGGCGAGAACCTTGTCATCGCACGGGACTACATAAGCCAGGGCATGCGCGACCGGGCGAGCGACATCCTAACCCAGATACTTGGACCACGCACCGATCACGACATTCGCCAGACTATCGTACAGCAGGTCGATACCGAGCGCTGGACACAGCTCGACCGCCAGCTCGTTCGCGACGCAGATCGCGATGGCACTATCGATCTCGCACTTCACCCTGATAGCCAGCCGGACGAATTTCTGACGCTCAAGGTAGGGCGGCTCCGCAGGCTTGAAAGCCTCGGCCTCGCCAGCGAGGTCGGCCCGGGCCAATGGATCATGGCGGATGAGGCCGAACCCACCTTGCGCGCGCTTGGCGAGCGCGGCGACATCATCAAGCGCTTGCATCGCAGCCTAACCGGCCATGGCATCCACAAAGGCGCAGCCGATTATGTCCTTGCAGCTGAGCAGATCGACACACCTATCATCGGTCGGCTGTTGGAGCGCGGGCTCGACGATGAGCTACAAGGCTCGGCTTATGCCATCGTGGACGGTATCGACGGTCGTGCCCATCACATCCGGTTTCAAGATCTAGACGCTACCGGCGATTCCGCCCGGGGCTCGATCGTCGAGCTTCGTCGCTACGAGGATGCGAAGGGCCGCGGCCGCGTTGCACTCGCCGTCCGCTCCGACCCCTCGATTGAAGAACAAATCCATGCCCATGGCGCGACCTGGCTCGACCGTCAGCTTGTCGCGCGTGCAGCCGTCGAAGTTGGGGAGGGCGGCTTCGGCGGGGAAGTGAAGCAGGCGCTAAAGGATCGCGCAGACCACCTTATTGAGCAGGGCCTCGCACGGCGCGACGATCAACGCTTCGTCTTCGGCCGCAATCTGATCGACACGCTGCGCGACCGTGAGGTGAACACATTCGGCGCTCAGCTCGCTGACAAGATCGGACTGCCGTTCACGAAGGCTTCGGAAGGCGACCAAATAGCTGGCATCTACCGGCAGCGCTTCTCGCTCGCTTCCGGCCGCTTCGCGATGATCGAAGATGGGCTCGGTTTCAAGCTCGTGCCATGGGCGCCATCACTCGACAAGCACCTAGGCAGCCATGTCACGGGCGTTGCCCGATTCAAGGATGGCGTCGATTGGAATTTCGGAAGGAAGCGAGGAATCGGGCTTTGAGCAATCCCAAGTGGGGGTCTGATAGAGATTGAACCCACTCTGAACCGCCTACCTTATGCAAGTCTTTGTACGTCAGCACTCGACCTGTTGCCCTGGTCGCCCATTTCTTCTTGCGTGCGCGAGGTTCCAACATTCTCTATCCGCCCTGACTGTTCAGCCCGGGAGACGAAAACATGCCGGCGACCAGGATATTGTGGGGTCAGGTCCTCACCGTCCTTCTGATCGTGCTCGCCACCACTTGGTGCGCGACGCAGTGGACGGCATGGCGGCTCGGCTTCCAATCGCAACTCGGCTCGCCATGGTTCGACCTTGCCGGCCAATCCGTCTATCCGCCTCCCGCATTTTTCTGGTGGTGGTTTTTCTACGACGCCTATGCGCCAGAGATTTTCCTAGAGGGTGCGCTGATCGCGGTGAGTGGCAGCTTCATTGCGATCGTTGTGGCCATCGGGATGTCGGTGTGGCGGGCGCGGGAGGCGAAGAACGCCGCCACCTATGGTTCGGCGCGCTGGGCAACGAGGGACGAAATTGCGGCCGAACGCATGATCGGTCCGGATGGAGTGGTGCTCGGCAAGCTTGAGAACCACTATCTCCGCCACGACGGCCCGGAACACGTGTTGTGCTTTGCGCCAACCAGGAGTGGCAAGGGCGTCGGGCTGGTCGTGCCATCGCTGCTGACCTGGCCGGGCTCGGCGATCATCCACGATATCAAGGGGGAGAACTGGGAACTAACCGCCGGATGGCGGGCACGCTTCGGACGTGTGCTTCTGTTCGATCCGACCAATGCGGCGTCTGCCGCCTACAATCCCCTGCTGGAAGTCCGGCGAGGCGAATGGGAAGTGCGAGATGTGCAGAACGTGGCCGACGTGCTCGTTGATCCCGAGGGCTCGCTCGAACGCAGGAACCACTGGGAGAAGACCAGCCACGCGCTGCTGGTCGGCGCGATCCTGCATGTCCTCTATGCCGAACAGGACAAGACGCTTGCCGGCGTTGCAAGTTTCCTTTCCGATCCAAAACGGCCGATCGAGACGACGCTGCGCACCATGATGCTGACGCAGCATCTGGGCGAGGGCGGCCCGCATCCGGTCGTGGCATCGGCGGCACGCGAATTGCTCAACAAGTCGGAGAATGAACGGTCCGGGGTGCTTTCAACGGCCATGAGTTTTCTGGGCCTTTACCGCGATCCGGTTGTGGCCAAGGTGACGTCTCGATGCGATTGGCGGATCGCTGACCTTGTCGAGGGCGTGAGGCCGACGACACTCTATCTGGTCGTGCCGCCGTCAGACATCAGTCGCACAAAACCGCTCATCCGCCTCGTGCTTAACCAGATCGGCCGCAGATTGACGGAGGATCTCCATGCGAAGGATCATCGCCAGCGCCTGCTGATGATGCTCGACGAGTTCCCGGCACTCGGGCGACTTGATTTCTTCGAAAGCGCGCTGGCCTTCATGGCGGGCTACGGCATCAAGTCTTTCCTGATCGCGCAGTCGCTCAACCAGATCGAAAAGGCCTATGGGCCGAACAATTCCATCCTCGATAATTGTCATGTGCGGGTGAGCTTTGCCACCAATGACGAACGGACGGCCAAGCGCGTGTCGGACTCGCTGGGAACAGGAACCGAGATGCGAGCCATGAAGAACTATGCCGGGCACAGGTTGTCGCCATGGCTCGGGCATCTAATGGTGTCGCGGCAGGAGACGGCGCGCGCCCTGATGACTCCGGGCGAGATCATGCAACTTCCGCCGACCGATGCCATCGTCATGGTGTCAGGCCTGTTCCCGATCCGGGCGAAGAAGGCGCGGTACTTTGCCGATCCGCGCCTTGCCGAGCGTGTCCTGCCGCCACCGAAGTCAGAAACGGCCCAGGGAATGTCGCACCCCGACGACTGGACCGGCACAACAGTCCTTCCGGCGTCGGAAGACAATCCTCAGCAATCGAAGCCCTCCATGGGTCTACAGGACGAGGATCCGGCAAATGGCGGCATACGCCGCCAGCCCGAGATTCCCGAACACGAGGACATCGCGCCGGAGCGAACAACACAGCGCGACAACGAGTTCGACCTTGACCGGGACGAACCTGACGACGACGCGGTCCGTCAGCGCTCGGTCGACCAAGTCATGCGGCGTGCCGCACGGCAGGCCGCCCTCGATCCCAATGACGGCATTGAGTTGTGAAGAACGCGAAAAAGAAACGGCTCTCGGCCTATCTCGATCCAGAGGTGATGAACGCGCTCGCCGACTACGCCGCGCGGCGCGACGTCTCACTGTCGCTGATTGCCGAGGCTGCAATCGCCTCCTTGCTTTCGCCGGATGCCGACGAGCGAAAGGAAGCGGCGATCGCTCGACGCCTAGACCAGATCGACCGACGCGTGCAGCGCGTCGAGCGCGACGTCGGCATCGCCATCGAGACGCTGGCGCTATTCGTCCGCTTCTGGCTCACCTCAACTCCGGCTTTGCCGGAATCCGCCCAGGCCGAAGCTCGCGCGAAGGGCCTGCAGCGCTACGATGGTTTTGTCGAAGCGCTCGGTCGCCGGTTGAGCAAAGGACCAAAGCTCCGTCAGGAAATCGCCGAGGACGTGCCCGCGGCGCTGCCAGCCGACTCGGATGATTTGCCTGCGGGTTAGGCCTGAGCCGAGCTCGCCATTTCCGCCGCACCGCATTTTGCAAGTCTCTGCACGTCGCATCAGGATCGGCCGTTTTGCTTGTTGCAAGGCCGGCATTCCTGCCTCTTCTAATCATCCCCGACCGCGGCACGAACCAACTCGCCGTAAGGAATGGGGATCATCGTGGCAACCAGTCATCAGCCTGGCAGGGAAGCGGTTTCGCGCGGCGCGCGCATGCTGCGCACGGCGCTCGGGCCCGCCATCGCCAGCTTCCTTGAAGACCCGGGGATTGTCGAGGTGATGCTCAATCCGGACGGGCGGCTCTGGGTCGACCGGCTGAAGGAGGGGCTGTCCGCCACCGACGAAGTCCTGATCCCTGCCGATGGCGAGCGGATCGTTCGGCTGGTCGCGCATCATGTTGGTGCGGAAGTGCATTCCGGCAGCCCCCGTGTATCTGCCGAACTGCCGGAGACCGGCGAGCGTTTCGAGGGCTTGTTGCCGCCTGTTGTCGCGGCGCCGACCTTTGCCATCCGCAAGCCGGCCGTCGCTGTGTTTACGCTCGAGGACTATGTCACGGCCGGCATCATGACAGAGAGCCAGGCCGACGTACTTCGGCTTGCCGTCGAGAAACGCAAGAACGTGCTGGTCGCCGGCGGCACGTCGACCGGCAAGACCACGCTGGTCAACGCACTTTTGGCAGAGGTGGCCAAAACCGCCGATCGCGTCGTACTGATCGAGGACACGCGCGAGCTGCAATGCGCCGCCCCGAACCTCGTGGCGCTGCGCACCAAGGATGGCGTCGCCTCGCTTTCCGATCTGGTGAAGTCGTCGCTGCGTCTACGCCCCGACCGCATCCCGATCGGCGAAGTACGCGGCGCGGAAGCACTTGACCTGTTGAAGGCCTGGGGCACCGGCCACCCCGGCGGCATCGGCACCATCCACGCCAGTTCCGCCCTCAGCGCACTGCGTCGACTTGAGCAGCTCGTGCAGGAGGCTGTCGTCACGGTCCCCCGTGCGCTCATTGCAGAGACGATCGACATCGTTGCCGTGCTCGCCGGCCGAGGCTCGTCCCGCCGGCTCATTGAGATTGCTCTCGTCGATGGGCTCGATCCCTCCACCGGCGACTACCGCACGCTCGAGGCAAAGCTCGAGACAACACCAACCGTGAATCCCCGATCCCCGATGGAGTCTCAGAATGAATCCGATCCGCTTCACTTCGTCATCTATCCGTAAGCTCGGTGCGGTGCTCCCGCTGGCCACTGCGGCTGCTGCGGTCGCGGCCATGATGATCGCGCCCGCTCACGCGGCAGGTTCTTCCATGCCATGGGAGCAGCCGCTCCAACAAATCCTCGAATCCGTCGAGGGACCAGTCGCCAAGATCGTGGCGGTGATCATCATCATTGTCACCGGCCTGTCACTCGCGTTCGGCGACACCTCGGGCGGATTCCGCCGGCTGATCCAGATCGTCTTCGGACTGTCGATCGCTTTCGCGGCAAGTTCGTTCTTCCTGTCGTTTTTCTCGTTCGGCGGCGGAGCGCTCGTCTGATGGGAGGCTCCCTGCTGGAAGACGAAGAAATCCGCGGTTTTTTCGCGCCGGTACACCGGGCGCTCACCGAACCGATCCTGCTCGGTGGCGCGCCGCGCGCGGTCGCCATTACGAACGGGACGCTGGCCGGCGCGGTTGGGCTTGGCCTCCGCCTCTGGATCGCCGGCCTCCTCATCTGGGCGGTCGGCCATTTCGCGGCTGTCTGGGCAGCCAAGCGCGATGCGCAGTTCATCGACGTCGTTCGTCGGCACCTGCGCTATCCCGCAAATTTTGGCTGCTGAGAGGTTTTGCTCATGATGAACCTCGCCGAATACCGCAAACGCTCATCCGACCTCGCCGACTATCTGCCGTGGGCTGCGCTGGTCGCGCCGGGCATTGTATTGAACAAAGACGGCTCCTTCCAGAGGACCGCCCGTTTTCGCGGTCCCGATCTCGACAGTGCGACGCCGGCGGAACTGGTCGGCACGACGGCGCGGCTGAACAGCGCGTTGCGCCGTCTCGGCTCCGGCTGGGCGATCTTCGTCGAAGCCGTTCGGCTTGCCGCGCAGCACTATCCCGAAGGCCTTTTCCCCGACAGCGCCTCGGCGTTGGTCGATCTCGAACGTCGTGAACAGTTCGAGGGTGAGGTCGATCAGGAATCGCGCCAGTGGGGCGGTCGCCGGCCGAACGGGGAGCTGTTCGAGAGCAGCTACTTTCTCACCTTCGTTTGGATGCCGCCGGCTGAGGAAGCTTCTCGCATCGAGAGCTGGCTGTACGAAGGTCGGGAGAAGAGCGGCGTCGATCCGTGGGAACTCCTGAAGGGCTTTGTCGACCGCACCGACCGGGTGCTGAACCTGGTCGAAGGTTTTGTCCCGGAGGCCGCATGGCTCGACGACGCCGAGACGCTGACCCACCTTCATTCCTGCATTTCCACGAAGCGGCATCGGGTCCGCGTGCCTGAGACGCCGATGCATCTCGATGCGCTGCTGGTCGATCAGCCGCTTGCGGGCGGGCTGGAGCCGAGGCTCGGCGATTTCCATCTGCGGACGCTCACCATCATTGGGTTCCCGACGGCAACCTTTCCGGGGATCCTCGACGATCTCAATCGGCTTGCCTTCGTCTATCGCTGGTCGACGCGGGCGATCATGCTCGACAAGTCAGACGCCACGCGCCTGTTGACGCGCATTCGCCGTCAATGGTTCGCCAAGCGCAAGTCGGTCGCCGCCATCCTCAAGGAGGTAATGACCAACGAGGCATCCGTTCTTTTGGACACCGACGCCGCCAACAAGGCGGCCGATGCTGACGCCGCCCTTCAGGACCTCGGCTCCGACCAGATCGGCCAGGCTTATGTCACCGCGACGGTGACGGTGTGGGATGCAGATCCGTCAATCGCCGACGAGAAGCTTCGGCTGGTGGAAAAAATCATCCAAGGCAGGGACTTCACAGCAATCATCGAGGGCGTCAACGCCATCGAAGCATGGCTCGGTAGCATTCCAGGCCACGTCTATGCGAACGTCCGCCAGCCGCCACTGTCGACACTGAACCTCGCCCACATGATCCCGCTCTCGGCGGTCTGGGCTGGACCTGTCGAGGACGAGCATTTTGGCGCCCCACCACTGTTCTTTGCCAGGACGGAGGGTGCTACGCCATTCCGGTTCAGCCTGCATGTGGGCGATGTCGGCCACACCCTCGTCATTGGCCCCACCGGCGCCGGTAAGTCAGTCCTGTTGGCGATGATGGCGCTGCAGTTCCGGCGCTACGAGAACAACCAGATTTTTGCGTTCGACTTCGGCGGCTCGATCCGCGCTGCCATGCTCGCCATGGACGGCGACTGGCACAATCTCGGTTGCAACGGATCGAGTTGGCAGCGGCCGGACGATCCCCTTGCCCTGCTCACCTTGGCGGACCTGTCGGATGACGTCGGCGCCGTTTCACTACAGCCGCTTGGCCGCATCCATCATACACCTGAGCGTGCATGGGCGGCCGACTGGCTCGTCGATATTCTTGTGCGAGAAGGCGTCCCCGTCACGCCGGCGGTGAAAGAACATCTGTGGTCGGCGCTGACCTCGCTGGCCAGCGCGCCGGTCCAGGAACGGACGCTGACCGGCCTATCGGTGCTGCTGCAATCTTCGCCACTGAAGCAGGCACTCCGGCCTTACTGTATCGGCGGTCCCTATGGCCGGCTGCTCGATGCAGAGCACGAGCGTCTTGGTGATGCTTCCGTCCAGGCATTCGAGACCGAAGGCCTGATCGGTACTGGTGCGGCGCCCGCCGTGCTTGCCTATCTCTTCCACCGCATCGAGCGGCGGATGGACGGGCGGCCGACGCTGCTGATCATCGATGAAGGTTGGCTGGCGCTCGACGATGGCGGCTTCGCCGATCAGCTCCGAGAATGGCTGAAAACCCTTCGCAAGAAGAACGCTTCCGTCATCTTTGCTACGCAATCGCTCTCCGACATCGCCGGCAGCAGGATCGCGCCGGCCATCGTCGAGAGCTGTCCGACGCGGCTGTTCCTTCCGAACGAGAGGGCGATCGAGCCGCAGATCACCCAGATCTACCGGCGCTTCGGTCTCAACGATCGCCAGATCGAGATCGTCGCCCGCGCGACGCCGAAGCGTGACTATTACTGCCAGTCGCGGCGCGGCAACCGGCTATTCGAACTGGGCCTTGGTCCGATCGGGCTGGCGCTGTGCGCCGCATCGTCCAAATCCGATCAAGCGGCAATCGACCGGATCATCACTGGCACCGGCCAGAAACATTTCCTCGAGGCCTGGCTCACCGACCGCGGTCTCGGCTGGGCCGCCGACCTGGTTCCCGATCTCACCAATGTCATCGACCGATCCGCAAAGGAGATTCCGTCATGAATTCCGTTCGCAACAATCTTCGTTTTCGACACATGGCGGCGGCCAGTGTCATCACCGTCGCGGTCGCGCTGTCATCGGCGCCGGCGTCGGCGTTCATCGTCTATGATCCTACCAACTACAGCCAGAACCTTCTCCAGGCCGCTCGCGCCCTGGAGCAGATCCAGAACCAGATCACCTCGCTTCAGAATGAGGCGCAGATGCTGATCAACCAGGCAAAGAACCTCACCTCGCTGCCGACCTCGCTGCTTGGCCAGATCGAAGGCAATTTTTCCGAGATAAAGAGACTGCTCGGCGAGGCCGATAAGCTCGCCTACAGCGTCCAGGACATCGAGAACGAGTTCACCTCGACCTACGAGAATTTTGGTTCGAACCTCTCCAGCCAGCAGCTTGTCGATGGCGCGCGTGAACGCTGGCAGACATCGGTTTCGGCCTTCGAGCACTCGCTGAAGGCGGGTGCCGTTGCCGTGGATAACATTGAGGGGACACAGGAACAGACCAGCGCGCTGGTCGGCGCCAGCCAGTCGGCCGTCGGCGTGCTCCAGGCGACGCAAGCCGGCAACCAGCTCCTCGCCGTGCAAGCAAAACAGGTCGCCGATCTTACCGCCATGATGGCAGCACAAGGCCGCGCCAACGCGCTGGAGCAGGCGAGGAAGGCGGCCGCGCAGGAGCAAGCACGAGAACAGTTCGGCCGCTTCATGGCGGGTAGCGGCTACAGCCCGTCATCCGTGAAGATGTTCCACGACTGAGGCTGGTCACCATGGATCTCAAGATCGCCGCCCGGATGACAGCCGTTCTTGCCCTTGGCGCCGCCATAACCGCCGCCTTCATGGCGTTGCGTGGCGACGGCTCGCAGGACGCGTCCTCCCCGCGCTCCGCACGTCCGGGCGGCGAGCCGGCAGGACTCGAACTTGCGCGTTGCCGGAACATCGGCATGGCCGCGATCGCCGACGAAGCCTGCAGGAAGGCCTGGGCGGAAAACCGCCGGCGTTTCCTTCGGCCGGCACAGCCTGCGACGCCGTACGCAGTTCCGTCAGTCGAGAAGGACCATAGCCGGCTCCTGCCCCTTCAGCCGTCGATGCCCCTGGGTGAGCAAGATCAACGCCGCCCGAACACGGTGACGCCATGAATGACACCGGCGTCATCGACCGCTTCCTAGAGACGTTTACCCGCTACATCGATTCAGGCTTCGGCCTGCTCGGCGGCGAGGTCGCCTTTCTCACCTCGACGCTAATCGTCATCGACATCACGCTCGCTGGACTGTTCTGGGCCTGGGGCGCGGACGAGGATGTACTGCACCGGCTGGTGAAGAAGACGCTCTACATCGGCTTCTTCGCCTTCATCATCGGCAACTTCAATCGTCTCGCCGGCATCGTCTTCGAGAGTTTTTCCGGGCTCGGCCTGAAGGCGGGAGGATCAGCACTTTCCGGCTCCGCACTGCTGCAGCCTGGGCGCGTCGCCCAGGTCGGCATCGATGCCGGCAATCCGATCCTTGAGGCCGCAAGCCAGCTGATGGGCTACGTTTCCTTCTTCGAGAATTTTGTCCAGATCGCGGTGCTGATGATCGCCTGGGCGATCGTGCTTATCGCCTTTTTCATTCTGGCCGTGCAGATCTTCGTCACGCTAATCGAGTTCAAGCTGACGACGCTTGCCGGCTTCGTGGTGATACCCTTCGCACTCTTCAACCGGACCGCTTTCCTTGCGGAAAAAGTGCTCGGCAACATCGTTGCCTCCGGCGTCAAGATCCTGGTGCTCGCCGTCATCGTCGGCATAGGCTCGGGTCTCTTCGGCGAATTCACCCAAGGTTTTGGGGCTGAACAACCGACGATCACGGATGCGCTGTCGCTCGTTCTCGGCGCTCTGTCCCTGATGGGGCTTTCGATCTTCGGTCCCGGCATCGCGACGGGCCTGGTTTCCGGTGCGCCGCAGCTTGGCGCCGGCGCTGCTGTGGGCACCGGCCTCGCGGCCGCTGGTCTAGGTGCTGCTGGTGCCATGGGCGCCCGCGCCGGATTGAGCGGCGGCGCAAGTGCGCTCAGTGCAGGTGGACGCATGTCAGCGGCCGCCGCACGTGGTGGCGCGCATTTGGCCGGCAGCACCTCGACAGCTTACGGCCTCGCCGCCGCAACATCCGGACAGAGCGGTGCTGGCTCGATCGCCGCCGGCATTGCCGGGGTCGCCAAGGCTGGTGCGGGCGCTGCCGTTCAGCCGGTGAAGCAGGCAATGTCGCGCGCGGCTTCAGCCCTGTCTTCCAGCCAGCAGTCTGGCCGCTCGGCTGCATGGACCGCAACGGGTGGAGAGCAGCCAGCAGCAGCTGCTTCAGGGCGTGCGTCGACAACTGAATCCGGCGCCGGATCGCCGCCCGCATGGGCCAACCGCATGAAGCGCGGCCAGGCCATGAGCCATGGCGCGGGCATGGCCGCGCATTCCGTCCGGTCCGGCGATCACGGCGGCGGCTCGATGAATGTTTCCCTCAATCAGGACGACCGCCGATGAACCTCTTCAAACGACCTTCCGTTCGCTATGGAACGACGCCTCAGCCGGAGACGCCGTATCAACGTGCTGCCCAAGCCTGGGATGAACGTATCGGCGCGGCTCGCGTGCAAGCGAAAAACTGGCGGCTGATGGCCTTCGGGTCGTTGATTCTAGCCAGCGGCTTCGCTTCCGCCTTGGTCTGGCAGTCGACGCGTGGCACGGTGGTGCCCTGGGTCGTGCAGGTCGACAAGCTCGGCGAGGCGCAAGTGGTCGCTTCAGCTGTCGCCGACTATCGGCCGACTGATCCGCAGATCGCATGGCATCTCGCCCGCTTCATCGAACAGGTGAGAAGCATCCCGGACGATCCCGTCATTGTCCGCCAGAACTGGCTGCGTGCCTACGATTACACGACCGACCGCGGCGCCGTCTCGCTGAACGACTACGCCCGCCTGAACGACCCTTTTGCCAAGGTCGGCAAAATCCAGATCGCGGTCGAGGTCTCCAGCGTCATCCGGGCCTCGCCAGATTCGTTCCGTGTCGCCTGGGTCGAGCGCCGTTACGAGAACGGAAGCCTGGCCAGCACCGAACGCTGGACCGCCATCCTCACGATCGTCACTCAACAACCCCGCGATGCCGACCGGCTGAAGGCCAATCCGCTCGGCGTCTATGTCAACGCCATCAACTGGTCGAAGGAGCTTTCATGATGTGTGCGGCACGAACAGACAAGAAGACGGAACATACAGCGCGCACCATGACGAAGGCGCGTGTGCTTGTCCTGGCACTGCTGTCGGCGACAGCACTCGCCGGCTGCGCCTCGAAAAAATACATTCCGCCGGAGATCCAATACGACGATGCTGTGCCTGCCGTGCAGAAGGCCGATCTGCCTGGTGCGGTGAAGGTGCCGAAACCGCTTCCGCTGCCCGGCCAGTTGAAGCCGATAGAGACCAGTAAGGCTAAGGCGGAGCCGGCCGATCCCAAACAGAGGATCAGCCAGGCCAATGAGGCCGCACGAATGCAGCCTGTCCGCGATGGTTTTATCAACGCGATCCAGCTGTATCCCTGGAGTGAAGGCGCGCTCTACCAGATCTATGCCGCGCCCGGCCAGGTCACCGACATCGCGCTGCAGCCGGGCGAGCAGCTTGTTGGCTCCGGTCCTGTCGCTGCCGGCGACACTGTGCGCTGGATCATCGGCGACACGCAGAGCGGGGCAGGGGATCGGCTTCAGGTCCACATCCTCGTCAAGCCGACGAGGCCCGATCTCCAGACCAACCTTGTCATCAACAGCGATCGTCGTACCTATCATCTCGAGCTGCGATCGACCGAAAGCACCTACATGGCATCGGTTTCATGGCAGTATCCGCAAGATCAGCTGATCGCGCTCCGGCGCCAGAACGCACAGGTTTCCGCCGCGCAGCCGGTCGCTGCCGGCGTCGACATCCAGAAACTCAACTTCCGCTACCGCATCGAGGGCGACACGGCGCCGTGGAAGCCGCTGCGTGTGTTCGATGACGGCACAAAAGTCTATGTCGAATTCCCGCCCGGCATCGCTCAGGGTGAGATGCCGCCGCTCTTCGTCATCGGCCCATCGGGCGGCTCGGAACTGGTCAACTACCGCGCTCGGCAAAACTACTATGTCGTTGACCGGCTGTTCGCCGCAGCTGAACTGAGGTTCGGCGACAAGACGAGCGAGAAGCGCGTCAGAATCGTGCGCACTGACGGGAAAAGACCGCCGCGCAGCGCGGGGCTGTTCCGATGAGCGACGTTGCAGATTCCCCGAACGTGGACATCAGAGCCGACCTGCGTCTGAGGCCCGAGCCCGCCAGCGTCACGCGCCTTTCGCGCAAGGTGCTGATCGGTCTTGGTGGAGTGGCCAGCGTTGCGATCCTCGGCACACTGATCTGGGCGCTCGACACCAGGCGGCGCGGCAACGATGAGCCTTCCGAACTCTTCACTACTGAAAACCGCTCGACCGCCGATGGATTGCAGACATTGCCGAAGGACTATGCCGGCGTTCCGAAACTCGGGCCAGCGCTGCCAGGCGATCTCGGCCGGCCGATCCTGCGTGCACAGGAGCAGGGCAGGCCGGTCATTGCGCCCGGCATAACCTCGCCCCGCGTCGATCCGGAAGAACAGCGCCGCCTCGCCGAGATCGACGCCGCGCGCATTGCAAAGCTCTTTACCGATACCAACACGCGGACAAATCCAGGGCGGCAGGGTGCTGTCGAAGGAGAAGCCATGGCCGGGTCCATGTCCGGTCTGACGCTCCCTACAGAACAGCGCCCGCTCGACACCGGCGCCACTCCAGACATCCAGGACCGCAAGCTCGCCTTCGTCAATGCGAATCCGGATCGCCGCACCGTGAGTCCTGACCGTCTCGCCGGGAAAGCCTCGCCATATGTTGTGCAGGCCGGGTCTGTCATTCCGGCCGCCTTGATCACCGGCATCCGATCCGACTTGCCGGGCCAGATCACCGCCCAGGTTACCGAGAACGTCTATGACAGTCCGACAGGATCCTATCTCCTGATCCCGCAGGGCGCGAGGCTGATCGGCCAGTACGACAGTCAGGTCGCTTTCGGCCAGTCACGCGTGCTGTTGGTCTGGAACCGGCTGATGTTGCCCGACGGAAATTCGATTGTACTCGAGCGTCAGCAGGGTTCGGACGCCCAAGGGTTGTCCGGACTTGAGGACGAGGTCGACCATCACTGGGGGCAGCTGTTCAAGGCGGCGGCGCTTTCGACATTGTTGGGCGCCGGCTCCAGCATCGGTTCCAGCGACAACGAGAGCGATATCGCCAAGGCGATCAGAGAAAGCGCTCAAAACTCGACGAGCACTGTTGGCCAGCAGATCGTGGGCCGCCAACTCGATGTCCAGCCGACCCTGACAGTACGCCCTGGATTTCCGGTTCGCGTGATCGTCAACCGGGATCTGGTGCTTGCGCCATACGGTGATGAGAGGCCGCATTCATGACTAAGCTCAAGCTCGCCACCATTCCTGATGATCGACAGGTCAAGATGACGATCGATTTGCCTGCCGCAGTTCACCGAGATCTTGTTGCCTACGCGGAGGTGCTAAGCCGTGAGACAGGCCAGACAGTCGCTCCTGCAAAGTTGGTCACGCCGATGCTGACACGATTCATGGCGACGGACCGTGCCTTCAGCCGAGCCCGGCGCGAACCTAAGTCAGAGTGAGCGAGCCGCGGCACGTTTGTCCTCCACGAAGCGCAGGGCGATATCAGGCCTGCGCCGGACGAAATCCGCAACGGCATCAAGGAACGCGATTGCGTGCACGGACGCATCGAAGCCGATCGACATGGCGCCAGCTTCTAGGCCTCGATGTGTGTTGACCATGGCGAGTGCTTCATCGAGGTCGATCAGAACGCGGCGCAGATTGCGCAGAAATTCCGCGCCTTCCAAGGTAGGCCGGACACCGCCCGCGTGACGTTCAAACAGGACCGTTCCAAGCGAGTCCTCTAGGTCACGGATGCGCCGGCTGAGGGCGGAATGGTGGATTCCCATGTGTCGAGAGGCGCCGAGGAAACTGCCTTCCTCGGCGACGACAACTGCGCAATCGAGTGTAATGAGCTGGACGCGTCGCCGCATAGCACTTCGTCGTGCTCAATTGTCTACGGTGCCGGCTCGCGGGCTCGGTTTACGCATCTCGTTCAATCTGGCGAGCGTCCGCTCGTCGAAACTGGCAGTTACAGCCATCGTTTCCTCGCCGCCGATGACCTGCGGTAGGCCAAGCGGTGTGACCCGAAAATGGAGTTGAACGAGCCGCAGCAGCCAGAGTGGATTCATCTCGATGATGATTGTGTCGACTCCTCGGCCTAGTCCCCATTCGACGATACCGGAAAGGAGCGCGTTCGCCACAGGACTGAGGATCCTGCCGCGCTCGCGATGACCGGCTTCGACGCAATAGCGGGTCCACTCCCAGATGTTCGGACCGGCGGGTGGTAAGCCTTCGCAAAGATTCGAAAGGACTTCGGTGAGAAGGTGCGGCCTGATGGAAGGAAGCATCCGTTGATAACCGATGACGTGACCGTCCGGGATAAAAAGCATGTGAACGGCGTGTTCGTCATCGAAGCGGTCCGTTTCGAGCCCGTTCTCCTGCGCAAGCTCAATCCACCTCTTCTCATCTACAAAGACTTTGTGGCGAAGTCGAAATGCCTCGTCCATTTCCTGGCGGTAGGAACTGAAGTTTTCGGCAGTCACAATGTGGAGCATCTGTCGTCCTCCGGTGCTGAAGTTCGACTGACACTGCGACGTTCATCTGCACTCGGATATCACGTGATCCCGTGAGCTTGTTCAGGAAATAAGACCGAGTCTGAATGCCTCGGCGACGGCGTGAATGGTGCTCGTCACGCCCAGCCTGTTGCGTACGATACGCAAATGGGTGTCTGCAGTGTTACTGCTGATGGTCAGGCGCCCAGCAATCTGGTCGACAGTTAGCCCCTCCGCGGCCCAATGGAGCACGTCAAGCTGACGTCGCGACAGGTGAATATGCTTCCGCGGCCGCTCACCCCTGACTAGAACGGAAGCGGATCCAAAAGCACAGGCGGCAACGAGTTGGAAAGCCATGCGCTGGATTGGATCCGCCTCGAGCTTTTTTCCCGCAATTGAAACACCTACCGGCAGGCGTTCAATAGTCGAAAATGCCACCGTAAATCCATCAGACAGGTCGAACTCTGTCGCTTCATTCATGATTCGGCGACCGACGGCGGAGACGTTGCAGAGCGCTCCTACTTCGTTCCAAGTAAACGGAAGACAGCACTGTCTCACAAGACGAATAGTCGGGTCGCGATAGAGGTATCCGCTCGAAAAATATCGGTTTGACCACTCTTCCGGCCACGCATCGAGAAGGACATGTGACAGCTGTTCGCGACGCGATGCAGATGGTGGTGGGATAGCACCAGCGAGAAGATTTGTCGCGCCTAAACATCCCGCGAATGCGAGCAGACAGTCGCAGACATCCTGCAACGTCCGGCTTTCCTGTATGTCTGAAATATATCGGCCGGTCTCTTCAAGCTGGCGGCGCCAACTATACGTCTTTCCCCGCACTGCTTCTAACCACCTAAAGTCCTCGGTATATCTGAAATCGTTTCACCCGGCGTCTCGGGATTTCGTGTCCAACAGTTTGGAGCTCGTCCGCCGAGAAGATGCGAGCTCGGTTTATTACTGGCGACGGCCAGCGACAGCGAGTTGAAAAGTGCTCCGCAATCCTTGCCATCTGGCTTCGACTGCGGAGCACGCTTCCGCCTTGGGAGGCGAGCCTATGCAACAATTATTGAGAACAACGAATGGTTTGCCATCTCTTGGGGTGACACACAGCACCGGTCTTTCCCACGTCTCAACGGCGGTGTTGAAGTTCGTCGCGAAACAGCGTTGTCCATTTGTTTTTACGCGGTTCCTGACGGAAAACCGTGCCGCACTTTTCCGGGATTGCTTCAACCTCACTTCGCCTGCTGCCTGCCGTACAGCCCGAGAAGCTGTTTCAGCTTGTCGTGAGGCAGACCGAACAGGGTGTAGCCGTCCCCGCCCGTCATCGTGTCGGCAGCCACCAGGGCGTTGACGATCGCCTCCTCCGTAGCCTCCACCGTCGCCTGGAACACGGGGTCAAGCTGCCCCGTGGCCAGCATCGGGCCTTCATTTATCTTTTCGTCGGGCACGTCGTTCGCGGCGGAGGTCGTGGAGAAGGAGACGATCAGGTCGCCGGACCCGTTGCCCGAAAAAGAACCGAGCCGGCCGAGACCCAACGAAGCGCGCCTTGCCACGCGGTTCAGCTGGATGGAATTCAACGGAACGTCGGTCGCCACGACGACGATGATCGACCCGTCGTCGGGAACCGGCTTTCCGCCGCTGCCGTCGGCCCGGCACTCCGGGTTCTTTTTCTCGATGGATTGGCCCGGCGCGTAGCACGGCAGCCATTTTGCCGCCAGTTCTCGTCCGACCGGAACGCCCGAAATGCGAAGGACCTGCCGCGCGCCCGTGTTGCATTGAACGAGCACCCCCACGGTGTAGGGTTTTTTGTCGATGGAGATCGCTCGCGATGCCGTGCCGATGCCGCCCTTGAAGCCGAAGCACCGCATGCCGGTGCCTCCGCCGACATTGCCCTCGGCGACCGGGCCTCCATTGGCGCGGTCGATCGCCTCCATCGCGTGCTCCGGCTTGACGTGGAAGCCCTGGATGTCATTCATCCCGCCGTCCCACGTCTCCGCCACGACCGGCGTCACCGCCTCGCCGAATTTCTGCGCGGACCACCGCTGTATGCCGGCATAGACCTGCCCGATGGCGTTGGTGTTGGAAATGCCAATGGGGCCATAAACGAGGCCGAGGTCCTGCAGGTAGGACTGGCCGGTCATTTCCCCATAGCCATTCAGGTTGAAGAAGCCGCCATTCACCGGCTTCGAACTGGCGTGGCCTCTCGGCAGAACGACCGTCACGCCGGTCCGGACCGGACCTTGCCCCACACTGATCCGACCGTCCCCTTCGATCAAGGTGACATGGCCTACCTCGACGCCGGCAACGTCGGTAATCGCGTTGAGCTTGCCCGGCGTCCCGTCGAAATCTACGCCCAGGTCGCGGGCGCGTTCCCTGGATGCCGCCATGCCGCTCGACAGCGATGCCGCAAGCAGGACCGGAATGAATTTCTTAAGCACGCCAAACCTCCCAAACCCGTGGTTCGGGCAACCTTATCGCTCTTGAAAGACAGACAAATAGCGACGCGGGTAATATTGCATCGGATTGGTCGATGTATCACGATACGGTTCTCGTGCAGTGTCGCTCTTCTCTGGCCCGCGCGTTGACACTTACATGGGTTCGACGCGTGCCCGGCTATAGACTGCGGATATTCATGTCCTCCGTCATGACGGGGAAGTGGGCTCATTCCGGCGATTTCATTGCTGCTGTTCTCCGATTGCCCTTCAATACCCTCAGTCCTTCAAATAGGAGCCTCATCCGCAAACCGTCCCGCTGAACGCTATGTCCACGGCTGCGTTCAGTTCGTCTCAAAATATGCTCTTGAGCAAGGTCAGCGTCGTTTGTGTCGTGGGTACAAAACAGCTGCGCCTCCTCAATTCGGCGTTGCGGCCCGTTATCGATGCAACGCCGACGTTTGGTGGTCGCGTATGTTCTTATATTCCATCGGCTCCCAGCTGGTTACGTATGACCGCTTGCCGAAGCGGCCGCCTTGGAGCGGGTCGATACATCTGCATTCACGATGTATGCGCAACATATTGCGGATTTAACATTCTAAAGATTGCACTCATTAATCCATTCGATTGGTTGGGCGGCAAGGGGATATGGCGCATGGAGCTAGTGGGTTTCAGTGCCGGTGGCTGGGGCTGGTCGTTCCTAAGTGGTCTGGTCGTCACCGTGGAAGTGGCAATCCTTGCCCTGCCGCTGGGTCTGTTTTTCGGCCTCTTGATTGCATTGGGGAGGCGAAGCAAATCGCGCCTTCTCAGGATTGCATCGATTGGCTACGCGAATGCATTCCAGGCGATCCCAGAATTGTTGACTATCTTTGCTATCTACCATGGCTGCTCCCATCTCATTCAGCTTTTGATGTCGGGCCTCGATATCCAGACGTCGTGGACCGTTCCGGGTGTTGCGGCTGGGTCGTTTGCTCTCAGTCTCGTGTTCGCTGCGTATTCAAGCGAGATCTGGTTGGGTGCTCTGGCGGGCATCGGGCGGGGCCAATACGAAGCAGCAATGTCTCTCGGACTTTCGGGCATCGTCTCCTTGAGAATTGTCGTACTGCCTCAGGCATTCCGGCTCGCTCTTCCTGGGCTCGGTAATCTCTGGATCATCCTCCTGAAAGATACCGCGCTTGTATCGCTAATATCTGTCTCCGAGTTCATGAGAGAAGTAAACCTAGCGGTTGCGGCAACACATAGATACTTCATTCTCTATCTATTCGCCTGTCTGGGTTACATCGTTCTGACAAAGATATCGGAATTTGTTCTCGAACGATTGAATCTGAGAGCAAGTCGCCACCTTGTGCGGGCGGCATGATCATGGATACTTCGCTGGTCGTCGACAACGCCGGACGTCTCTACGAAGGGTTCAAGCTAACGCTTGCATTGGTGGGATTGTCTGCCGCCTGCGCCGCAATCGTGACCGTCCCATTGGTGTTGG
Organism: Mesorhizobium intechi; assembly: GCF_002879535.1. Classification (GTDB taxonomy): domain Bacteria; phylum Pseudomonadota; class Alphaproteobacteria; order Rhizobiales; family Rhizobiaceae; genus Mesorhizobium; species Mesorhizobium intechi. The sequence goes on from NZ_PNOT02000109.1 coordinate 30,943, forward strand.
GATTGCGCTCGAATGCATGGGCGCCGCGCGCTGTTTCCGGTGCGTATGTCACCTTCTTTCGCGGGTCTCCGCTCCTGGCTCAGCTTTTCCTGATCTACTATGGGAGTGGCCAATTTCGACCGCTGTTGGAGTATCTCGGCGTCTGGTGGCTTTTCCGCGACGCGTTCTTCTGCAGCGTTCTGGCATTTGCCCTTAATTCAGCGGCCTACACCGCAGTTTTGGTGAAGGGAGCGATCGATGCGCTACCCGAAGGGCAATGGGAAGCTGCTGCTGCTCTTGGGCTTGGCTGGTTCGCTACGCTGCGAAAAGTCATTTTGCCCCAAGCTATCCGAGTAGCCTTGCCTGGCTACGGGAATGAGATCGTTCTCCTGACCAAGGCAAGCTCCATAACAATGGCTGTTACCC
>NZ_PNOT02000148.1 GCF_002879535.1 Mesorhizobium intechi
GGATGGAGCAGATACGCGAGATTGCTTCATCCGGAAGATCCGTCCAGCAAGGCAGGCCCAGTTGAGCCGCAACAAGCGTCTCGGTGACCGGCAGTGGTACTCTGGGGAAATGTTCGAACGCTTCGTGCCGATGCAGGCCGCCACCCCACCATCGACGAACACCAATTCCTGCTCGCGTCAGCGCCTTGAGCGCCCTTTCCATCGAATCCGACGGCAGGCCAATGGTAACTGTGGAGGATATCCAACGTTCGCCGAATCCATCCTGCACTTTCAACCCGGAAGCCGAATCAAGCGAGCGGCAATAGCCTCTGGCAACACGCTGGTAGGCGGCACGTGTCAGTGACCACCCGTCCAGTGCGGCGAGGCCGACGGCAGCGCTGTACTCATTGAGCTTGCCATTCAACGCCGGCGATACCGCCTCGCGCGAATTTGCAAACCCAAAATTCGCCCTCTTCACAATTTCGTCGATCAGGGCGCCGTCATCGGACGCAATGAAGCAACCTTCGCCAACGCCGAGTGCCTTGGTGGCATGCAGGCTGACGACTGCTGGAACCCGCGATGGCGTCAGCGAGTCGAAGGCCGCGGCCGCGTCGATTGCAACGGCAAGACCGGTATCGCTCTTGAATCGATCCCAGTTCGCGGCATCCATCGGGCCACCGAACGGCATAACCGGCATGACGGCACCGACCTTGCCAGGAGCCTGACTGAGGAGTTGCATCGCCGCATCTGGCAACAATTGCTGGGTGTCGAGGTCGACATCGACAAGCCAGGGAACGAGGCCTGCGAGCACCGCCGCATGCGCGCTGGCGGCGAAGGTCCAGGACGGCATCATGCAGAGATTGCCCTTCGCTGGTTTCTGCGCCATCAGCGCCAGCGCCAATCCCAGCGTTGCGTTTGCCAGGCACACGACATGACCCACGGCGATCCGTGCCCTGAGGGCTTCCTGGAGGCGCTGATTTAGCGGACCGTTGTTGCTGTACCAGCGGTTCGCGTCGATCTCGCGAAGATAAGGCAGGATGTCGTCCGCCGTTGGCAGGCGCGGGCGCGCGACCGGGACGTCAGGCGTCGGATCGGGATCAGCGTCCCATAATTTGCTCGTCATGAAGCTTTACGGCCGTCGGAAATCTTGAGGTAGATATCTTCATTGGCGGGCAATGGCTGCAGGGTTTCGGGCCGGCTGCTGCCGATCTGGAACCCGATGCCGGTCTGCGAGATGGTGTAGAGATGCCAATGTTCGGCGCAAAGCATTGCGAAACTGGCGAACGGTATCGCTTCCCGACCACAAAGGCGACGGTTGCGGCGCCAATGCCTGATATAGGCACCACCAAGCGCTATCGCGCGTCGCTTGACGAGGAGAGTTCTGGCAAGACGGGCGACCATCAGGGCAGCGCCGGCCATTTCCGCGAACCGATCTATCCCAGAGCGCTTTCGTCCAATCACACTGGCCTGGGATGCCCGGCTGCGACGGAAGTCCGGTGATCCCGCGAAGCCATTCAGCAGGCGCTCAAAATAGGCGTTCGGCTCGTAGAGACGCCGCACCAACCTGTCGTAACCGGCTTTAAGAGCTTCGCGTGTCATGTTCTTGGGATGAAAGCTGACATGAGGGTCGCTGAGATCCAGCCGCCCTTCGGCCTTCAGCCGATCGTAGAGCGGCGTCGTCGGAATCGGGCACAGGATGGCCACCGATACCAGCGCAATACCGCTTTGCTGAATGAACTCGAACTGCTCGTCGAAGATCGTCTCATCATCGGCGTCGAAGCCGACGATGAAGCCTGCCTGAATCACCAGACCCTTGTCGCGGATGCGTTGCAATTTTTGCAGCATGGAATCGCCGCGGACGTTTTGAACCTTCCTGGTTTCGGCCAATGAGGAGGCGCGGGGCGATTCGATCCCGACAAAGACCTGGCGGAAATTGGCCAATCGCATCAGGTCAAGCATTTCCTCATCGTCGCCCAGATTGATGCTGGCTTCCGTGGAGAAGATCAGCGGATAGTTGTTCGCACGCTGCCATTCGATCAGAGTGCGCAACAGTTCCTTGGCCTTCGCCTTGTTGCCGATAAAATTGTCGTCGACCAGAAAGCAGGTGCTGAATCCCGCCTTCACGATCGCCTCGAACTCGAGGACCATTTGCGCCGGCGACTTGAGGCGGGGGCGGCGACCGAAGATGGTTATGATGTCGCAGAATTCGCACAGGAAAGGACACCCCCGCGAGAACTGCAGCGATGCCACCATGTAGCGTCCCGATTTCAGAAGGTCGTATCGCGGGGTCGGGACTGTCTCCATGTCCGTTTTGGCGTCTTGCTCGTACCGCCGTTGGACCGCCTCGCCTTGGGCGAAAGCCGTCAGGAAGTGCGGCCACGTCTCCTCGGCTTCGCCGATGAACCGCACGTCACAGCGTTCGGCGAATTCCGATTCCGATACGGAGACGTAGGGGCCGCCGACCACCGTGGTAACGGGTAGGCCACGGAGCCGTTCAAGGATTTCGAACATGCGGTCACGCTGCACGATCATGCCGGTCACGCCAACGATGTCGAAGTCGCCGATGAGGTCGAAATCGATGTCCTCGACGTTCTCGTCGACCAGGACGACATCGCAATGCTGCGGGGCGAGGGCCGCTAGGGCTGGCAGGGAGCCCGTCACGATCCAACTGCGTTTGTTGCCGGGTAGAACGGACAGAATTTCGTCGCGGGTCCAGATGCAAGGCTGGAAGCGCGGGTTGATGAGACAAACCTGAATCCGGCGCGGCGAAGGGAGGTGCGAACTGTGCATCATGTTGAGTCGATCTTACCGGAGATACTGGGGGCAGCGTTTCGCATGGTTGATGGCGTGGTATACAGGGCCACGTCGGACGTATACGGCAATTCCGTGAGATATTACAATTGACTGATATTAAGCCGTACAGCGCGCTTGTTGCGCACTATGAGGCATGTTTGGCGCGCCACGGAGACACCCCTCAAGGAGTCGACTGGCCGGATGCTGCGGGCGCGGCGACCCGTTATCGCATCATGATGGAGGTGGTGCGTGAGCGCGAACCGGTCGACCTGCTGGACTTTGGCTGCGGCGCCGGCCATTTCCTCGATTATCTGCGCCAATCCGATCGCGAGGTGCGATATCGTGGCCTCGATCTGTCGGCGCGGTTTGTCGACCTATGCCGGCGTAAATATCCCGGCGTGGCCTTTGATTGCGTGGACGTGATGGAGCCCGGCGCGGCTGTGCCCGAGGCGGATTACATCGTCATGAACGGTGTTTTCACGGAGCGCTGCGGTGTCGACTATGAGACGATGTTCGAAGCTGTGACGGGATTGCTGAGGACGGTGTTCCCGCATGCGCGCAAAGGGATTGCCTTTAACCTGATGTCGAAACACGTGGACTGGGAGCGCGAAGACCTTTTTCACGTGCCCTATGATCGGATCAGCCGCTTCGTCATTGGTCAATTGTCGCGTCATCATCTCATTCGCGCCGACTACGGACTCTACGAATACACCGTTTACGTCTACAAGGCTGCCGCTTAGCCGGACGATCAGCGGGACACCGGCTTGCGGATCAAGGTTACCAGGGGGCAGAGGCGCGGGGGCGGCATGGCGGACGTGGTTATTTTCGGGGCAGGGCAGATCGCCGAAGTGGGCAAGGCCTATCTCGACAGGTTTGGCGAGGATCGCGTCGTCGGTTTTACCGTCGACGAAGGCTTCCTTACACAAACCGAGTTCAAGGGCCTTCCCGTGGTCGCCTGGGAAAGGCTTGAGGAGCGTTTCCCGCCGGAAACCGTCAAGCTGCTCGGTCCGCTCAGCTACCAGAACCTCAACGAGTTCCGCCGTGATCGGCATAGGCAGGGCAAGGCGCGTGGATACGGCTTTACCCGCTTTATCCACCCCTCGACGCACAATATGGCGGAGACTGTTGGCGACAACTGCTTTATCCTTGAAAATTGTACGCTCCAGCCGTTTGCACGCGTTGGTGAGGGGGTCATCATCTGGAGCGGCAGCCATGTCGGTCATCACTCCGTACTCGAGGATTTCTGCTTCTTGTCCTCACAGGTGGGCCTGGCGAGCGGCGTCCACATCGGCTCGTGCAGCCTGATCGGCGGTCAGGTCGGCATCGACAACGGCGTCACGATTGGGGCGGGAAGCTATGTCGAGTCCCGGTGCATGATTCGGCGCGATGTGCCGCCCGACAGCGTGGTGCGCCATCCCTCGGACTTGCCGAAGCCCTATTCCAGCGCTCGCATCAGGTCCATGAAGTTCCGTTGATGCCCGACCATCCGAGGAAATGGACCCGGCAGGGATTGCTGATGCCGGTAAAGGCCGGGCACGGCTGGTGGGCCAGTCACGCCCAGGCCCCGACCGTCCTTGCCCTTTCGCCTCGGCTTTGGCGCATCTATTTTGCCGGACGCAATAGGGATAACCTGTCATCCATTCTGGCCGTCGATGTCGACCCGCAAGACGGCATGCGTGTGTTGGACGGGTATCTCGATCCGCTCCTGGAATGGAGCCCGCCCGGGAGTTTCGATTGCTCTGGGCTGGGGCCGTCTTGTGCGCTGATGATCGGCGGGCGCGTGCATCTCTACTATTCCGGTATCTATCCCCGTGTCGACGTCCGCTCCCAGACAGCGATCGGGCTCGCTGTCAGTGATGATGGGCTGCGTTTCGAGAGAGCATTTGCCGGGCCGATCCGCAGCATCGGCCCGGCTGATCCCTATTTCGTTTCGACGCCCTTTGTCAGTGCGGTCGAGGGCGGCTATCGCATGTGGTACACCAGCGGTACCGGCTGGACCGAGACCAAGGGTATGCTGGAACCGGACTACGTCCTTCGCACCTGTTTTTCACCAGATGGCATGCTGTGGGAAACGGGTTCGAGCGTCGTCCTGTGCGACGATCTTGGTCACGGAATCAGTCAGACGCGCCCCTGGATCACGAACGAGGCTGGTGGCATGCGGCTGTGGTACAGCCGCCGCGGGCGGGACTTTCGCGCCGGCGGCAAAGAAGCGTACCGACTGTTTTCTCGCCGCATGGACGCCGGGAAGGGAACCGTCGGCGAAGCGGAGCCTGTGATCTTCAGCAATCCGCCGGCCGCCGGCGAATTCGATAGCTCGATGCAGGCCTATTGCTGTGTCATGCAGCGCCCCTCCGGTGACGTGATGTTCTACAATGGCAACGGGTTTGGCGAATCCGGCATCGGCTGGGCAACCCGCGATTTGACTTGAGCAGACCCCAATGACTTTCGAATTTCGCATCCCGATCCTGCCTGGACAGGAGTTTTTTTCAAACGTCAAACTGGCTGCTTTGTCGCTCGCCAGTCTCGGCGGCCCCTATGCCACCGCCCCCATCTTGGTCTCCGTCGGGGGGCATGCCGATTTCAGTGAAATCACTGCCGTCAATCGATGGTCATCGGCCTACCCGGTGACTTGGCGTCCCGTGCCTCACGCTGTCAGCGATCGAGGCTTTTCCTCGGGCTTCGACCGTTATGCCGAACCGCCGAGCGGCGATGTCATCATCCTTGTCGATGCCGATGCCTGCCTGATGCGGCCTATCGACGGCCTTCTGCAAAGCATGCGCGACGCCGACCGTCCTACCGTGGCCGGGCTGCCGGCGCATTTCTCACCATTCTCGAGAAATGGCGCGGAAAATGACGCGGCGTGGCGCCGACTTCTGGGGGCATTCGGCTTCGGCGACGCGCCCCTGAACTTCCGATATTCCCAGTCGCCGGATGAAGCGTTCGGTGGCTGCCCGCCCTATTTCAACTATGGTTTCGTCGCCTTCAACAAGATGGCATTCACCGCTATTCAGCCTTTGATCCGCCCGCTGACGGCGCGGGTATTGGATTATTTGAAGGATACGCCCTCCATCTTCTTTTCCGCCCAGATCGCGCTGTCATTGGCGATCCTGACGGTTGGAGCCGATCCTTTGCCGCTTGGGCCGGAATACAACTGCCCGAACTCGGACGAGATGCTGGCGCATGGGCTGCACGACGCGGCTGATATCAGGGTGCTGCATTATCTTCGCCGCGAACAGTTCGACCGTCACAGCTTCCTGTGCAACCGCGATGAATTCGACGCCTTCTGCAACACGTCATTCGCATCGCTGGTTCTGCAGGCTTTCCAGCGGCACGTTCGAAGCCTGCCTAACCTCTTCTACGGCGAAGGCGAAACATAGTGGCGGGCAAGCTCACCATTGCTGTCATGCAGCCATACTTCTTCCCCTATGCGGGTTATTTCCGCCTCATGGCCGCGAGCGACATCTTCGTTGTCTTCGACGATGTCCAGTTTACGCGCCGGGGCAGGGTGCACCGCTGCGAAATGACACCGGGACACTGGCTGACATTGCCCCTTGCGCCGATGCCTTTCGACGCGCTGATAAAGGACCTGCGCTGGGCGAACGATGCCCGAACCACCTTGGACAAGCGGCTGGCTGTTTTCGGCCTGCCAGGCCAGGTGCGAACGCCAGCGGCGGAGCAGATCAACCGTCACCTGACCGGATCGCTTGGTGACGTGACGGATTTTCTTGAGGAAGGTCTTCGGCTGGCGGCCGATGCGCTTCAGCTCAGGCCGGATGTCGTGCGCAGCTCCCGCCTCGGCATCGATCCTGCCTTGCGTGCGCAAGCCCGCGTGATCGCCGTCGTTCAGGCACTTGGCGGCCAGCGCTACATCAATGCTCCGGGCGGCCGGAGCCTCTATTCGCGTGACGCCTTTCAGCAAGCAGGCATAGATCTTCGATTTCTCGTGCCCTATGCGGGAAGGTTCCCGCACATCTTGCCTGCCTTGTTGGGCAACGGCCTCGCTGACCTTCGCGATGATATCCAAAAGACGTGCCTGCTGGCCCCGTGATCGTTTGCCGATCACTTGGCGGCTATTTCAGGTTTGACCCAGTCAGACCTTGGCGACGATTCGCATGAAGGCCGGCATGTCGTCGCCGAAGCCAACGGTGGTGTCGTTATCTTCCTGGTGGCGATGGCGGGCAGGGCGGCTGTTGTCTCGCTGCGGCCTGGTGTCACCACGCTCTGGTGCGCGCTGTTCGTTGCGATCGGAGGATTTCCGTTCGGTGTTTTCCGAACGGATCGCCTCTTTGCGCGCGCGCCGCTCGCTGATATCGGCGACGGCCGTCTGAGCCACATCGGGCTGTTCTTGCTCTGCGACCACGCTCGAGGCGTCTTCCTCGCCGTGTCTGGCACGGCGTTCGCCGCCCTTCTTGCGCTCGCCCCTGACCTTGCGATCCTCGTCCTTGCGGCCGGCCCGGCGCGGCGCGCCTTTGCCACGGCGCGGAGCGTCGTCCTCACCGCCTTCGCTAGCCACGACCGTCGACAGGTCACCGTCATGCCATTCGATCTTGTTGCCGATCAGCCGTTCGATGGCGTCGATGTATTTGGTGTCGGACTTGGTCGCGATGGTGAAGGACTTGCCGGAGCGACCGGCACGGCCGGTACGACCGATGCGGTGGACATAGTCCTCGGCATGGATCGGTACATCGTAGTTAAAGACATGGCTGACATCGGGGATGTCGAGGCCGCGCGCGGCGACGTCCGATGCCACGAGGTAGCGCAACTTGCCATCACGGAAATTGGCCAGCATCTGCATGCGGGCGCGCTGGTCCATGTCGCCATGCAAGGCGCCGGCATCGAAATCATGCTTCAGCAGTGAGCGGAACAGCTCCGACACTTCGACCTTGCGGTTGCAGAAGATGATGGCGTTCTTCAACTCAGCGTCTTCGGCCTTCATGAGGTTGCGCAAGGTCTCGCGCTTGTCCCAAGGCTTCGAGCCTGATTTTACCAGCCGCTGGGTGATGTTGGTGGCGGCCGACGCGGCCTTCGAAACTTCGACACGCACGGGCGCGTGCAGAAACTTTTCCGTCAGCTTGGTGATTTCCGGCGGCATCGTCGCCGAGAAGAACAGCGTCTGCCGGGTGAACGGGATCATCTCGCAGATGCGCTCGATGTCGGGAATGAAGCCCATGTCGAGCATCCGGTCGGCCTCGTCGATGACCAGGATCTCGACGCCGTTGAGTAGAAGCTTGCCGCGCTCGCGATGGTCGAGCAGGCGGCCGGGAGTCGCGATCAGCACGTCCGCGCCGCGCTCCAGCTTCTTGTCCTGCTCGTCGAACGACACGCCGCCGATCAGAAGCGCGATGTTGAGCTTGTGGTTCTTGCCGTATTTGACGAAGTTTTCCTCGACCTGCGCGGCAAGCTCACGCGTCGGTTCGAGAATCAGCGTGCGCGGCATGCGGGCGCGGGCGCGGCCCTTTTCCAGCCGGGTCAGCATCGGCAGCACGAACGAGGCTGTCTTGCCGGTGCCGGTCTGGGCTATGCCCAGCACGTCCTTGCCGAGCAAGGCGTGCGGGATGGCGCCGGCCTGGATCGGTGTCGGCTGCGTGTAGCCGGCATCGGTAACTGCGGAAAGCACCTTCGGCGACAGGCCGAGGTCTGAAAAGGTCAACGCTTCTTGAGCGATCGTGGTGTCTGAGGACAAGTGTTGTTGTCTTTGGCTGGTTCGGGGAGGCGCAACGTTGTTCGTCGCGGCAAGCGCCACGCGCTTGCAAGATTGGCATTGCGATTAGGCGCAAGTCCGCGATTTGTCAACAGAAACGGGCGGGATTGGCGCGATTGTGAAGCTGTAGCCTTAATCACGATGCTTAATCCGGCCGCTTGTCTCTGTGTCGGCTCAGTAACGGAACTGCTCGGCCAGTATGCGCTCGTTCCAGGAATGATTGGGGTCGAACAGCAAGGTTGCAGTCGCTGCCGGTGACTCCCGGACCGTTACCGAGGTCACCGCCTTGACCTCCGTATGGTCCGCGGCGGCGTTTACCGGCCGCTTTTCCGGCTCCAGGATATCGAAGCGCACGGTCGCCTTGTTGGAGAGCAATGCGCCACGCCAGCGGCGCGGGCGAAACGGGCTGACCGGCGTCAGTGCCAGGAGCGGCGCGTCGAGCGGCAGGATCGGGCCATGCGCTGAAAGATTGTAGGCGGTGGATCCGGCCGGCGTGGCGATCATGACGCCATCGCAGCTGAGTTCCTCGAGCCGTATCTGGTCATCGACGCTGATGCGGATCTTGGCCGTCTGGTACGATTGGCGCCACAGCGCGACCTCGTTGATCGCCAGCGCCGAAACGGTCTCGCCTTCCGAGGTGACCGCCAGCATTTCCAGCGGCCGGATGGTTTCAGCGACCGCGGCAGCGATGCGTTCGGTGAGCCCCCCGGACCGGTACTCATTCATCAGGAACCCGATGGTGCCGCGGTTCATGCCGTAGACCTTCTTTCCCGTTCCCATCGTGTCGCGCAAGGTCTGCAGCAGGAAGCCGTCGCCGCCCAGGGCCACCACAACCGCGGCCTCGGCTACAGAACACTGGCCATAGCGCCCCGACAGACTTGCCAGCGCCGCCTTGGCGTCGGCTGTGTCGGACGAGACGAAGGCGATGCTGTTGGCGGCTGTGCTCATGGCTCCCCGATCGCGACCGATTGGCGGCGGCAGGTCTGGCCGCGCCCGCGCCGGGGTAGCACGGGGCGGGCAGGTCTGCAAAGAGAGCCATGCGCCGGCACGCCGGGCGTGCCGCCACGGCATCATCCGAACCTGCGGATCGCGCTTCATGACAGGGGCACGCGCGAATGTGATGGTTAAGGCGGAGCTTAAAGTCTCGTAAAGGCTGATCTATCATGTTAGCCGGCATGAATGGCGTGGGGGCGCCCGCAGCATCGCCGTATCCTTCGGGATGCCAGAGGACGCTGCGGCAGTTTTGATTTGTGCGCATGCCTCCTCCGGAGACACGCACCAGCCAGACGAGGCCGACATATTGCCGGTAGCACGCCTGATCATCGTCTTTGTCATGCTGGGTAGCTTCGCCCTGGTCTTCGCTGAGCTTGTGCGCCAGTCGGAAAATATGAGCATGAGACCACTGCCGACAGCGTCGCGCTGCGGCGATGCCGCCGGAACGCCTTGCCCGCAACGGGCACTGTAGACCGCCGGAATACGCCACTCGTCTGCAGACGCCGCCGACGCTCGGCCCACCCCGAGCGACAGTTTCCATGCTTGGGCGACCGCAGCCCGGGCTGGCGCAAGTTTGATCGTTGCAATTGCGGCATCGACAGAAGCACTGGTAGACGTGTCATAGCCGCATAGGATGCTGTTCCCGTCGTTCCGGGAGACAGGCGTCGCGGCGCATTGACCGGACGTGTTCTGAAGGGGAGTTCGCATGCCGCGCAGCGTGTTGGTCTCTGGTGGCTGCGGCTTTCTTGGCTCCCATCTTGTCGATCGCCTGCTGCGGCGCGAGGATGTGGAAACGCTGGTCGTCGTCGACAATCTGTGGACCGGATCGCGCGACAACATTGCCCATGTCTCGGACCAGCGGCTCAGCCTGCGGATCGCCGATGCGGAAAGCTTCACGACCAGCCAGCATTTCGATGAGATCATCCATCTGGCGTCACCGGCTTCGCCCGTATGGTACATGCGCGAGCCGGCGCGCACGATCAAAGCCAACATAGGCGGCGCGCTCAATCTTCTGTCGCTGCTCAGGCCCGGCGGCCGCTTCTGCTTCGCCTCGACCTCGGAGGTCTATGGCGATCCCCTGATGTCGCCGCAACCGGAGAGCTACCGGGGGTCCGTGGACTGCACCGGGCCACGGGCCTCCTATGACGAGAGCAAGCGCTGCACCGAGGCGCTGCTTTTCGAAGAGCAACGCGTCAGCGGGCTCGATGTGCGCGTGGTCAGGCTGTTCAACACCTATGGTCCACGAACGCGCATCGATGACGGCCGCGCCGTTTCGAATTTTGTCTGCCAGGCCCTGACCACGGGAATCCTGACGGTCCATGGCGACGGCTCCCAATCGCGCAGTTGGGGGTATGTGGACGATATCGTCGACGGCCTGGAACGTTTCTTTTGGCGTGACAGCATCTCGCACCGAGCTCCCCTGAACATCGGCAACAATCGCGAGGTATCCGTTCTCGAGATCGCGAAATTCGTCTGTTCGCTTGTTGCGGGCAGCCGCATCGAACATCGTGCGCCAATCGCGCAGGATCCGACAAACCGCTGCCCGGACTTGACGCTGGCAAGGCAAATTCTTCCCGGATGGGAGGCGACGACAAGCTACCAGGAAGGGATCCGGCGCACCTTCGAGTGGTACCGGCGACGGATTGTGACTGGGGACAGATCGGCGGCAAGCGCCTGAACAGCCACTTGGCCAACCGAGGCAATGTCTGCGAAAAGATATTGACTGTATAGTTA
>NZ_PNOT02000360.1 GCF_002879535.1 Mesorhizobium intechi
CAGCGGCTGCGCGCTGGCCGTCCCCTTCGATCCTGGTATTCCTGGAGGCCGGGTTGAACGGATCGACCGTCTGCAGAAGCGAATTGTGCGTCTGTGTGTCGCCGGCGGCCAAGGTCACCGAATCATAGTGGTTCAGATAGTCGGCGGCACAACCCGTCAGCAGGCCGGCGCTCAGCACGAGGATCAAGGCGCTATTTCTTGACATAGAGCATCTTGTCCTTCGATTTGAAGTTGAGCATATGGCCATAGGGGCCGGTGACGCCGTCGCCGGTTTCATATTTCCGGATCATGTCCTTGTTCACCTCGAGCTGGCCGAGCACAAAGAATTCCGGGTCGTTGGCCGGCCGCGTCTTGTCGAACGGCGTCTCCAACTGTTCGCCGGGTTTCACGGGCCGCACGAGGTGCGGCGTGACGATGACCACCAGTTCCGTCTCTTCTTTCTGGTTACTCGAATTGCGGAACAGCGTCCCGATGACCGGCACCTGGCCGAGCCATGGCACCTGGTTCTGCAGCTTGGTGGTCTTGGTGGACAGGAGCCCTCCGACCGCGAAGCTCTGGCCGTCGCGCAATTCAACGACGGTGGACAGTTTGCGGTTGGTGAAAATCGGGTCGCCGGCGGTGGTGAAGCCGTTCAGGTCGCTGACTTCCGGCGCCAGGTTCATGTGGATCTTGCCGTCGTCGAGTACGACCGGCGTGAACAGAAGATTGACGCCGAATTGCTTGTAGACGATGCTGATCTCGCCGTTCTTGTCGAGAGTTCTGATAGGAACTTCACCACCGGCGTTGAAGCTTGCCTGCTCGCCGGAGAGCGTGGTGAGATTGGGATTGGCAAGCGTGCGCACCGCGCCCTTGGCCTCAAGCGCCTCGATGTACAGATCGACCTTGATGTTGCTGTCGATGACGCGAGTGAGCAGCGCCCCAAATGGCGTCGAGGTGGACAGGAGGTCGCTGAGAAAGCCGCCGGTGCCGAGCACCACGTTGTCCTTGTCGACGGCGGTAATCCCGGTTCCGACTTGCGTCGTACCACGGCTGTTTGTGCTCCTGATCGACACGCCGAGATCCCGGCCGGCGTTGCGCTTGGCTTCCAGCACGCGCACTTCGAGATTGACCTGCTGGCTCTCGTCGACCGTCACGGAATTGATGATGTCGTCGGGACCATATTGCTTCGCCACTTCCAGGATGGCCGCCAGCGTGGCGCCGTCCTTGACATGACCGCCAAGCCTGACCCTGCCGTTGACCGAGGCGACTTCGATGCGCGACCTTGGCGCCACCTGGCGGATCGCCTGCGCCATGTCGCTGACGTCGACGCCGACCTCGATCTGGATAACGCCGAGCGAGCGCTTTTCAGGTGAGAACAGATTGACCGTGGTGGTGCCGGCACCCTTGCCGATGACATAGAGAGTGCGGTCGGTCATCGGCTGCGCGTCGGCGATTTTTTCGTCACCGACGACGATATCGCCAAGAGTGGCGTTCACCGCGATCGTCACCGACTGCGACATCGGCAGGAAGACACGATGGACGCTGGGGTTCGACACATCGATGAAGCGGTCGGCTGCACCGGCCGCCAGGCTCGAAAACGACAGCGCTGCCAGACAGGACAACGCGGCCGCCGCCATCCTCAACCAAGACCCCTGCATCCCCAACTCCCCGCCAGTGCTCATTTTATTAGTTGCAGCTTATCATGGTTGGCGCGGCACGTCATATGTCTCGAGCTTCACACCCCGGAAAACACCCACCGTGGCACGCGACGGCGGCTCAGGTGTGACATATTTGACGACTTCCTGGACTTCCGGCGAGGACGCCACGGCGGGAAGCGGCTTGACCTTGCCCAACTCGTCCAGCTTGCTTCCCACTCGGTCCACTGCCTGTGCCAGTCCCGCGATCTTGTCGTCGGCGCGCTTCTGGGCCTCTTCCGCACGCTGGCGTTCGGCTGCCGCGGCAGCGTCGGCGGCGGCCTGCTTTGCGAGTTCGGCCTGCTTTTTGGCGACGTCGGCCGGCATTTCGCCGGTCAGGTCGGAAAGCGTCACCCGCTCCGTCGTTTCGCCCTTGCTGGCGGCGGCCTGGCGAAGCGCCAGCGACAATTGGCCGGCACCCGCTGCCAGCGTCAGCTTCTGTGCATCCTTGGTGCTGGCCTCGAGCGTCACCGATTTGACGACGGTCGGGCTGTCCTTGCTTTCGTCGGCAACCTGGTCGACGGCGAGCACCTTCATGCCCTGCAGCAGCACGTCGACGAAACTCTGGTCCGTGCCGTCGTTGCTTCGGACGGTCCGCGTCAGCAGCACATCCACACGGTCCCCCGGGAAGACGAAGCCCGCGACACCCAGCACATCGTTGACGCGGATGGAAACTGCCTTCATGCCTTCGCCAAGCACCGCCGAAAGCGTGGCGCGCTGGCCGGGGCCGGTGATCTTGCTTGCGAGAACCGGTTCGTTGACGCCGATTGACTGCAACGCCTGCTTGGGGCCTCCGCCAACCGGAACGTCCTTGGTGAGAAGTTCCTCTGCCGTCCTGAATGCGCCTGCCGGGACCGCGCCTGCGGGCCACGCGACCTCACGCAATTTGTCCGCGGACAGCGTGTCGCCGAACTTCAGCGCCACCGCGGCCACAACGACTGTGTCACGCTGGATATCGTTCGTTTGCGCAAGCGCACTGCGCTGGTTGGCCAGCCAGATATTGGCGAGCACCACCGCGAGCACGCCGAACACGCCGGCGAGAACGATCATGATGACTGTATTTGCGCGCATAACCCCAACCCACTCAATCGACTACGTGCCCCCCGAGGGTCGCCTGTCTCTGGTTGAAAAGAGGCCGGCCCAGGCATTTGCGCCCAGGCCTGCCGATTATCACTAAGCAGCGGCAGTAAGTGTCGTGTTAAGTGTCGTCCACTGCCCGCTGACCCATGCACCAACCAAGACAACGGTCGCTATTACGGCCACCGTGATGATGCCGAGCAAGACTGTATATTCGACCATGGCAGCGCCGTTCTCATCGTCGCGGAACTGCCCGGCCATCGTCATGAACTTCCTCATGCGAATTTCTCCCATTGGAGGTTGAAACCGGCGAGATCAGCTGAGGATGACATCCATACTCATGCATCCCCCGTCACTCTCAAGTCGACATTCAACACACCAAACACAACGTCGAGACCGATCATTATGCCGATATCTGCGCGTATGCTGCCTGCCAACCAACTACGATAGCACGCAGGAGGTCGTTTGACCTTCTGGTGAGAGCGGCGGGCCTAAGCCTTTTGCTAGGCCCGCCAGCGAACTATGCCGCAGCTGTAAGAGCGGTATTCAGCGCAGTCCATCTGCCGGAGACCCAGGTCCCGACCAGCACCACCGTCGCGATGACCGCTACGGTGATGATGCCGAGCAGCACCGTGTATTCGACCATAGCAGCGCCGTTCTCATCGTCGCGGAACTGCCGGGTCATCGTCATGAGCTTCTTCATGTCAATTTCTCCCTTTGGAGGTTTGAACCCGACGAGACAGAGCCAAGGATGAACCCCATACCCAAGCATCCCCCGTCACTTCGATCCTAGGTCCCGAGAAATTGCAGAGTCAAACGCGATTAACGGTTCCTTAACTTCCCAATACATGAACCCACGAGTTGAGCGTGGCCTTGAATTTCAGCAACACCTTGATTCGTCTAATTTTTCAAGCGCTCTTAACCATTCGTTCACAATTATGTCGTCCCACTAATTGAGCCAATCCTATTTTAGCAATATGGCATATTCCTTTATATCTAAGGGGTTATAGCCAATTATGGGATGGAGGATCGGTATATGAGCGCGCAAGGGGCTCGGGCGCTCCGAGGCGTGGTGCTCCACTGATGGTTGACGGCATGGAGACCGGAAACAAAAACGATATTTTCTAGCGTCGCTTCTTAACTATGTTGAAAGTATTGCCTGGGCGTGAGCCCTTCCGGCGCTTGTGCGGCGCTTGGTTAACGTTTAGTTTCCGCTAATATGCGCTGAAGGGGTATAAGGGATTATGCTGGGGCGGTTCATCAAGGGTGGCGAGACGCGGATCGAGCCAAAGCAGGAGTCGATGGCGGTCCTCCAAGTTGCCGGCGGCGCCCCGCCCATCGCCGATCTCGAACCGCATGGCGACGAGTTCCTGGCGTTGAAAGTCGATCTGCATCGACATCTGATTGACCGGTTCAACCTCGCGTCGCTCGAGACTGCGTCGAAGGACGAGATCCTGAACGAAATTCGTCCCATTGTGCGCGAGTTCGTGCGCGGTCGCAACGTCCCGCTGAACGCGCGCGAACTCGATCAACTGACCAGCGACACGGCCGACGAAATGCTTGGCCTGGGACCGATCGAGCCATTGCTGAAAGACGAGTCGATTGCCGACATTCTGATCAACACGCACAAGCGTGTCTTCATCGAGCGGTATGGCGTGATCGAGGAAACCGCGATTCGCTTCCGCGACGAGGCGCATCTGTTGCGCGTCATCAACAAGATTGTCTCGGCTATCGGCCGGCGCGTCGATGAATCGGCGCCGATGGTAGACGCCCGGCTGGCGGACGGCTCACGCGTCAACATTGCTGTCCGGCCGATCTCGGTCGACGGTCCGCTGGTGTCGATCCGCAAATTCTCGAAGAACCCTTATTCGCTCGAACGTCTGATGGCGTTCAATTCCATCCGCTCTCCAATGGTCGATCTGCTGCGCATCGCCGTGCAGTCGCGCAAGTCGATTCTGGTTTCCGGCGGCACCGGCAGCGGCAAGACCACCCTCCTCAACGCGTTGTCGAGCTACATCCCGTCGAGGGAACGCCTGATCACCATCGAGGATGCGGCGGAACTGCAGCTGCAGCAACCGCATGTCGGACGGCTGGAGACGCGCCCGCCCAATGTCGAGGGTAAGGGCGAGGTGCGCCAGCGCGAGTTGCTCAAGAACGCGCTGCGCATGCGACCGGACCGCATCATCGTCGGCGAGGTGCGCGGCGAGGAAGCGTTCGACATGCTGCAGGCGATGAACACCGGCCATGAAGGCTCGATGACCACCATCCACGCCAACACGCCGCGCGATGCGATCTCGCGGCTCGAGCAGATGGTCGGCATGGCCGGCATGCCGATGACCAATGATTCCATTCGCGCGCAAATCGCCTCGGCGATCGATATCATCGTACAGACACAACGGCTCTCGGACGGCGGCAGGCGCGTCACTTCCATATCGGAACTGACCGGCATGGAAGGCAACGTTGTCCAGCTTCAGGAAATCTATCACTTCGTTCGGCGCGATGTCCGGGCCGATGGCGCGATTGTCGGTGAATTTCGCGCCACCGGCGTACGGCCGCGTTTTGCCACTGAAGCCGCGGCGATGGGATACCATTTCGCAAAAGATGCGTTCAATCCGCAGGTTCCACTCTGATGCCGACCGGTCAGACCCTCCTCTACTTCATCTATGTGCTGGCGGCCGCGTCGGTCATTCTAGCCGCCGAATCCTTTTTCCTCTCAATCGCCGGCCGGCGAGCGCGGGCAGGCATCATAAATCGGCGCTTGCAGCGACTGGGAGAAGAGAAGCCGGCCGAGCAGAGTTTGCAGGGACTGTTGCAGGAACGCGGGCTCACCGCGTCGGGGGACTTCATCTTCGGCGCAATCGCGCTTAACCGGCTCTATACGCAATCCGGCATCACCGGCAATCCATTGGCGTTCCTTGCTGTATTCCTGCTTGCCGGTCTCGTTTTGGCGCTCCTTTTGCCGTTGCTTCTGCACTTTTCCGTCATTGTTGCGGTCATCGTCTTCCTGATTGTCGGATTTGCTCTACCGATTCTCGTTTTGCGAAGCGCCCGGGACAAGCGAATCAAGAAATTTGCGGTCCAGCTCCCCGACGCACTCGACATGATCGTGCGCTCTCTGCGCGCCGGCCATCCAACCACCGTCGCGATAGGGCTCGTCGCACGTGAAATGCCCGATCCGCTCGGCACTGAATTCGGCATTGTTTCCGACGAAATCAGCTTTGGCCTCAGTCTGGAGCAGGCAGTTCGAAAACTGTCGGAGCGGGTCGGCTTCGAAGGCCTGCATCTGCTTTCGGTTTCGCTGTCCATTCAGGCCAAGACGGGCGGCAATCTCACCGAGATATTGTCGAACCTGTCGTCGGTACTGCGTGAACGCCGGAAACTGCGCATGAAGATCAGGGCGCTGTCGGCTGAAGGCCGCATGTCGGCCTGGATAATCTCGCTGTTTCCGCTTCTGATGCTTGGCGTCCTGTCGATCGCCGCTCCGAGCTTCTACGGTGACGTCTGGGGTAACCCGATCGTCGTACCGGTGTTTGTGATCTTTGGATCTTGGGCGCTGTTGGGCGACTTCATAATGTACCGAATGGTCAATTTCGATTTCTAGTGGCGGGCAGGGACGTGTTTACCAATCTAGGGAATTCAGCCACGCTGTTGTCACTCGCCATCTTCCTGGCGGCAGTGGCGCTTTTCTTGCTGGCCGCCTTTGTCCTCATCCCGGTTTTCCAGACAAGGAAGCTGGTCACACAAACCCTGTTGGCCGAGGGGATCACCAACCGCCGCTCGCTCCATGCCCAGCAGGAGCTCAACAAGATTTCCGCGCAGCGGCCGGTCGATGCCTATTTCCGCGGCCTGGAAAAAGAACGAGGCGAGCCAAATGCCCTGGAGGCGAAACTGTTCCGGGCGGGATTCTATCAGTCAAGCGCGCCGGTCGTTTACACGCTCTCTCGCCTCGGCGCCGTCTGTATCGGCTTTCTGACCTGCTATGCCCTTCTATCCCGGGTGTTGCCGCCGCAATTGCCTGGGTTTGTTGCATTTGCTGGTTCAGCCTTGATTGGGCTCGGCTGTCTTGTGATTCCCAGCATTGCTCTCGACCGCTTCGAGAGCCGGCAAAAGCAGGTCTATCGGCGCGGTTTTCCCGACTTCATGGACATGATGATCACCTGTGCCGACGCCGGGATGAGCCTCGAGGCGGCCGTGGAGCGCGTTGGCGCGGAACTGGCCGGGACCCACAAATGGTTGGGCATTCAGCTCTCGATCGTGACCCTGCAATTGCGTGCGGGCAAACCCTTGCGCGAGGCATTGCGCGAACTTGCCGATCGCATTGGGCTCGACGAGGCGCGCGCCCTGGCGGTTCTGTTTCGTCAATCGGAAGAGCTGGGCACGAGTCTTACGGACGCCCTGCGCATTTATAGCGATGAAATGCGCAACCAGAGAATCATGAGCGCGGAGGAACGTGCCAACGCGCTGCCGGTCAAGATGATGATCCCGCTGGGCCTCTGCATCTTTCCGGTCGTGATGATGGTCGTCATGTTGCCGGTGCTCATACGCATGAAGGGCATTTTCTTCTGAATGTTTATATGCTTTGGTTCTAAAATGGAGTCGGCGGACTCTCGGGGGATAAGATGACAGGGCCAATGCGCCTCGCAGCCGTAGCCGCAGCCAGTCTTTTGATGGCGATTGCCGGTTGCCAAACGAAAGGTGCGGACAGCACCGATGGTGTCGTGCGCACCAACGAACCGTCGAAAGGCGACGTCACGTCGTTTGGCGATGCCTTCGATGGACTGAAAACGGTCAGCGACGTCGAATATCACGCCTCGGACCAGGCCGTCGCCGAAGCCACGAACCAGTTTCGCGCCGAAAATTACGGCAATGCTGGTGCCTTGTTCTTCAAGGCGACACAGCTCTCGCCTAATGACGGCGGCGCCTGGATGGGACTGGCCGCCTCCTGCGATCGCATCCATCGCTTCGACCTCGCCGACCGGGCATATGGGCGAGCCTTCAAGCTGGTTGGCGCGTCGGCTGAATATTACAACAATGTCGGCTACTCCTATTTGCTGCGCGGCAAACTGCAGGACGCACGCAAGAGTTTCCTGAAGGCCTATGAACTGGCGCCCAACGATCCGACCGTGGCCAACAATCTGAAGCTGCTGTCGTCGAGCGTGCAGAACATCGAGCGCTAGCATGTTGCTCGTCGAAGTGCTGCTGCTGAAAGCACTCGCCATACCCCTGCTCGCAAGGATTGCGTGGCTGGACTTCACGACACAGAAGATAGCCAATCGCGAAGCTCTGCTGCTGCTCTGCATGGGGGCAGGATCGCTGCTGCTTTTGTCGCTTCAGTCAGGATCGTGGTGGGACATGGGGCTGAGCGCCATCGCCGCGCTTGTGCTTTTCGTGGGGCTCTTTCCGTTCTGGGTTCTGCGAAAGGTCGGCGCGGGCGATGTCAAGCTGATGGCAGTCGTGCCGTTTCTGGTCGGCGGAAATGATCTCGTCGGGTTTTCCATCTTGCTGCTGCTGTTCGCCCTCGCCACCGCCATGGTCGTGAAGAATCCATTCTTGCTGCCGCAAGGCGCGTTCCGTGTCTACGTGCAACATCTTGATCGCAAAGGTGTCGTCCCGTTTGGCGTACCGATCTCCGTGGCGTCGATTTGCATACTCGCCTTGCAGGTCGGATACGGATTTGTGGTGCCCGGCTCTCTGTCGACGTGAACAATTGACGGGCGCCGGGTTACCCGCGCGCTACTTCTTCGGGCGTCGGCTTGATGGCGGCATCCCCGGTATTCCGGCCCTGTTGAGTCCTGCGCACGAACGGGTAGCCGTGCTGGCCGACATAATCCGTCGGGATCGATTCATCGACACCATATTTCTCGGGCATTCTGGAGCCTGGAACATGGAACGTGCCGAACAACGCATCGATGATGGCCAAGTGACTGGCGAAGTTCTTGTCGTAGGCGTCGCGTTGATCGGCGTGATGCCAATGGTGGAATTGCGGGCTTGCGATCACCCATTTGAGCGGCCCGAAGTTCATCCTGACGTTGGCGTGTAGAAGCAAGGCATGCCCGGTAGCGATGATGAAGTATGCCGCAATGGATTCCAACGAAAACCCCAGAAAGAATACCGGCAGAAGCGAGACGGCCTTGGTGATGATCTGGTCCACCGGATGCGCCCGGAAAGCAGCCATCCAGTCCAACTCCTCGATGCCGTGATGGATGGCGTGAAATCTCCAGAGCGCCGGGATGGCGTGAAACGCCCGGTGGGAGGCGTAGACGCCGAGATCGGCCAGGATGATGATCTCTGTGACCTGGAGCCATGTTGCCTGACCGCTCACTGCCATCGTCACCCTCGCCGGCACCAAGGACGCCGACGCATACATTGCCGACGCCGCCATAAGGAAAATGCAGATCTTGAGGAACGCACCGTTGACCAGTGCGTAGATCACATCGGTGCCGAGACCCTTGCGGAATGTCTTCTGCTGCGGCCGCAGGGCGAGGATGTGCTCCAGCGGCACGAAGATCAGGGCACAAATAAGCAGCGCTTGCAGACCAAGCAGGTCCATTAGCTCTATCTCTCTGTCATCTACGACGTCCTCTTGGAGAGGAGTGAACCACTTCGTGGTTCGGCACACAAGACAATGGTTTCCAAACAGTTAACAGAACGTCCAGACGTCCAGACGTCCAGCCGGGAGGCGTGGATGGCTTCTGTGATGCATCTCGACCAACTGTCAGTTTGGACGTTAACGCTTAGGAAACCATTTGCTTGTCGGCGCTCGCAAGGAGTGCTTCAGTGCCGCCTGGCAGGGGGTGGCGAAATGTTGAATGAAGATTTTCTTGGTCGTATCGCGATCGTCTGCATCATGACGTTTCTCGCGGTTCTTAGCGCGATTCCTGTGTTCTCGTATCTCCATCAGAACCCAGCCGTAAATTCGCTAGCCGTCGTCAATCAGGTCTTGGCGACTGTTATATCCGCTTTGCAGGTTTTCCTGACGGTCGGTCGCCTCCCGCCGAAAGGAACCGCGCAGGGAATCGAACCAAGGGTCACTTCCGTAGCCGGTACTTTCCTGATCATCGTTGCACTGTTTGTGACCCCAGCACTGGAAAGCGAGGCAGCGCAAATGGTGGCGCTGTGCTTGATTTTCATCGGCATGATGGGTTCCGTGTTTTGCCTCTACTGGCTCGGCCGTTCTTTCTCCATCATGGCTACGGCCCGGCAATTGGTTACCTCTGGCCCATATTCCATTGTGCGCCATCCGCTCTACATCTGCGAGGCGACATTCATTCTCGGAATGATCCTTTCGCACCTGTCGGTCTTGATGGTGGCGTTGGGCGCGGTCCAATTTCTCGTACAGTATCGACGTGCACGGAACGAGGAAGGCATCCTTCGACAGACGTTCCCTGAATATGAAGAATACGCTCGGCGCGTTCCTATGCTGCTGCCGCGGTTCCGCCGTGTGGAAGTGCCCGCGCCTGGACGGTGACAGACCGCCCCGATTCCAGAGCAATCCACCTCGCAATGGGTGGAGTCTGATAGCGTAGCTCGTTGAGACGGCCGGCGGTCGTGTGCCGGCAGTATCGTTTCCGCAAGAGTATACTTGGCGGGAGCATGATCGTGATAGCTGCGCCACACCTTGCCGGACAACCAGGTCGATGGCTAAATAGACCACCACAGGGAGAAGGCACCATGGCACTTCACCTTTCGGCGGACGCTCCGGCTTCAGCAGCCGTCGCCCCACAAAAATATCTCTTTGGGCCGTTCATCGACTTCTTCATGCTTGGCGGAAGCGCGCTTTTCATCCTGCCGGTCCTGTATTTCCTGCCGCTGCGGTATGAAGCCACCGTGACGCTGACGATGTTCTTGCTTTCCCACCTTATAAACCAGCCGCATTTCGGTCATTCGTACCAGATCTTCTATCGCGGTTTCGCGCGCAAGGTTCGCGGCGAGGGCTACGGCCGGAGCCTTCAGATACGCTATATTCTCGCGGGCATCGTCGTCCCCTTGGCCATGATTGCCTTCTTTGCCTATGGCTCGCTGACGGGAAACGCCCGCCTGCTGGGCAATGCGACAAACGCCATGGGCTTTTTCGTCGGCTGGCACTACGTCAAGCAGGGCTACGGCATGCTGATGGTGGATGCCGTGCTGAAGCGAAAATTCTTCAGCGACCAGGACAAGAAGGTGCTGCTGTTCAACGGTTATGCCGTCTGGCTGTTTGCCTGGCTTCAGACGAACGTGGTGATCACCCAAAGGCAGTTCTGGGGTCTGGACTATTACACTTTCGCGGTCCCGCCATGGCTCATCACCATCGCCATGTCGATCGCGGCCGCCTCCTCGGCGGCAACCGCCGTAATGTTCATCAACCGCTGGCGCAAACATGGTGGCGCGCTGCCCTATAACGGCGTCGTCGCCTATGTCGTGTCCCTCTATGCATGGATCCTGTTCGTGACGCTGAACCCGCTCTGGCTGCTCGTCGTGCCGGCGATGCATTCGTTGCAGTATCTGGCGGTGGTCTGGCGCTACCAGACCAATGTCGAGCGCGACCGCGCGGATGCCGTCGAGAAGTCGCCGTTGAAGGTCTTCGCCATTCTCGGACCACGCTACAGGTTGCGGGTGCTGGCCTTCATCGTCTTCGGCGCAATCCTTGGAGCGCTCGGTTTCTGGCTGGTGCCGATGGCGTTGACCGACCTGGTTCCCTACAACAAGGCGGTACTAGGCTCGTCGCTCTTCCTCTTCATCGCCTGGATCTTCATCAACGTGCACCACTACTTCCTGGACAATGTGATGTGGCGGCGCGGCAATCCGGAAGTCTCGAAATATCTGTTCCGCTGAAGCTGTCGGTTGAATTCATTCCGCGCAGGGAACGCCCGTTTCCTGCGCGAACACGATTCGTTAACCAAGATGCTATTCATCGACGGGACGGGTTTGTAGGACGGGTGCCCGCCTGCCTGGTGAAGCCTGCGTGTCCAGGGTTCGAAAGGAAGGCTCCGCTTCCGGCGAAGTCGTCAAATCGCCCGAAACAAGAGCAATGTGCAAGGCATGAACGTGACTGAAAGCGAACTGAACACGCCCGGCGCCTCCCATCGTTGGACACGGTTGCCGGCTATCATCGTCGCGTTGCTTTGCCTGTGCGTCACCACTGCGTTCGCCGAGACGCGTGCCTTGAAGATCCAGCATCTGCATACCGGCGAGAAGGCGGAGATCGTCTTCAAGCGCAGCGGGCGCTACGACCAGGCAGGATTGAAGAAGATCAATTTCATGCTGCGCGACTGGCGCCGCAACGAGCCGACCAGGATGGATCCGCGCCTGCTCGACCTCGTCTGGCAGGCCTATCGCGCCAGCGGCTCGAGCGGCTATATCCATGTGGTCAGCGCCTATCGGTCGCCGGCGACCAACGCCATGCTGCGCAGCCGCTCGAAGGGCGTTGCCCGGGAAAGCCAGCACATGGTCGGCCGCGCCATGGACTTCTTCCTGCCGGATGTGCCGCTGAAGAAGCTGCGCGACATCGGCCTCAGGATGCAGGGCGGCGGCGTCGGTTTTTATCCGACCTCCGGCTCGCCTTTCATTCACATGGACGTCGGCAATGTGCGGCATTGGCCGGGCATCAGCCGCCAGGAACTTGCCAGGGTCTTCCCGGACGGCAACACGCTGCATGTGCCGAGCGACGGCAGGCCGCTGCCCGGCTACGACCAGGCGCTTGCCGCCTACAAATCGCGCAAGGCCGCCGGCACGCCCAACATCGAGATCGCAAGCGCCGACGGCGGTCAGCGCAAGTCGCGCGGCCTGCTGGCGACGCTTCTGGGCGGGCGCGGCGCCGACGAGTCCGAGGATATCGCCGAAGCGGCACCCATGCCACGCAAACCGGCCAGGCCTGTTGAACCCATGACCGCGGGGCAGGGCATCGCAATCGTGCCGCCGCAGGACGCCCAGCGGGCGGACATCCAGTTGGCGGCGCAAGAGCCGCTCGCCGAGCAGAAGGGCAAGACGCCGGAAGCGATCGTGATGGCCATGGCGCCCGGCTCGGTGCCGTTGCCCGCCTTCGCCCCGCGTGCCGCCGCCGCGGCCAGCATTCCGGCCCCGCAAACCGCGCCGTTCGCGATGGCAAGCGCGTCCACGGCGCAGGTCGAACTCTCCGCGCCCAAGCTGGGGACGGCCAATGCCGAAACGCCCGTGGGCAAGACGGATGCCGTTGCCGCCAGCGCGCCGGACATGGTGGCGCACAACATCCCGTTGCCGACATGGCGGCCGCAGACTGAGGCAAGCGCGGTGCGCCAGCCGGAAGCGGCCAGATCCGCCGATGCCGTCGCTGCCTTGCTGGCCATGCACCATCCCGATACCGTCCTTGATGCATCGACCGCTCGGCAGGTTGCCGTTCCGGCACCGAAACCCGAGGATCGTGTCAGGACCAGCCCCAAGGCCGATCGTGTCCAGCCACGCCTCGATCCCGAGGCCACCGCCGTGATTGTGCCCGTAGCGGATCGGCGCATCCCTGAGGGAGGCTCGGCAG
>NZ_PNOT02000112.1 GCF_002879535.1 Mesorhizobium intechi
ACACAGCATAAAACTGTTCTCGTAATCGTTGTTATTTCTAAAACTGTCATTGAAGGCGGGAACTTGATGGGTATGTTCGCCGCGGAAAGGGGGCGCGGTGCGCGCCCTTTCGTTGTGGGGGTGAGGCGGGAAGACATATCCGCCAGCCACAAATCCGAAGCCATTTAAAACTATGACTGGAGAGGTCAGAAAATGAACATCAAGAGCCTCCTTCTCGGCTCAGCCGCGGCCCTGATCGCGGTGTCCGGCGCTCGCGCCGCCGACGCTGTCGTCGTCGCCGAACCGGAACCCGCCGAATACGTCAAGATCTGCGACGTATACGGCGCCGGCTACTTCTACATCCCGGGGACCGAGACCTGCCTGCGTATCGGCGGCTATGTCCGTTATGACATCGGTGCTGGCGATGTCGGCTCGCTCGATGGCGTCAACCATGTTCCTGACAGCATGGGCGGTGGCGATCACTCGACTTGGTACAAGAATGCCCGCTTCACGCTGAAGACGTGGACTGGCCAGGAAACCGAGCTCGGCACTTTGAAGACCTATACCGAGACACGATTCAATTTCGGCAACAAGCCTGGCGACTACTCTAAGGGGGCTGCCGATTGGCAGGCGGTTAACAAGTCTCTTTCCCTGCGTTTCGCCTGGATTCAGCTTGGCGGCCTGCGCGTCGGTAAGGACGACACGGCCTTCGATACGTTTATCGGCTACGCCGGCAACGTCATCCAGGATACGCTGGTTCCGTATGGCGGACAGGAGAGCAACGTCGTCCAGTACTACTTCGACGGGGGCAACGGGCTGACCGGGCTGGTCTCGCTCGAAGAGGGCGCCGGCACCGGCACCATCGACAGCTATGTTCCGCATGTCGTCGGCGGCTTGAAGTACAAGGGCGACTGGGGTGCGATCACTGGCGTCGTCGCCTATGACAGCAACTATGAAGAAGTTGCCGGCAAGGTTCGTTTGGACGTGAATGTCAGCAAGGAATTCTCGCTGTTCGTCATGGGCGGCTACGGTTCGGACAACAACCTCAACGATCCGACCAACGCCGTCAACGCCAAGGGCCGCGGCTTCTACAAGCAGTGGGGCGGCAACTGGGCAATCTGGGGCGGCGGTACCTACAAGTTCAACGACAAGACCGCGTTCAACGCTCAGGTCTCCTACGACGACTGGAAGAACCTCGGCATCGCCGCCAACGTTGCCTACACCGTTGTGCCTGGCTTCACGGTCACCGCCGAAGTCGACTACCTCAATGCTGGCAAGTTCGGCGACTCCGACTTCAACAACTGGACCAAGGCCACCAAGAAGAGCAGCCTCGGGGGCATCCTCCGCTTCCAGCGCTCGTTCTAATAGATCGATAGATGTCATCGGACCGCCCGCAGCATGTTGCTGCGGGCGGATTTCTTATGCGTTGGTGCGGGAGCCGCCCAGGCGCCAGGCCCCTACCTTGATTTCACCACCCGATCGGTGAAAAACTGAAGCATGGAATGGCGCGACGAGGGAATCATTCTCGGCACCCGCAAGCATGGCGAAACCGGCGCCATCCTGGAGGTGATGACCCGTGCGCATGGCCGCCATCTCGGTCTCGTGCGCGGCGGCCGCTCGCGCAAGCAGCAACCCGTCCTCCAGCCCGGCAACCGCGTCGACCTATTGTGGCGGGCGCGTCTTGACGAACATCTCGGCACGTTCCAGGCCGAGGCGATCGAGATGAATGCCGCCAGGCTGATGGACAGCGCCGTCGCCGTCTACGGCCTGCAGACCATGGCCGCTCATTTGCGCCTCTTGCCGGAGCGAGACGCCCATGGCGGCCTTTACGAGGCGCTTTCGGTGATGATCGTCCATCTCGACGATGCCGATGCCGCCGGCGAACTGGTGGCGCGCTTCGAGCTTCTGATCCTCGATGAACTCGGCTTCGGCCTTGATCTCAGCCAATGCGCGGCCACCGGCACGAGGCAGGATCTTGCCTATGTGTCGCCGAAGTCGGGCCGCGCGGTGTCGCGCGAGGCCGGCGCGCCGTGGCGTGACAAGATGCTGGCGCTGCCGCCCTTCTTGCAGCGCGGCTCCGGCCTGCGCGCCGATCCGGCTGCGGTCGAGGACGCCTTCCGGCTCACCGGTTTCTTTTTCACCCGCCATGTCTATGAGCCGCGCGGTATCGAACAACCTGATGCCCGCGCCGGCTTTCTTGCTGCACTGCGCAAACATCGCGCCGCGCGCAAGGTCATTGCCGGAGACAATGCAGCATGATGGCGGTCGAACCGTATCGGGGTCGGATCCGTCGCTCGGTGGCAACCTCGTGGCTTTCGGTACCGAGACATGTTCCAGCCGCCAATCCTGGCGGCGCGTTGAGTTTTCAGCCGTTTAGCCGCCGCATTTGGATGTCAGTGAGATGAAGCGTCAGTGAAAACTGGCCTGGTTTGGGGGAACCGCCATGTTTGAAAGCCTGATCGGCCTCGTCGCCATCATCGCCTTGTTCGTCATCATTTCGCGCCAGCAGAGCCGCATCGGACTGATCGAACGCGAGCTTGGTGCGCTGCGCAGTCTCGTCCTTTCAGGCGTCGTGCCGCCGGTGGACAAGCCTTCGGAACAGATGGCGGCCAATGGCAAGGCCGACTCGGCGCCGATGGCTGCGGCCGCGGCCGACATCGCCTCGCCGGCGGTGAGCGAACCGGTCACACAGGCGCTGGCCACAGAAACAGAGGCCCCGGCTGGCGAGGCCGTTTCCGGCCCCTGGTCCGCGGGCGAGGCTCCGAAGGCAGCAGAACCTGTCGAGCCGGTTGCAGCCCCCAAGGTCCCCGGCAAGCCGGATATCGAGACGGCACTCGGCACGCGCTGGGCGGTCTGGGTCGGCGGCATCGCGCTAGCGCTGGGTGGCCTGTTCCTGATCCGCTACACGATCGAGGCCGGCATTTTCGGCCCCGGCGTGCGGCTCACCATGGCAGGGGTGCTCGGGCTGGTGCTGGTTGCCGGCGGCGAGTTCATCCGCCGCACCGGCTTCAAGGTGCCGGTGCAAGGCGTTGCCGGCGCCTATATTCCGGCAATCCTTACGGCGGCCGGTGCCTTCATCCTGTTCGGCACTATCTATGCCGCCCACGGCATTTACGGCTTCATCGGCCCGGCGCTTGCCTTCACGCTGCTTGGTGCCATCGGTGTGGCGACGATCGCCGCGGCCCTGGTCCATGGCCAGGCACTTGCCGGCATCGGTCTTGTCGGCGCCATGGTGACGCCGGTGCTGATCGCCTCGCAGGCGCCCAATCCCTGGGCGTTGTTCGGCTACCTCGCCATCGTGCTCGCCACCACCGCTGTCATCGCCCGCATGCGTGACTGGAAAGCGCTGATGGCGGCCGCCTTTTTCGGCACCGGCATCTGGACCATTCTTTATATGGCCGACGCGCCGGGCGCGAACCTCTCCGCCATCCTGTTCATCGACGCCGTCACCCTGGCCGTGCTCGCTTTTGTCTGGCTCGGCCGCCATCGCGACGAAAACACCAGCGCCTTCGACTGGTCGTCCATTGTGCCTGGGCTGTTCGTTGCCTTCTCGGCGCTGGGCCTGTCGGTCGACCCGGCCTTCGCCGCGGCCGGCTATGCCTTGCCAGGCGCCGTGATCCTCGCGGCGATGGTGGCCGTTGCGCTCTATCGCCCGTTGGCGCTGCCGCTGCTTTACGCCGCCGGACTGGCGACGGTCATGATCTATCTCGGCATCATCCCGCCAACCTCGATCGTGTCCGACTTTTCTGCCGGCGCCCTCGGTGTCGACGGTTTGCCCGTCGCGACGTCCAATGCCTTGACCTTGCGCATCGGCATCGCGCTCGGCCTGGTCTTCATCGGCGCGGGCCTGTGGGCCGCCCGCAAATTCGCGGCATCTCCCTCGCTTCGATCCGCCTCATGGGCGGCATCGGGTGTCATCGTGCCGTTGGTCATCCTGCTGGCCCTCTGGTTCACCTTCGGCAATCTCGACCGCGACTTTGTCTACGCCGCCGTCGCCGCGCTGCTGGTCGTGGTTTTCGCCGGAGGCGGCGAATGGATCGCGCGCGCCGAAGAGCCTTCGCTCAAGGGCGGGGTGGCTGTGTCTTTTGCCCTGATCGGCGCCGCGCTCGCCGGCCTCTTGATGCTGCACATGGCTTTCAATTCCGGCTGGACCACCATTCTGCTTGGTGCGGCAGCCATCGTGCCGGCGCTGGCCACGCGTTGGCGCTCCTACCCGGTGTTCGGCTGGATTTCGGTTGGCGCCGTGATCGCCGTGCTTGGCCGTGTCGCCTTCGATCCGACCATAGTCGGCGCCGAGTTCCTGTCGACGACACCGGTGTTCAACTGGCTGTTGCCGGGCTATGGCGTCCCGGCGCTCGCTTTCGGCTTCGCCGCCTGGCAACTTGCCCGCACCACCAATGGCCGGCCGCGCCTCGCCATGGAAGCGGCGGCAGCGCTGTTTGCGCTGCTTGCCGTTGCCATGCTGGTGCGTCACGCCATGCATGGGGGCGTCATCGACACGGGTCCGATGACGCTCGCCGAACAGGCGATCTACACGCTGATCGCCGTCGGCGCCGGTGCCATCCTGGTCGCCATCGACATGCGCTCGCCAAGCTCGGTGCTGCGCTATGGTTCGATGGCGGCGGGCGTGGTTTCGGTCGCCTTGATCGTCATCCGGCATTTCGGCGTGCTCAATCCGCTGTTTACGGACGAATCGACCGGCCGGATCCCGGTCTTCAACCTGTTGTTCCTTGCCTATCTCCTGCCGGCCGCCGCCGCCGGCGTACTGGCGCTCTACGTCAGGGGCAAGCGGCCGAAATGGTATTCGGCAATGCTTGCACTGGTCGCGGCGCTGCTTGCCTTTGCCTATGCCACCCTGTCGGTCAGGCGGCTGTTCAAGGGGGAGTTCATCGGCCTGTGGAGCGGGCTCGGCCAGGTGGAAACCTACACCTATTCGGCGCTCTGGCTGGTGATCGGCGTCGCGTTGCTAACCGCCGGCGTCTGGCTGAAGTCGCAGGTGCTGCGCATTGCCTCGGCTGCGTTGATCGCAATCGCGGTGGTGAAGGTCTTCCTCTTCGACATGTCGGAACTGGAAGGCGTGCTCAGGGCGCTGTCCTTCATCGGCCTCGGCGCCGTGCTGATCGGCATCGGGCTGTTCTATCAGCGGCTTTTGACCAGGGCCGCGAGGGAGAAGATAGCGGTCGTCGAACAATGACGGCGGGGATTCAATCAAGCCGGGAATAAATCGGCACCCGCCAGCGTTATCTCATTGCTTGGGTGACCGGGGCGGCGGACCGCTTCGCGCTGGCCGCTTGCGTCGCGCCGGGAAGGCGCGTTGAATCGGGATCAACAAGGGCGATTTCAGAACCAGCGGTCATGGACGAAAAGAAGGCAGCAATCCTTGGCGAAATACCGCGCCTGCGCCGCTACGCACGCTCGCTGTTGCGCGACCGGGATTCTGCCGACGACCTCGTCCAGGACTGCCTCGAGCGCGCACTCATGCGGCTCGACAACTGGCAGACGGGAGAAAGCCCCAGGAGGTGGCTGTTTACGATCATGCATCATTTGTTCATCGACCAGATGCGCAAGGTGAACCGTCGCGGCGAAGCCGCGATGCTCCCCCTGGAAGCGGGCGAGGCAGTGGCCCAGCCGGCCGAGCAGTTGGAGGGCATCGCCTCGCGTGAGATCATCGACGCACTGCAGGCAATCAGTCCCGATCGCCGTGCGGCCCTTGTCCTGGTCGCCATCGAAGGCTTCTCCTATGCCGAGGCCGCCAACATGCTGGGCGTGCCCGCCGGCACGCTGATGTCGCGCATCGCGCGCGGGCGTGAGGAACTGCGCGGCTTGCTGGATGACACGGCGCGCCGCCGCGCGATAAGGATCGTCGAGAAATGATCCGCCGCGATTTTTCAGAACGTGACATCCATATGGCGCTCGATGGCGAACTGCCTGCCGACGAGCGCGGCGCCTATGATGCCTGGCTTGATACCAATCCCGAGATGAAGGCCAGGAGCGCCCGCTTCACAGCCGACCGGGAAGCGCTGCGCTCGGCCTTTGCCGGCGTGCTGGATGAACCTGTTCCCGCGCGCTTGCGCAAGGTCGTGCTCGGCGAAACGCCGGTTAAGACTGTGATCCCGCGCTCGCGCTGGTGGCTTGCGGCTGCCGCCGCGGTGCTTTTGGTGACGGGTGGATTTGGCGGCTACTTTGCCGGCATGGACGGCATCGGGCAGGAGAATCCGGCGGAAGATCGGCTCGCCGAACAGGCGATTGCCGCCCACGTCATATACGCCGCCGAGAAGCGGCATGCCGTGGAAGTACCGGCCAGCGACAAGGATCATTTGCAGACCTGGCTGTCCAACCGGGTCGGGCTTAAACTGGTGGCGCCGGACCTGACCGCGAACGGCTTCCAACTGGTTGGCGGCCGCTTGCTGCCGGCCGGCGACAGCAAGGCCGCGATGCTGCTCTACGAGGACGACAAGGGCGAGCGCATATCCCTCTTCGTCACCGCGGAATCGGTGGAGAATGCCAAAGGCACCTATGCTTCGGCGCAGGACGGCCCGCAGGCCGTCTACTGGCTGGACAAGGGCTACGGCTGCGCCGTCGTCGGCTCGCTGCCGCGCGAGCAGTTGGCGGTCGTGGCCAAGAATGCCTACGGCCAGCTTCTGGCAGGCCTCGCAAGCTGAGTTGGCCGCAATTGTTCGCAGCCGGTGGCCTATCAAAACAGCGATCCTGTTCAAAGCCCGCGAGCTTCCTTGCCGCGGCGGAAACTGTCACAATTCGGCCCTAATCGAGGAGCGATAGCGCTTGATGAATACCGGCGCTTCGGCCGGTGTTTGCGACGCTTTTGACCGGGGCCGTTTCCGCAACGCAATCGAGGTTTTCTCAAGTCGCATGCCTGCCGAGATCCGCACGGCCCGCGCGTCTGACGTCGATGATCTCGCCGCCATAGAGAAGGCCGTTTTCTCGAGCGATCGCATTTCCCGTCGCTCCTTTCGCCTGTTCATCGAGCGTGAGACCGCCGAGACTCTGGTCGCCGAACTCGACGGCCGCGTCGCGGGCTACGCGATCGTGCTGTTTCGCAAGGGCAGTGGTGTGGCGCGGCTCTATTCGATAGCCGTCGGCCCATTTTTCGGCGCGCTCGGCATCGGGCGCCAGCTGTTGACTGCGGCGGAGGAGGCGGCCTTCGGGCACGACCGCATGATGTTGCGTCTCGAAGTGCGCGAGGACAACGGCCGCGCCATCCGCATCTACGAGCAGGCCGGCTACCGCAAGATTGGCCGCGAGCCTGGCTACTACGAGGACGGCGCGACCGCGCTTCGTTATGAGAAGACCCTGCGCGGCGACCTTCCGGTCGCCACAAGGGTGCCGTTCTACCAGCAGACCTGCGAGTTCACCTGCGGCCCATGCTGCCTGATGATGGCCATGGCGAATTTCGACCGCGACTTCGTGCCCGATCCGGTGATGGAAATCCGTCTCTGGCGCGAGGCCACGACCGTCTTCATGATGTCGGGGCCGGGCGGCTGCGAACCATTCGGCCTGGCTGTCTCGGGTTATGAAAGCGGACTCGCGGCGGAGATCTTCGTTTCCTTTTACGGCGCGCTGTTCCTGCAATCGGTGCGCAGCGAGGACAAGCGCCGGGTGATGGAATTGGCCCAGGTCGACTTTCGCCGCCGCACGGAACTTTACGGCATCCCGGTGAATTACCGCCCGTTCACCATAGATGACATCAGGACCGCGATCGCCGCGGGAAAGCTGGTGCTGGTGCTGATCAGCGGCTTCCTGATGTTCGGCAAGAAGGTGCCGCACTGGGTGCTGGCCATCGGCGACGACGGCGATCATATTCTGATCCACGACCCGTGGGTCGAGGACGAAAGGCAGGAAACCATCCTTGATGCCGCCAACATTCCGGTGCCCTACGGCATCTTCATGAACATGGCGCAGTTCGGCCGCGACGGACTGCGTGCCGCCATCACTCTGGGGAAGCGCGACACACAATGACCTGGGTCATCCTTACCGGCCGGCAGAGCGATCTCGACCAGGTGGCGACACCGCACAAGATCATCACCAATCGTGACTATCTCGCGCATCCGTCGCTGTTCCGCGGCCAACGGCCGAAGGTCATCAACCTGTCGAACAACTACGGCTACCAGAGCCGCGGCTACTATGCCTCGTTGCTGGCGAGTTCGCGCGGCCACAAGGTCATTCCGACCGTCGAGACGATGATCGACCTCTCCGAACGCAAGCTCTACGAGCATGCGCTGCCGGAACTGGAACTGGCGCTCAACAAATGCCGCAAGGACCTCGGCGGCACGTTTCCGGCCAAGGTGTGCATCTTCTTCGGCATCGGCCCGTCGAAAGTCTGGGATCGCTTCGCCAAGCTGTTGTTCGACTGGTTCCGGGCACCGGCACTCGAGGTCCACATCAAGGACAGCGCCGAATGGGCTTCGATCCGCAAGATCGGCTTCCATCCGCTGGCGCGCATGACCGAGGACGAGGAAAAAAGCTTCATCCAGTGCCTGGAGACCTACACCAACCGCGAATGGCGCGACACCAAGGGGCGCACGCCGGCGCGCTACACCTTCGCCACGCTGGTCGATCCGCATGAGGAACTGCCGCCGTCGGAAATCTCGTCGCTGCGCTACTGGGCCAAGATCGCCGAAAAGATGGGCGTCGAAATCGAGCCCATCACCAGGAAGGACCTCGCCAAGCTCGCGAACTACGATGCGCTGTTCATCCGCGAGACCACCTCGATCTCCAACCACACCTATCGTTTCGCCCGCCGCGCCCAGCAGGAAGGCATGCCCGTCATCGACGATCCGCTGTCGATGATCCGCTGCACCAACAAGGTCTATCTCAATGAGCTGATGGCCTACAACAAAGTGCCGGTGCCGCCGACGGTGATGATCGCCGGCACTTCCGACTTCGAACTGGCCGCGCAGACGCTGGGCTTCCCGCTGGTGCTGAAGATCCCGGATTCGTCCTTCTCGCGCGGCGTCAAGAAATGCGAGAATCTCGAGGAACTGACGCGGCTTGCGACCGAGTGGCTGGAGGATTCGGATCTTCTCATCGCGCAGAAGTTCATTCCGACCGAATATGATTGGCGCGTCGGCGTGCTCGGCGGCCAGCCGCTGTTTGCCGTGCACTATCTGATGGCCAAGAAGCATTGGCAGATCGTCAACCACAAGGCCAACGGCAAGCCCGACCAGGGCGGCATCAAGACCTTCACGCTCAAGGAGACGCCGCCCCATGTCGTCGAGACTGCGGTCAAGGCGGCGCGCTGCATCGGCGACGGCCTCTACGGCGTCGACCTCAAGGAGACCAAGGACGGCGTCTTCGTCATCGAGGTCAACGACAATCCAAATCTCGACCATGGCTGGGAGGATTCCGGCGAGAAAGACGAGGTCTGGGTGCGGCTGACGCAGTGGTTCCTGGAGCGCCTCGATCGGCCGGGGCGGTAACGGTCAACCAAGGGGAAGACATGCAGTTCATCGTGATCGAGGATTTCACCGGCTGCGACCGCAAGGATATTTACCGCCGCTTCCGCGATCGGGGCCGCCTGAAGCCGGAGGAGCTTGTCGTGCACCACAGCTGGATCGCGGCGGATATGAGCCGCTGCTTCCTGCTGGTGGAGACGGATGACGTCACGCTGCTGCAGCGCTGGGTGATCGAATGGGCCGATCTGGTCGAGTTCGAGATTGTTCCGGTGGCGACGAGCAAGGACATGGTGGCGGCCTTGAGCGGGCACCTCTGACTAAAGGACGGGCCAGCGGAGCGCCGGCGAGCTCACAGCGCGCCGGCATTCCTCTATCAGCCACTCGCGGAACGCCGCCACGACATCGCGCCTGGCGCTGTGCTCCGGAATGGTCAGGCAATAGGGCTGGCGCAGTGCGATCGCCCTGGCGGCGGGGCGGACCAGTCGGCCGTCCTCCACCGCTTCCGCACAATAGACCCCTTGCGCCAGTGCCACACCCAGGCCCGAAATGGCGAGGTCGAAGGCGGCGCGCGACGAGTTGGTCGACAAGCCCCGCTGCGCCGCCCGGCCGGGCTGGACACCTTCAGCCTCGAACCAGTTGCGCCAGGACGGAAACGAGGCGCCGGTCGGTCCCCAGTCGGTGTGGATCAGCGGCAGCCCGGCAAGCGGACCGCCGTCCGCCTCGATTGCGCTGGCAAGCCCCGGTGCGCAGACCGGATAGACGGCGTCCCGGGTGATGTCCTCGGTCGGGTGCTCGCGATAGTGCGGACCGTAGGAGAGCCTGATGTCGATCAGTTCACGGTCGAACGGCACCGGGTCGTCGTCGCCGCGTAGCGAGATGTCGGCAGCGCCGTGGCTTGCGACGAAGCCCGCGAGGCGCTGCGAAAGCCAGCCCATCGCCATGGATGGCGGCACCGACACCACCAGGCGCGGTCGGAAGGCGCCGCCGCCCAGCTCGCGCGAGACACTGCCGATTTCCTGGAAGGCCATGGTCAGCCGCGGCAGCATCTCCACGCCGGCCTCGGTGGGCACAACCTTGCGGTTCATCCGGTGAAACAGCTTGCGCCCCATCTGTTCCTCGACGGTGCGGATAAGCTGGCTGACGGCGGCGGCCGAGACGGAAAGCTCTTCCGCAGCCGCGGCGAAGCTGCCCGTGCGCGCCGCGGCCTCGAAAGCCTGAAGTCCCTTGAGCGATGGAGATGTGAC
>NZ_PNOT02000020.1 GCF_002879535.1 Mesorhizobium intechi
GCGCCGCACGGGCCGCTTCCTCCTGATGCTTATCTTGCCGGCGGCGCTGGTCATCGGTGGTGGTTATGTCTGGGTGACCGGCGGCCGCTACCAGGAGACGGAGAACGCTAATCTGCAGCAGGCCAAGGTGTCGATCGCCTCGGACACGGCCGGCCGCATCGTCCAGGTAGCCATATCCGACCATCAGATGGTCAAGCAGGGCGACCTTCTGTTCACCATCGATCCCGAGCCTTACCGGATCGCGCTTGCCCAGGCCGACGCCGCGGTTGCCGCCGCGCGCCTCAATGTCGAGCAGTTGCGCGCCGCCTACAGCCAGTCGATGGCACAGGAGAAGTCCGCCAGCAGCGAGGTCGACTACGCCCAGTCGCAGTATGACCGCGCCGCCGACCTCGCGCAGAAAGGTATCAACGCCAAGTCGTCTCTGGACGAGGCGCGCAACGACCTCGACAAGGCAAAGCAGCAGGTCGCCGTCGCCCAGCAGGGCATCATCAGCGCCAAGGCCGCTCTAGGCGGCAACCCCGATATCGAAACCGACAAGCATCCGACCGTAATGGCCGCGCTCGCCGCGCGCGACAAGGCCGCCTACGACCTGGCGCGGACCACGGTGAAGGCGCCCGCCGATGGAGTCATATCCCAAGCCTCGTCCTTCAAGGTCGGCCAGTTCGTCGGCTCCGGCACGCCGCTGTTTTCGCTGGTCGAGACCGAAGACACCTGGATCGATGCCAATTTCAAGGAAACCCAGCTCACCAACATGAAGCCGGGCCAGAAGGCCGAGATCGTCGTCGATACCTATCCGGGCAAGACCTTCGAGGCGACGGTCAAGGCGATCGGTGCGGGAACGGGCGCAGAATTCTCGCTGCTGCCCGCCCAGAACGCCACCGGCAACTGGGTCAAGGTCACACAACGCATCCCGGTGCGCCTGGAACTGACCGATCCCGACGCCAAGATGGCGCTGCGGACCGGCATGAGCGCCTCGGTCACCGTCGATACCGGCGTTGCTCGCGGCTTTCCCGCCATATTCGGCCACGCCACGGCTGGCGAGGTCGTGCAGTAAGTCAGAGGAAGTCCGCGGCGCCACGCAGGTGAAGCGGACAGCCAGGGATTGGTCTGAGGGGAGCAGTGAGAACGATCGGCTTTTGGTCCAAGCCGCGTGGCGGCTAGGCTGAAATCTGTAATCTTCGACAAGGCCCCTTCGGTCCTCGTGTTTCCGGGCGGCAGGCATCCGCTCACCAGAGACTTTCGGTCGATGTAACCCCCACATCGATAATTGCGTCCCACCGCGATGAAGGTCTCTCAACGGAAGGCTTTGCCGCCCGGAAACCCCTGTGTACACGTTTTTGTTACCTGCTGGAAGTTCCGCATCATGAGCACGCCAGAGCCATTTCGAGAAGTGCCGCATCGCGGCCTGATCACGGTTGCACTCATGCTGGCGACGATCATGCAGGCGCTCGACACCACCATCGCCAATGTCGCGCTGCCGACCATGACGGGCGACCTCGGCGCTTCTCCTGACAACATCAACTGGGTGCTGACCTCCTATATCGTCGCCGCCGCCATCATGACCCCGGTCACCGGCTGGCTCGCCGACCGCTTCGGCCGCAAGGAATTGTTCCTGACGGCGGTGGTCGGCTTCACCATCTTCTCCATGCTGTGCGGCCTGGCATGGAGCCTTGAAACCATTGTGCTGTTCCGGCTGATGCAAGGCGTGTTCGGCGCCGCCATCGTACCGCTGTCGCAGACGTTCCTGCTCGACATCAATCCCAAGGAGCGCCACGGCCAGGCAATGGCGATCTGGGGCGCCGGCATCATGTTGGGACCGATCCTGGGTCCGACCCTGGGCGGCTGGCTGACCGAGAATTTCAACTGGCGCTGGGTGTTCTTCATCAACCTGCCGGTCGGCATCGTCGCTTTCCTTGGCATGGCGGCCTATCTACCGGCCGTTGCCCGTCGGGTGCGCAGCTTCGACTTCTTCGGCTTTGCCATGATATCGCTCGGTGTCGGCGCGCTGCAACTGATGCTGGATCGCGGCGGCGAGGTCGACTGGTTTTCCTCGGCCGAGATATGGATCGAACTCGGCTTGGCCATCACCGGCTTCTGGGTGTTCATCATCCACACGATGACCGCGAACCATCCCTTCATCGATCCGAAGATCTTCCTCGACCGGAATTTCGTGACCGGGCTGGCGTTCATCTTCGTCATGGGTGTGCTCATCCTGGCCTCGATGTCGCTGCTGCCACCGATGCTGTCGACCATCTTCGGCTATCCGACCATCACCATCGGCATCGTCATCGGTCCGCGCGGTATCGGCACGATGATCTCGATGCTCGTCGTCGGGCGCATCATGGGAAAGATCGACGCCAGGATTCTGGTCGTCATCGGTTTTCTGCTTACCGCGCAGTCGCTCTACACCATGGCGAGCTTCACCCCGCAGATGGATAACTGGCTGATCATCAGCTCCGGCGTGATCCAGGGCCTGGGTATGGGAATGGTGTTCGTGCCGCTGTCGACGGTCGCCTTCGCCACGCTCGACGCACGCTACCGCACCGACGCAACCGCGCTGTTCAGCCTGGTGCGCAATCTCGGCTCGTCGATCGGCGTCTCGGTCGTGACGGTGCTCCTGGTGCGCAACACGCAAATCAACCACGCCGAGCTTTCGGCCTTCATCAACCCGTTCAATCCCAATCTCTGGGCCGTCTCGCCGGCGGCCGCCGGCGGCGATCCGATGGCGCTGTCGGAGGTCGATCGCATGGTCAATCTCCAGGCAATGATGATCTCCTACGTCAACGACTTCAAAATACTGATGGTGATGACGCTTGCTGCCGTTCCTTTCGTCTTCTTGCTGCGCAAGCCAAAGGCTGGTCCGGCCGGCGGCGGCGCGCCCGCGGCCCATATGGACTGAGCCGGCGGCGGGCCGTCCGCCTGCCGTCTGGATTGACCGGGATTGGCGTGCCGGCGGGCGCTGGCCAATAGCCGAAACGGCCTTGGCAAGACGCTACCTGCCGAGCACCAGCGACCAATAGCGCAGGTTGGGATCACGTCCGTCGCGGACATAGGCGAGCCCGAAGCGGCTGAAATCCCGATCGAGTATGTTGCGCCGGTGGCCCTGCGAATGCATCCAGATGTCGAACAGTTTTTGCTGGTCGAAGCGGCCTTCGGCGATGTTCTCGGCCGCGGCGCCGCGCACGCCGTTGTCCTTCATGCGCGATGCGAAATCCTTGCCCCAGCCCGTGGTGTGGCTCATGCGCTCGCGCGACGCCATATAGCCGGCCTGTTGCAACGCCGCCTGTTCGAGCTGGGCGTCCGGCGTCAGCGGCCCGAGCCCGGCTGAGGCGCGCAAGCCCGACAGAGTAGCCGTGGCGGAGGAAGAGACGCCGGCACCTTCGCCCGTCGGCACAGAGACGGTGCCGCAGGCGGATAGCGCGGCAATGGCTGCAAGGCCAGCGACCTTGAGCAAGGCGCGCCTGTTCGGATGCGGGATTAGGGAGTTTGCAGTTTTCGCGATTGTCATGCCCACCTGACATAATGGCGATCATGGCTTTTGCCGGGCAGGGCCGTAGAATCTGAGATGGAAATGCGGGCTAGCCGCTCATTTCACAAGCGTGATGAGGCGGCTGGCATACATCTCGCGATTTCCGAACACGGCCGTGCAGTCGGTTTTGATGGATGAATTTCCGGCCATCTGCACGGTCAAGCCAACAAGCCTCAGACAGTCGCCCTGACCGCTCATATCCGAGTTGCCGACGAAGGATATCGCCGCGTCTGGGGCATAGACGAACCCGCTGATCGAGGAATTTGCACCGCCATTCAGCGTCAGGGCCGATGTATTGCCGCGGGTCTCGAAAATGGTGATGCCGGCGTAAGGACCACTGGTGGGTGGGGACAGATTCACCTGTTCATTGGCATTTATGGTGATCTGTGAGCCCTCCGTGAGGAATAAGGTCACGCCCTGACCGGTCAGGCTGCCGTTGCCTCCGGGTTTTAGGGTGACGTTACGGAAGATGTAGATGCCCGGATTGAGCGTGATGTTTCCCGACAGCGTC
Source organism: Mesorhizobium intechi (assembly GCF_002879535.1). GTDB lineage: Bacteria > Pseudomonadota > Alphaproteobacteria > Rhizobiales > Rhizobiaceae > Mesorhizobium > Mesorhizobium intechi. The sequence goes on from NZ_PNOT02000020.1 coordinate 4,041, forward strand.
TTGTCGCAATAGGTTCCAGGCGACAGCGTGTAGGTTCTGCCGTTCGGGACCGGCAGGCACAATGTGTAAGGGGGAGGAACGACGTCCGCCAGAGGATCGAAAGATGCATATTGATGTTCGAGCGGGGCTCCGCAGGTGAGATTGGCGCTGGGCGGCGAAAGCCCGTAAGTGCCGCCGACGGTCGAGGCGCAGCCTGCCGAAATCTGGGCGGAACCGCCTCTGCTGACTGCATCGGACGCATCCGAGTTTGCCGCGATGACGCAAGCGCTCATGGAGACATCGGTCGAGCCCTGCAGGCTTACTGCGGCCGAGGCATGTGGGTCGAGCGCCAGAACGCAGGCCTGCGCACCGGGGTTCATCTTGACCGTGGCCGAGCGGTGAGCTGGCCATGGGGCCGCGCCGTTGATGAAGCTCGGGCGGTTGATGCTGGATGAAAGCGAGATGTAATAGGCGCTCGGGTCGCCGCTGGCGGTTGCCGAAAAAGCCGAGACGCTGTCTGCATATTCCCGCTGGTCGGCGAGGCTCAAATTAGCCGCAAAGAATGTCGACCCAAGTGCCTCGACATCACTCGCGGCCATGCTGGGTAGGTACTTCGTCCCGACGGCAAGTCCAGCCGCGTCCAGCGAGTTCTGCAATTGCGCGGCGTCGTCACTGGTGCCTGTCAGATCGATCGCGCCGGCCACCACAACCATTATCGGCAGCATCGCTATGGCTGTCGCCATGGCAAAGTTGCCTCCCCTCGAAAGCCAGAAGCCTCTCAATATGAACATCGTCCGCCGCCAAGGGTTGCAATGCCCAAGAGCTACCCCCGGGATATCTAGGAGTAATTTAAGTAATCACTAAAATGCATCAATTCTAAAATGAGGCGAAGCGGCTCACCAGACGAGGCCCGCAAGGGCAGCGCCCGCCTGGTCCGGGTTTTCACCTGGGCTTCGCCGCCCCGGATCGTCAAAGCATCGCGCGATTTCATGCTGCGGCACTTGCTCATGGCGGCCGTGACGACGGCGCCCCGGGGCTGCGGCCTGACTATGGTCCGAATTATTATGCCGCCTTCGTCGTCGACCCGGACGGCCATCAAATCGAGGCGGTCTTCAACGCGGGGCATTAGATTCCGCGGCCAGCTTTCCCGGCAGGCGATGACAATCCCGTGAGAACCCGACCAAGATCATCGATTCGGCGACAATCCCTGGCAAATCGGCTATGCTGCCACATCTACTAGTGGCAGCTGCGGGCGGCCATCACGGCGGTGACCGCCCCCCGACACACGGGAGGATGGTTATGGCCGGCTTTCATGTCATGGCGGACGCCTATGGGATGCATGTGAAGCCCGCGGTGCGCCGCATCACCACGGCGGATCTCTGGGACGCGCTCAGGCTCGGCGCCGAGGATTTCTGGGAGAAACCGTCCCACTACGTGTTCCTGGGTTTGATCTACACGGTCGTCGGCCTGATCCTTACCCAGTGGAGCTCGGGTTCCAACGCCATTCAGCTGGTCTATCCCTTGATGTCGGGCTTTGCCCTGGTCGGGCCTTTTGCCGCGATCGGGCTCTACGAAATCAGCCGCCGGCGCGAGCTCGGCATGAACACGAATTGGCGCCATGCATTGGACGTGCGCCGTTCCCCGGCATTGCCGTCGATCGCGGTCATCGGCGTCATGCTGTTCGCGCTGTTCCTGTTGTGGCTGTACACGGCGCAATCGATCTACACCGGCCTGTTCGGCGACAGTCCGCCAGCCTCGGTCGGCGCCTTTGTCCGCGACCTGCTGACGACGGGCAAGGGCTGGACCGTGATCCTGCTTGGCAATGCGGCCGGCTTTGTCTTTGCAGTGGTGGTGCTGGCAACAACGGTGATCGCCTTCCCGTTGTTGCTCGACCGTGATGTCGGTGCCGTCTCCGCAATCGAGACCTCGGCCCGGGCGGTGATGGCAAACCCGTTGCAGATGGCGTTGTGGGGCCTGCTGGTTGCCGTGCTTCTGGTGATAGGCTCGATCCCGCTGTTTGCCGGTCTGGCCGTGGTCATGCCGATCCTGGGCCACGCCACCTGGCACCTCTACCGCAAGGTAGTCGAGCCGGCGCAGATCCGGCCGATCCGCCGGCCGATGTAGGAAACCATATCTCCGGCAACCAGCCGACGCCCAAGTCTGTAACGTCGGCCAAGGGCGCCGCTGGCACCCAATGGCCGGAGTATGCCGATGGCACGCAAGATGCTGGGGCTCGTGAAAAGAACTGTTTTGCTCGCCTGCTTTGGCGTTGCAGGGCACCTCGACGCCGCGCATGCGAATGCCAGTCAGCCGGTGCAATTTGAAAGTGCCGCGATAACGCCAACGCCTTTGCAGGTGCGCAATGCCCAAGCAAGCGGCAAAGTCCTGAAAGCTGTTCCCGGCACGCCGCTTCGGGGGTATTTGACGCAACCTCAGGGTAATGGACCATTTCCTGCGATAGTACTTCTCCACGGCTGCGCGGGTGTGCTCTCGAATGACAGGCAAACCTGGCCTGACCGACTGTCCTCCTGGGGTTACGTCGCACTCGTTGTCGACAGTTTCAGCACGCGCGGCATTCACGAGACGTGTGATCGCGGCGTGCTTGCTGATCGTGTCTACGATGCCTACGGGGCCGAGGAGTTCCTGTCGAAATACAGTTTTGTCGACCCGCGGCGCATAGCCTTGCTGGGATTCTCCGCTGGCGGGATAGCAACGCTCGAGGCTGTGCAACTTGGTGGCGCTGAGCGGCTGGCGCAACGCAAATTCAAAGCAGCGATTGCCTACTATCCAAATTGCTCCGTAGCAGCTGGCGACATGGCGGTCCCGACCTTGATTCTGGCCGGTGAGCTTGACGATTTCAGCCCCGCGGAGAAGTGCCGAGAGATGATGGCTCGACGCGACGGCAAGGGAAGCCCCGTCCTTCTTAACGTCTACGAGGGGGCTCGCCACGCATTTGATGCCCCGGAGTTCAAGGTCGGCACCGAGGCCTACGGCCATCGGGTGGAGTACAACGCGGCTGCGGCCGATCGTTCCATAAACGACGTTCGTGCTTTCTTGAGAAAAGCCTTCGGCGACTAGGAACGAAGCCCGGCGCCTGGATATCAGCGCTGCGCGTCGGTAGCCATCTTCAACGCAAGCGCGGTCAGCACGCCTCCCATCATCCAGCGCTGGATAACCAGCCACAATGGCCGCCCGGCAAGGAAGGTGGCGATCGAACCGGCCGTCACCGCGATGATGGCGTTGACGGTCAGGCTTATTGAGATCTGCGTCGCACCCAGAACCAGTAGCTGCGACAGCACATGGCCTTTGCCGATGCTGATGAATTGCGGAAGCAGCGAGAGATAGAGAACGGCCACCTTGGGGTTGAGCAGATTGGTCATCAAGCCCATGGCAAACAGCTTGGGTGGCCGGTCTTTCGGCAGATCGCGCACCTGAAACGGCGAACGTCCGCCCGGCTTCACTGCTTGCCAGGCAAGCCACAGGAGATAGAGCACGCCGGCAAAGCGCAGCGCGTCGTAGGCATAGGGCACGGCGAGCAGCAGCGCGGTGATGCCGAACGCCGCCGACAGCACATAGAACAGGAAACCGACCGCGACCCCGCCAAGCGAGATCAGTCCGGCCTTCGGCCCTTGCGACAGCGAGCGCGAGATCAGGTAGATCATGTTCGGGCCTGGCGTCAGCACCATGCCGAGGCAGACCAGCGCGAAGGCGATATGGTTGGCGATGTCCGGCATTGTTCGTCCCCACGCACCCCCGCGATGCGACCCAGCGAGCAGCCGATATCTGCCAGTCATGGCAGGCACCTGCAAGGGCTTGCCGGAACCAGGCGTTGCGCCAGAGGACCGGTTAAGTCGCTCCGATGTGCCTCCGGTTTCGGGGCAACGACATGCACAAGGCAGCATCCAAAGCGCCGGCTCGACGTGGGCGTGCCTTAGCCGACCACCCGCAGGTTCGACAGTTCGTTGCCGATTTCCTTGAAGTCGTTCGCCAGGCTGGCACCGGTCGCATTCCAGAACAGCTTCGCCGGTTTGCTCGGATCCGTCGGGTCCTTGCGGAAGCGCGAGTCCGACGAGCAGGATTTCAGTGCGTCGATCGCCAGCTTGTCGCTGGCCTTGGTCGTCGACAGGTCGAGCGCCACCGTCATCACCATGATGTTGGCCGCCTTGGCGTTGTTGCAAAGCGTTGCCATCTGCTCGTTGAGCGCATTGGTGTAGTTGCCGTTCGAATAGTCGAACTGACCGATGGCGCCCGATGTGCCCATGAACATGCGGCCGACCGAGGTGCCGTTGTAGCCGGGGTTGAGATAGCCGTAGGACGCATAGGTCGATTTCGAATTGGCGGGGTCCGAATAGCCCAGCGACGACGGGGTATAGTAGGTGTTGGCGCCGTCGGTCAGCACGATCACCACCTTGTCGTTGCCTTTTTCCGTTTCCAGGCGCCCCTGCGTGAACGGCTCGCCGCTTGAGACCACCCGCCAGCCCCACGCCAAGCCCTCGGGAACATTGGTGCCGCCATTCGGCTGCATCAGGTCGATCGCCGCCTTGATCGAGGTCGCCCCATCGGCGGCACTCACATCGGTCAGTGGTGTGATCGGGTTGGTGGTGCAGCTGTAGTTCGGGCCGTTGCCGGCGGGCAGCGCGGGCGCATCGATCGGCCGCGGCTGGAAATATTTGGCCATGTTGCGCAACCGCGCTTGACCGGTGCTGCTCGTGGGATCGTCATTCCACCAGCTGTTCACCGCGCCGTAGGTCACCGGGGCGGCTTCGTCGGGGTCCTGCGTGAGCTTCCAGTGATTGCCGGGCTCGTCCGGGGCGAACATCGGCACGAACATCGTTGCCGGGTCGCCGACGCCTATGCCGGTGTTGGCCGAGCCGCCGGACGGCGAAGCGTCGTTGACATTGTAGGGATAGGGCCGGGCCTCCACGCAACCTTGCCAGCTGGCGAACGGACCGTATGAATCGACGTAGTCATATTCGTCGTGGCTGCGTTTGCAGGTGTTGTTCGAATTGTACTCGTCGCAAACCACCCGCTTGCTGTTGACGACACGCTCGTGATTGGTGACGACCTTCATGTCCCGGTAGAGGGAAAACCGGGTCAGTATCTGCCCTTCCTCGCTACCCCAGCCCGTGCCGCGTTTGTGCCAGATGCCGTTGGTCTGCTGGGCATATTTGTTGGCCGCGTTCAGCGTGGACCAGTCGAAATTCTCGTTCGACACCGGCGACAGGCCCTCCGTGTCCATCCACGAGGCGTTGCCGTTGGCGGGGCCGACATTGACCGAAGCGGCAAAGGGCACGAGGCCGAACTGCACCGGCTTGTCGACCTGCTTGATCATGACCGCCTGCTGCGCCAGCGTGTCGACCAGCTGCTTGGACGCGGTCTTGAGAAGATCGATGCGCTTTTGGCCCGAGCCCGTGCCGAGCGTGGTCATCGATCCGGAATTGTCGAGCACCAGGGCAACTTCGAGCGTGTTCTTCAACCGTACCTGAGAGGTGACGCTGAAGTTGATCTTCTGGTTCGCATCGGTTGCCGATTTGCCGACGAGTTGAGCGAAGGCAGGATAGAAATAGGGCTTGTAGGCAAGCTGCGCCGTCATCGTGAGCAGGCCGCCGCCGCTGGTGTTGCTGGGCAAGGTGACGTTGAGCGTCGCGCTGGCCGGATCGATATCGTTCAGGTTGGCATTGAAGAAGTCGAGCGCATAGGCTTTCAACTGGTCGTCGGTCGCGCCTTCCGTCAGCCGGCGCGCCGTCGCGAAGTTGGCGGCGTCGAGCGCATTCGTCACCGTCTGCTTTTCGCGGTTCATTTCCGTAAAGTCGACCGCGATCGCCAGGCCGCCCATCAGCGGCACCATCGCCACGACAGTCATAAGAGCATAGTTGCCGCGCCTATCGCGGCGGAACTTGCACCAAAGTTCATGCATGACTTGCAGCGGCCCCCGCCGGCGGATTCTCGGTTGACGCCAGCTTTCCACAGAACGCTGAAGGACGGGTTTGGGAAACCGCTCTATTGCTTGGTCGGCGCTTCACCAAGCGCTAACCAATGCAAGCCTGCACCCCGATCCAGTCCAAAAGCAAAACGCCCTGCCAGGGCAGGGCGTTCGCAAGGGGAACCTGCCGATCAGCTGACGATGCGCAGGTTGGACAGTTCGTTGCCGATCGCCTTGAAATCATCGGAGAGTGTCGCTCCGGTCGAATTCCAGAACAGTTTCATCGGCTTGCTCGAATCGGCCGGATCCTTGCTGAAACGGGAATCCGACGAGCAGGCCTTCAGCGCATCCATTTGCGTTTTTTCCGCCGTGTTGCTGGCGTCTAGGTCGAGCGCAATGGTCATGACCATGATGTTGGCAGCCTTGGCGTTGTTGCACAGCGTGGTGAAATACTCGTTCATCGCCTTGGTGTAGTTGGTGTTGGAATAGTCGTCCTTGGCAACATTGGTGCTGGTGCCCAGGAATATGCGCCCGTTGCTGTATGTGTTGTTGTATGGTTTGACGTAGCCAAGGGACGAGTAGATGGCTTTCGCGCCGGCCAGATCGTTGCCGCCGTAAGCCCAGTTGGGTCCTGAATAGGTCTGCGCCGTCACCGACGTCGGCGTGTAATATGTGTTTGCGCCGTCGGTCAGGACGATCAGAACCTTGTCGTTGCCTCTTTCCGTCTCGGCCCTGCCCTCGGTGAAGGGAGCCGTGCTGGAAAGGGTCCGCCAGCCCCAGGCCATGCCTTCCGGCACATTGGTGGCGCCATCGGCGGCCATGGAGTCGATCGCGGCTTTTACAGAGTTCGCTCCGGTCGTCGTGGAAACGTCGGTCAGAGGCGTGATGGCCGTGGTGCTGCAACTCGTATTGGGGCCGGCATCCATGCCATAGGCCGGCGTAATCGTGTTGCCCGGATCGGCGAAATATTTCGGCATGAAGCGTTGACGTTCCGCGCTGGTGCTGTTGCCGGGCGTGGTGTCGGTACGCCAATTGTTGTTCGCGGGACGGCTGTTGCTATCGGTGAGATCGGTTTCATCGGGTGCGAACATGGGCACGAACAAGGTCGCGGGCGTCCCGGTGGAAGCTGGCGTATCCTGGATATTGTACGGGTAAGGACGGGATTCCACACACCCGCCCCAACTGGCGACCGCGCCATAGGTGTATGTCGCATTCGATCTGCAACTGCCGTCCCAATTCTTCGAACTGCAATCCGAAACCCGCTTCATCTGGTTGTAGATGGAGAACCGGGTCAACGGCAGGTCTTTCTGGGTAGCGTCCCAACCGCTGCCTTTCGCGTACCAGACGCCGGCTATGTTCTGGGCATACTTGGTGGACGAATAAGAAGAACTCATGGTCGTCCAGTCGAAATTCTCATGATGGATCGGCGAGATGCCGGTCGTGTCCATCCACGTCGCCGAGGCATTGGCAGGACCGACGTTGACCGATGCGGCGAAGGGAACCAGGCTGAACTGGACCGGTTTGGTGACCTGCTTCATCATCTGCGCCTGACCGGCCAACTGATCGACCAACTGCTTGGCGGCACTCTTGAGGAGGTCGAACCGTACCTTGTTGGACCCTTTGCCCAGTTCCGTCATCGAGCCGGAATTGTCGAGCACCAGCGATACTTCCAGCGTATTTTTCAGGCGTACTTCCGAGCATGCGTCGAAGCTGATGTCGCTGTTGGTCGCGCTGCCGCCAATCAGCATTTTTGCGGTCGGCAGGAAGTAGGGCTTGTAGGTCAAGGTGCTGCAGAGCTTCAAGGTGCCGCCGCCCGTGTTGTTGTTGGGCAGCGTCACGGCCAGCGCCGTGTTGGCCGGATTGACATGCGAGAGATTGGCTTCGAAGAAATTCTTGGCGTAGGTCTTGGCATCGGCGTCGGTGGCCCCTGCAACGATCTGCTGGGCAGTGGCGACGCCGGCCGCGTCGAGGGCGTTCAGGGTGTTTTGTCGCTGACGCGTCATTTCGGTGTAATCTATGCCGATCGCCAGTCCACCCATGAGCGGTACCATCGCGACGACAGTCATGAGCGCGTAATTGCCACGCCGATCGCTTCCGAATCTCCGGATCATTGTTCCAAAATACCCCCGCCAAATCGATAATCGGTAAGGATGGTGGCATAAATCGTTAAATTTCAGGTTGCCTTAATATGTCCAAGGTCGAGCCGCCTTTTCAACGCGCGTTAACCAAACGCTGTCCGCGAGTGGCTTGGGTGCCAACGGATGGCGCTGTTTGGCGCATCGAGGCGCCTTCGCGTCGATCTCCAGGTGAAAGCTGGTGACAGCACGGATCGGTTCGGATAATTCGAACCCGCTGCGGCGAACCGTCGGCCGCCGCACTCGCAACGCTCATATTGAAGGAAACGGCATGGCGGATCCGCCTGACATCGTCGGCTCGCTCGAAGACATCTCAAAAGCCTATTCGGCAATTCTTTGCGATGTCTGGGGCGTGGTGCACAATGGCGAATGGCATTTCCCGGCGGCTGCAGCGGCGCTGGCCGGGGCAAGGGCAGCCGGCATTCCCGTTGTTCTCATCACCAATTCGCCCCGCCGCAGCGCCGATGTCGTGGCTCAGATGAGTGTGATCGGCGTTCCACTGTCGGCTTACGACCGTGTGGTCACCTCGGGCGACGTCACCCGCGACCTGATCGCGGAAGGCCCACGCAAGATATTCCATATCGGCGCCGACCGCGACCTGACCCTCTATGACGGCCTCGATGTCGACCTCGTCGAGGAAGTCGAGGCCGCCGGTGTCGTATGCACCGGGCTGTTCGACGACGAGGTCGAGAAGCCTCAGGATTATGCCGACCTTCTGCGCCGATTGCGTGCCAGGAACCTGCCCTTCATCTGCGCCAATCCCGATATCATGGTGGAGCGCGGCGAACGTATCATCTGGTGCGCCGGCGCGCTGGCGCGCGACTATGCCCAACTCGGCGGGCGTACGCTGATTGCGGGAAAGCCCTACGCGCCGATCTACGACCTTGCGATGAAGGAGGTGGCGGAGGTGCTTGGCCGGCCGGTCGAGCGTCATCGGGTACTGGCCATCGGCGATGGGGTGATGACCGATGTGAAAGGGGCGGCCGACAATGGTTTCGACGTTCTCTATGTCTCCGGCGGCATCCATGCCCGCGACTACGGCGATGCATCCCGGCCGGATCCGGCCAAGCTCGGGCTCTTCCTGGAGCGGCACGGCTACCGTCCGGTGGCCGTCATGGTCAGACTGCAGTAGGTAGCGATGGTTGGCTTCCAGCATCTCACCGCGACCGGGCCGCTGCCCGCCGATCTGCGTGGCGGCGTTGTCGCGATCGGCAACTTCGATGGCGTCCACCGTGGTCATCAAGCGGTGCTCGAGCGGGCGTTGGCCGAGGCTCTGCGGCGTGACGTGCCAGCCCTCGTGCTGAGCTTCGAACCGCACCCGCGAAAGGTCTTCAGGCCCGACATGCCGCTGTTCGTGCTGACACCGCCGCCGATGAAGGCGCGGCTTTTGTCCATGCTGGGCTTTGCCGCGCTCGTCGAGCAGCCGTTCACGCGCGACTTCGCCGCGCTGTCGGCGGCAGCCTTCGTCACCGACGTGCTGGAGAGGACGCTCGGCATCACCCACGCCGTGACCGGTTTCGATTTCCATTTCGGCAAGGACCGCCAGGGCGGACCGGCCTATCTGATGGCAGCCGGCGAACGCCATGGCTTTGGCGTCACGCTCGTCGACGCTTTTCGCGACGAGGGCGCCGAGGTGGTTTCGTCGAGCCGGATCCGGGCCCTGCTCGGCGATGGCGAGGTAGTCGAGGCCGCCGGTCTGCTCGGCTATCGCTTCACGGTCGAGGCCGAAGTGATCGGCGGCCAGCGGCTCGGCCGCACGCTCGGCTTTCCCACCGCCAATATGAGGCTTTCACCGGAAGCGACCCTGAAGGAAGGGATCTATGCCGTCCGCTTCCGCCGCGCCGACGGCACGCTGCATGACGGCGTCGCCAGCTTCGGCCGCCGCCCGACCGTCGACGACAATGGCGCGCCGCTTCTGGAAACCTTCCTCTTCGATTTTTCCGGCGATCTCTACGGCGAGACCTGCGAGGTCTCGTTCTTCGGCTTCCTGCGCAGCGAGATCAAATTCGACGGCCTCGATGCATTGGTGGTGCAGATGAAGCGCGATGAGGCCGAAGCCCGCGCGCTTCTTGCCGGCGTCAGGCCGCTTTCACAGCTCGACGCGGCCATTGCGTTCTAAAGCATGATCCCGAAAAGCGGATACCGGTTTTCTCGGACAACCGGCTTGTCCAAAGATCATGCTCAGCAAGATCCTACTTTTTCAGCGCCAGGCCGACCGCAATGAAGGTCCAGCCCTGGAAGATCAGGTCGATCGCCAGGAACAGTCCGAGCACCCACAGGCTGTTGACCGGCCAACCCATGGCGATGATCAGGCCGGCAAGCACGCTGACGAGGCCTGCCGCGACGATCCAGCCCCAGCCCTGTTCCGGACGGTGGCTGTAACCGACCCAGGCCCGCAGCCCGCCGGAAGCGACGAGCGCAACGGCCAGCAGGAAGGTCAGCACCGCCGAGGCCAGCAGCGGATTGTCGAAGGCGAAAAATCCGGCGACCGCGTAAAGCAGCCCGCTGAGCAGCCAGTAGAAGAACCGGCTCCAGGTCTTGACCCCGAAGGCATGCATGATCTCGATGATGCCGGCCACCAGCATCAGCCAGCCGACGACATAGACGGAAGCCACGGTGGCGATGAACAGATTGCCGAAAGCAATGCCGCCGAGGATCAGCAGCACCACGCCTAGGCCGACAAACCATCCCCATTTTTCCCGCGTCTGGCCGATCGCGTTCTTCAGTGTATCGCCGTGCAAGGTCATGATCCATCTCCCTCCACATCTGGCCGCGCATCCTGCGGTTGAAAGGAAGGTAATCCCAATGGCACTACCCGTCCAGCACGGTGGCTATTGCAATGGCGCGGCGAAGCTGATGTCATCCCGCTTTGCATCAGGGAGGCATGACAATGAAGCGATCCCATGGGCTCGCCCTGTTTTCCTCAACTCTCGCCCTGTTCGCTGCCACTGCGGGTTCCGCATTCGCAGCGCAGCCCGGCGATCCGCCGGATGGCATCACAAAGATAGAAACGGTGGTTGTCATCTTCGCCGAGAACCGCGCTTTCGACAATCTCTATGGCCATTTTCCCGGCGCCGAAGGCATCGACAAGGCCAGCCAGGAAAGCCTGCAGCAGCGTGACCGTGACGGCTCGGTGTTGTCCGAACTGCCGCCAGTGTGGGACGGGCTGACCGCCAAGGGCGTCACGCCGCCGGTGACGCAAGCGATGACCGAGCACCTTCCAAACGCGCCGTTCACCGTGAACGACGCGAAGGGTTTCAACGTGCCGCTCAGCGTCACAACGCACGATCTCTGGCATCGCTACTACCAGAACCAGATGCAGATCAACGGCGGCAAGAACGACATGTTCGTTGCCTGGGCCGATTCAGGCGCCATGCCGATGAGCAACTGGGATGCCTCCAAGACCGACATGTGGGCCGTCGCGCAGAAATACGTGCTGGCCGATCATTTCTTCATGGGCGGGTTCGGCGGCTCGTTTTTCAACCACCAATGGCTGATCTGCGCTTGCGCGCCTTACTACGCCGATGCCGACAAGAGCCCGGCCAAACCGTCGATTTCGGTGACGGATGAGAGCGGCACGGCGCTGAAGATCGCCGACAATTCGCCGAAATCGGCGCGCGACGGCATTCCGAAATTCGTCTCCGATGGCAATCTGACGCCGGACTTCTACGCGGTGAACACGATGCAGCCGCCTTACCAACCGAGCGGCAACGATCCCGCGCATGGCGGCGATCCGCTCTTCGCGGATGCGGCCAAGCCCACCACGCTGCCGCCCCAGACGGAGCCGACCATCGGCGACATGCTCAGCCTCAAGCACATCACCTGGGCATGGTATTCGGGCGCCTGGCAGTACACGCTCGACCACGGCAACAACTCGCCGGTTCCGAATTTCCAGTACCACCACCAACCGTTCAACTATTATGCCAATTACGCGCCGGGCACCGAAGCCAGGCGCGAGCATTTGCGCGACGGTGGGCTGGGCGGCGTCAGCTTCATCCAGGCGATCGACGACGGCGCCCTGCCACAGGTGTCCTTCTACAAGCCCCAGGGCAATCTGAACGAGCATTCCGGCTATGCCGACATCGAGGCTGGAGATCGCCATATCGCCGACGTCGTCGCCCATCTGGAAAAAAGCCCGCAATGGCCGCATATGCTGGTCGTCGTTACCTATGACGAGAATGGCGGCATCTGGGATCACGTCCCTCCGCCCAAGGGCGACCGCTGGGGGCCGGGCACACGCGTCCCCGCCATCATCGTTTCGCCCTTCGCCAAGCGCGGCTATGTCGATCAGACGCCCTATGACACGACTTCGATCCTGCGCTTCATCACCGAGCGTTTCGAACTGCCGGTGCTGCACGGAATCGTGGTTCGCGACCGGGCCGTCGCCGCGCATGGCGAACCGCCGCTCGGTGATCTTACCGCCGGACTCGACCTCAATTGAAGGCCCGTGTCCGGAGGAAAACGATGAATGCTGACGGGATCGTCGCCCTTGTCACCGCTGCCGGCATCGAGCTTACCGACCGCCGCCGTAACGCCAAGGGCGACGGCTGGTCGCTAAGCTTTGCCAACGGTGCGACGGTGGAGGTGGGTGACGACGGATCGGCGCGCATCGCCGGCAAGGGCAGCAAGGCCGTGAGAGGGCTGCTGGACATGCCGCCCGCGCCGCGCCGCGCCTGATTCGGCGCGACCCGGCACAAGGTTGGCCGACACAACTGTTACGGATGTTAAGTCAAATTTTACCGAACTGGCGCCATGGCTTGAGCGATGCCGGGTGTTTGTTCCGGCGTGTTTCGCGTATGGGGTATCGATGCGTATTGTCCGGGCGATTCCGCTGCTTCTGACCGCCTCCTTGCTGGGCGCTTCCGCGGCCGAGGCCGGCGACGGCCCGTTCGGCTGGCTGTCCGGCGACTGGTACCTGACCGTTGGCGCCACGGGCATGGTCGCGCCGAATTTCGAGGGCGGCAAGAAATACATGCTCAGCGCCCAGCCCATCATCTCCCTGGGCAAGGCCGGTCCCCAGGCTCGCTTTACCTCGCGCAACGACAATATTTCGCTGGCGCTGGTCGATGATGGCGGCGTTCGCGCCGGCCTGACCGGCAAGTTCCTGTTCTCGCGCGACGACAGCGATGCCGACGAGCTCAAGGGTCTCGATCCGGTGCGCTGGGGCGGCGAGGTCGGCGGCTTCTTCGAATTCTATCCGACGGACTGGATGCGCGCGCGCGCCGAATTGCGCCACGGCATCCGTGCCCATAACGGCTTTGTCGCCGATATCGCCGCCGACGCCTTCTACGATGTGACGCCAACCGTCAGGATCTCGGGCGGCCCGCGCGTGTCTTTTGCTTCGGCGAACTATTTCGATGCCTACTATGGCGTCAATGCACAGGAGGCGGTGGCCTCAGGCCTGAGCCAGTACAATCCCGGTGGCGGGCTGAAATCCATCGGCCTCGGCGGCGCGGTGACCTGGAAAGTGACCGATCCGATGACCGCCAGCCTGTTCGGCGAATATTCGCGCCTGGAGGGGCCGGCAGCCGATTCCAGCCTGGTCAGGGAGCGCGGTGAGCGCAACCAGTTCATGGTCGGTGTGTCGACCACGTATCGCTTCGACTTCAAGATGTAGGCGAATTGAACGAGACGCTTTATTCCTGCGTCCATCTCCGCTAAAAGCCACGCCATGATGAGCTTTTCGCGCCTTTTCGCGATCGCGATACGAATTACTGGCCCGGTGTTCCGGGTGGCCTGAGCGCCGCCGGAACCGCCGGGAGGTTCGCGCGCGCCCTCGCGCTTTTTTCAGAACATCGACGCGTATCGCCCAAAGGTGGGTCCGGTTTTGGGAAAACGATATGCATCAATCAAAGACCTCAACGCCCGGGCCTTGTGCCGACGGGCTACGCAGATGGCAGATCAATGACCGACACTGTTGAAACGATCGACTATTCCAAGACGCTATATTTGCCGCAGACGGATTTCCCGATGCGCGCCGGCCTGCCCGAGAAGGAGCCGGTGCTGGTCAAGCGCTGGCAGGACATGGACCTCTACGCCAAGCTGCGTGAGAGTGCCGCCGGCCGCACGAAATATGTGCTGCATGACGGCCCTCCCTACGCCAACGGCAACATCCATATCGGCCATGCGCTGAACAAGATCCTCAAGGACGTCATCACCCGCTCGTTCCAGATGCGCGGCTACGATTCGAACTATGTGCCTGGCTGGGACTGCCATGGCCTGCCGATCGAGTGGAAGATCGAGGAGCAGTATCGCGCCAAGGGCAAGAACAAGGACGAGGTGCCGGTCAACGAGTTCCGCAAGGAATGCCGTGAGTTCGCCGGGCACTGGATCACGGTGCAGGGCGGTGAGTTCCAGCGGCTTGGCGTCATCGGCGACTTCAAGAACCCCTATACGACGATGGCTTTCCATGCCGAGTCGCGCATCGCCGGCGAATTGCTGAAATTCGCCATGTCGGGCCAGCTCTATCGCGGCTCGAAGCCGGTGATGTGGAGCGTCGTGGAGCGCACCGCATTGGCCGAGGCCGAGATCGAGTACCAGGACTATGAGTCGGACACGATCTGGGCGAAGTTTCCGGTAGCCAATCTTGTCGTCGCCAATGTCGTGGATGGGCAGGCGGCGGAACTCAATCCGGACCTGACCGGACGGTCGCTGGATCTGCTGGACGCCCATGTCGTCATCTGGACGACGACGCCGTGGACCATCCCGGGCAACCGCGCCGTCAGCTATTCGCCGCGCGTCGCCTACGGGCTCTACGAGGTGACGGCGGCCGAAAATGCCTTTGGCCCGCAGCCGGGTGAGAAGCTGATCTTCGCCGACGCGCTGGCCGAGGAAAGCCAGGCCAAGGCAAAGGTCACCTTGAAGCGTCTTCACGGCGTCAGCGCCGAACAGCTTGGAAACCTTGTGCTTTCGCACCCGTTCAAGGGCCTCGGCGGCGGTTACGAGTTCCCCGTGCCGATGGTTGCGGGCGATCATGTGACCGACGATGCCGGCACCGGCTTCGTCCACACCGCGCCCGGCCATGGCCGCGAGGATTTTGACGCCTGGATGGACGCCGCGCCTCAGCTGCGCGCACGTGGCATCGACACGGTGATCCCCTTCACGGTCGACGATGCCGGCTTCTTCACCAGGGACGCGCCAGGCTTCGGCCCGGATCGCGAGGGTGGGGCCGCGCGTGTCATCGACGACAATGGCAAGAAGGGCAACGCCAACCAGGCTGTCATCGACGAGCTGATCAAGCGCGACGCGCTCTTCGCGCGCGGCCGGCTGAAGCACAGCTACCCGCATTCCTGGCGGTCGAAGAAGCCGGTGATCTTCCGCAACACGCCGCAATGGTTCGTCTACATGGACAAGGACCTCGGCGACGGCACGACACTGCGCAGCCGCGCCTTGAAGGCCATCGACGACACGCGCTTTGTGCCGGCTGCCGGTCAGAACCGTATCCGCGCCATGATCGAGGAGCGTCCCGACTGGGTGTTGTCGCGCCAGCGCGCCTGGGGCGTGCCGATCGCCGTTTTCGCCGACGAGGACGGCAACGTGCTGAAGGACGAGGCGGTCAATCAGCGCATCATGGACGCCTTTGAGGAAGAGGGCGCCGACGCTTGGTTCGCCGCCGGCGCCAAGGAGCGCTTCCTCGGCAACCACGATGCGTCCCGGTGGAAGCAGGTGATGGACATCCTCGACGTCTGGTTCGATTCGGGCTCGACGCATGTCTTTACGCTGGAGGATCGCCCTGATCTGAAATGGCCGGCCGACGTCTATCTCGAAGGGTCCGACCAGCATCGCGGCTGGTTCCACTCTTCGCTGCTGGAAAGCTGCGGCACCAGGGGCAGGGCGCCTTACGAAACCGTCGTCACCCATGGCTTCACCATGGACGAGGACGGACGCAAGATGTCGAAATCGCTCGGCAACACGGTGGTGCCGCAGGACGTCATCAAGCAGTCGGGCGCCGACATACTGCGCCTGTGGGTGGTGACGACGGACTATTGGGAAGACCAGCGGCTCGGCAAGAACGTGCTGCAGACCAATATCGACGCCTACCGCAAACTGCGCAACACCATTCGCTGGATGCTGGGCACGCTCGCCCATGACGATGGCGAGACCGTGCCGTTGGAAGCGATGCCGGAGCTGGAGCGGCTGATGCTGCATCGGCTGGCCGAACTCGACGAGGTGGTGCGCCAGGGCTACGACGCCTTCGAGTTCAAACGCATCACGCGCGCGCTCGTCGATTTCATGGTGGTCGAGCTGTCGGCCTTCTATTTCGACATCCGCAAGGACGCGCTTTACTGCGACGCGCCGTCGAGCGTGAAGCGCAAGGCCTCGGTTCAGGTGGTGCGCCATCTCTTCGACTGCCTGGTGAAATGGCTGGCGCCGATGCTGCCCTTCACCATGGAAGAGGCCTGGCTTGACCGTCATCCCGATGCGATTTCGGTGCATCTCGACCAGTTCCCTGAAATCCCGGTGGATTGGAAGAATGAGGCGCTGGCGGAAAAGTGGCGCAAGGTGCGGCAGGTGCGCCGCGTCGTCACCGGTGCGCTCGAGATCGCCCGTGCTCAGAAGGTGATCGGCTCCTCGCTGGAAGCGGTGCCGGTTGTCACCATCAACGATTCAACGCTCGAAGCGGCGATATCCGACGTCGACATGGCCGAGATGGCGATCACCAGCGACCTCGTCATTGCTCATGGCCAGGCGCCGGAGGGGGCCTTTACACTCGACGATGTCAAGGGCGTCGCCGTGGTGGTCGAGAAAGCGGAGGATCGCGGCCTCGTCAAATGCGCGCGTTCCTGGCGTTACACGGCCGATGTCGGGCGGGATCCTGTATTTCCCGATGTCTCCGCTCGCGATGCCGCCGTGCTGCATGAGCTGAAAGCGCTCGGCCGGCTTTAGGTGCATGTCGCCCAAAAGCACGCCCTCGGGCATGACTCGAGGGTGTGCCGCGGTTTTTGGGAAACGACGTGCGCTTGATCAACAGTGCACAAATGCCACGGCCGGCGGTGCAAATCCCCCCGTGCGTTGCCCTTAACGAGCGGTTGAGGTAAACACGCGAAACTCCGGAAGACAAATTGTCGCCGGATTTCCGTCGCAAGTGCTTGGACGATGGGGACCGGTCACAGGACCGGTGGCGATCGAGAGGCTGTCTAGAGTGGGACTTTTTGGCATGACCGAGAGATATAAGGCGCGCCTTGCGCTGCTGGCGCCGCTTGTCGCATCGGGACTCGCTCTGTCCGGCTGCATGGGCTCTCCGACCTATGGCACCGACAAGACCGCTGCCGAACAGCTGGCCGGCGATCTCACTGGCGCCGTTTCCTTCGCGCCGAAGCACAAGGATCCGATCGACTACAAGCCGCGCCCCACCTTGGTGAAGCCTGCTCCCGGACAGAAGGAAGCGCTGCCCGCACCGCAGGAAAGCATCCAGACGGCAAGCGCCGAATGGCCCGAATCGCCCGAGCAGCGCCGGGCGCGCCTGCGCGCCGACGCCACCGCCCACCAGAACGATCCGAGCTATCAGGCTGAGATCGTCGACGATGTGCAGACCGATCCGGCCTCGGTCAAGAAGGCGATGGCGGATTCAGGCTCCAGCCACCCGCCGGCCTGGACACCCGCTGATTCCGACAAGGGCCGCGCCGCCGAGATCCAGCGTCGTCTTGCCGCGAGCAAGCAGGGCGACCCCAACACCCGCAGATATCTGAGCGAGCCACCATTGGCCTACCGCGTCGCGGCCGGCACGGCGCCGCAGAACGAACTCGGCGAGGACGAATACAAGAAGGAACGCCGCCTGAAGAAAGAGGCGGAAGGCAAGAAGTCCGGCTGGTTCGACTGGTTGCCGTCCCTCTAAGGGCAGTTCCAGGAAAACTGTGAAGCGGTTTTCCCGCGAAAAGCGCATAGCGCTTTCCTTGGAACGGCGTCGAAACAAAGAGTCCAGGAATGGTCAGCGCTCCCAGGCCGCGGTTCAGTCGCGACGTTCCTTGAAAAAATCCTTCAGCAGCAGCGCGGCCTCGGTCTCGCTCATGCCCGGATAGATGTCGGGCGTGTGGTGGCAGGTCGGCGAGGTAAAGAAGCGTACGCCATTGACCACCGCACCGCCCTTTTCGTCGGCGGCGCCGAAGTAGAGACGGCGTAGCCTGGCGAAGGAGATGGCGCCGGCGCACATGGTGCAAGGTTCCAGCGTCACATAGAGATCGTGGCCAGTCAGCCGCTCGCTTGAGAGTTTCCCGCAGGCTTCGCGAATGACGAGCATCTCGGCATGCGCCGTCGGGTCGGCAAGCTCGCGGGTGCGGTTGCCGGCTTTTGCAACGACCGTGCCGCCGTTGGCGATGACGGCGCCGACCGGCACTTCGCCACGCAAGGCTGCCGCTTCGGCCTCCCTTAGCGCCACCGCCATGAAATCCGGACGCTTCACGCGGTTTCCATTCCGATTATCTCCTCGCCACTCCTGGCTTTTGGTTTTCATTTGTCTTCCCTGGAAAACCGGTTTCCACTTTTCCCTGACAAACTCCCGTGATCCTGTTATGGAGCGCATCAACCCGAAAATCGGACTCGATTTTCGGAAAAGATCATGCGCCAAATCAAAGTGCTACAGCGTTCGTTGCGCGCCCGTAAGGATGCGCCACGCTGTAGCAGCGCAAACGGACAAAGGCCACATGGACGACAACAACAAGAAATCTCCGCGCCAAAAAGGCCCGGGCAAGAAACCCGCGGCTCCGCGAGGCGACAGGAAGCCATCCTTCGGCGCCAAGAAGGCCTATGCGCCGCGCGGCGATCGGCCGATGGCCGCCGAGGGCGAACGGCCGAAGCGCGACTTCAAGGGCGGCGACAAGCCATTCAGCAAGGGCCCACGTAAGCCTTACGCGCCGCGTGGCGACCGTCCGATGGCGGCCGAAGGCGAGCGCAAGCCATATGAAAAGCGCGAAGGGCCGCGCAAACCCTACGCGCCGCGTGGCGACCGTCCGATGGCGGCCGAAGGTGAACGCAAGCCATATGAAAAGCGTGAGGGGCCGCGCAAACCCTACGCGCCGCGCGGGGACCGGCCGAGGGCGGCGGAAGGCGAGCGCAAGCCGTATGAAAAGCGTGAGGGACCGCGCAAACCCTACGCGCCGGTCGGCGATCGTCCGGTTGCCGCATCGGCGGACGGCGGCGACAAGCGTTTCGACCGTCCCAAGCGTGACTTCGGCGATCGTCCGATGCGCGACTTTGCCGACCGTCCCAAGCGCGACTTTGGCGGTGACCGCCCTAAGCGTGATTTCAGCGATCGGCCCCAAGGGGCATCGGCCGGCTTCAAGCCGCGCCCGCGTCCCGCTGAGGCCACGGAAGAGGCCGGCGAGCGCATCGCCAAGCGGCTGGCTCGTGCGGGACTTGCCTCGCGTCGCGACGCCGAGGAGCTGATCGCCGCCGGCCGCGTCAAGGTCAACGGCCGCGCTCTGACTTCGCCGGCCTTCAATGTGATGCCTGGCGACATCATCCATCTCGACGGAATGGAGATTCCGCCGATAGAACGCACGCGCCTGTTCCTGTTCCACAAGCCGGCCGGCGTCGTCACCACCAACCGAGATCCCGAGGGCCGCAAGACCGTTTTCGACGTGCTGCCGGCCGAATTGCCGCGGCTGATGACCATAGGCCGCCTCGATATCAACACCGAGGGCCTGCTGCTGCTCACCAACGATGGCGGCCTGTCGCGCGTGCTCGAACTGCCGGCCACGGGCTGGCTGCGCCGCTACCGCGTGCGCGTCCACGGCAAGGTCGAGGAGAGCGCGCTTGCCGGCCTGCGCGAAGGCATTGCCGTCGACGGCGTCTTCTACGGTGCCATCGAAGCCAGCCTCGATCGCGAGCAGGGCTCCAATGCCTGGCTGACGATCGGCCTGCGCGAAGGCAAGAACCGCGAAGTGAAGAACATCCTTGGCGCGCTCGGCCTCGACGTGACGCGGCTGATCCGCATTTCCTATGGGCCGTTTCAACTCGAGGATCTACCCGAGGGTCATGTGCTGGAGATCAAGGGCCGCGTGCTGCGCGATCAGCTGGGCGAGCGCTTGGTGGAGGAATCCGGCGCCAACTTCGACGCTGAGATAGCAAAACCCTTCTCCAACAAGCCGGTGCGGCGCACCGAGGTTCGCGAAGCGGAACCCGAGCGGCCGAAATTCACCCGCGATGGCGAGCGCCGGCCGATCGGCGAGGGCGGGCTGATCAAGAACCGCAAGCGCCGCGAAGGCAGCCGCGACGAGGCACTCGGCAAACTGTCGACCAGTCCTGGCAGAGGCGACCGGCCGGAAAAGAGCTTTGGCGAACGCGGGCCCCGGCCCGAACGCGGCGGGTTCGGCGACAAGCCACGTGGCAGTTTCGGCGACAAACCGCGTGGCGGCTTTGGCGACAAGCCGCGCGGTGGTTTTGGCGGCAAGAAATCCGAGCGCGAGCAGCGGCCGATCGAGCCGCCCGGCCAGCGCAAGGCCAATGTCTGGATGGCACCAGGAGCCCGGCCGATCGGCAAGGGCAGGGCGGAAGCCGATGCCGCCAAGGCGGCGGAGGCCAAGGCGCGCAAGGCCTCGTTCAAGCCGGCCTATGGCAAGCCCGCTGGCAAGCCGGGCGGCGCAAAGCCGTTCGGCAAGCCCCGTGGCGAGCGTCCGGCCGGTGGCGGCGAACGGCCGCGTGGCGGCCCCAAGGGTCCGCGCACAAGATGAGGATCGTTGGCGGTGAGTTTCGCGGGCGTCCGCTGGCGACGCCCCGCGGCAGCGCCATCCGTCCGACGACCGACCGCACCCGCGAGGCCGTGTTCAACGTACTGGCGCATCGCTTTGCCGAACAGCTGGACGGCGCGCGCGTGCTGGATCTGTTCGCCGGCACCGGCGCACTTGGTCTGGAGGCGTTGTCGCGCGGCGCGTCCTATGGCGTCTTCATCGAGGAATCGGCCGAAGGCCGCGGTCTGATCCGCGACAATGTCGAGGCCTTCGGCCTGACCGGGCGCACCAAGATCTTTCGCCGCGATGCCACCGGCCTTGGCGAGGCGGGCACGCTGGCGCCGTTCGGCCTGGTCTTCGCCGATCCGCCTTATGGCAGGGGGCTGGGCGAGCGCGCCCTGCAATCGGCGAAAGCCGGCGGCTGGCTGCGCCCCGGCGCGCTCTGCGTGGTCGAGGAGACGGCGGCTGCTCCCTTCGAGCCGGGCCCCGGCTTTTCGGTACTGGACGAGCGCAACTACGGCGAAACCATCATCCGCTTCATCGAGGCTGCATGACACGCCTGCATCGAGCGGTGGCCTCTTTGCCGCCGCCTTTGCCGGCAACAACAAATCACTTTGCTTGTCGCAAGCCCCTTGCCTATCGTCTTGAAGAGAAAACCGGAGCCATTGATGACATCCAGGGCTGAATGGCTGCGGACGACACTGCTGGCAATTTCGCTGGCCTTCACGCTCACCGGCCCGGCGCTGGCCGACAGCGCCGCGTCGCCCAACGCGAAGCCGGCCGAGTTCAAGGTCACGGATTTCCTCCTCGACAACGGCATGGAGGTGGTCGTCATTCCCGACCATCGCGCGCCGATCGTCACCCATATGGTCTGGTACAAGATCGGCAGCGCCGACGAGCCGCCTGGCAAATCCGGCATAGCCCATTTCTTCGAGCACCTGATGTTCAAGGCGACGACAAATCACGCGGCCGGCGAGTTCGACCGCGCCATCTCGGACATTGGCGGCTCCAACAACGCCTTCACCTCCTACGACTACACCGCTTTCCATGAGACGGTGGCGCCTTCGGCGCTCGAGCAGATGATGGGTTTTGAAGCCGACCGCATGCGCAATCTCATCCTGACCGACGACGTCATCAAGACCGAGCGCGATGTCATCCTGGAAGAGCGCCGCTCGCGTATCGACAACAATCCGCAGGCGGTGCTCGACGAGGAAGTCGATGCGACGCTGTGGCAGAACCAGCCCTATCGCATTCCGGTCATCGGCTGGATGCAAGAGATGGAGCAGCTCAACCGCACCGACGCCGTCGCTTTCTATGACAAATACTACCGGCCCAACAACGCGGTGCTGATCGTGGCCGGTGATGTCGAGCCGGAGACGGTTAAGGCGCTGGCCGAAAAGACCTACGGCAAGGTGGTGCGCGGGCCGGACCTGCCGCCGCGCATCCGCCCGGTCGAGCCGGAGCAGAACACCAAGCGCACGGTCACGCTTGCCGACGCCCGCGTCAGCGTGCCGAGTTTCTCGACGCAATGGGTCGTGCCATCCTATCGCACCGCCAGGCCGGGCGAGGCCGAGGCGCTTGACCTGCTCGCCGAAATCCTCGGCGGCGGCAATCGTAGCCGGCTCTACCAGGCGCTGGTGGTCAAGCAAGGCATTGCGTCCAATGCCGGCGCGTATTTCCAGGGCACCATGCTCGACGACACCAATTTCACCGTCTATGGCGCCCCGCGCGGCGACGCCAAGCTGGCCGACGTCGAGGTCGCGGTCGATGCCGAGGTAGCGCGCATCGCCAGCGCCGGCGTCACGCCGGATGAGCTGGAAAAGGCCAAGGACCGCTACATCAGGTCGATGGTCTTTGCCCGCGACAAGCAGGACTCCATGGCCGAAATCTATGGCTCGACGCTGACCACCGGCGGCAACGTGCAAGATGTCCAGCAATGGCCGGACCGCATCCGCAAGGTCACGGCGGACGAGGTCAAGGCGGTCGCCGCGCGCTATCTGGTGCTGGCCCGCTCGACCACCGGCTATCTCTTGCCGCAGCAACAGGCGGGGAATTGATGATGAGCACTATGCATATGCGCGAGGCGGTGACAGCGCCTTCCCTTCGCCCCTTGGCAAGACCGCGTGCGGCCACCGCCCTCGCAACCCTCTTCCTCTCCATCCTCTTCCTGATCCTGCCCGCGCTTGCAGCCCGCGCAATGGACATCCAGCAGGTCACCTCGCCAAAAGGCATCACCGCCTGGCTGGTCGAGGACTATTCCGTACCGATCGTCGCCGTCCGTTTCGTCTTCGGCGGCGGTTCGACGCAGGATCCGGCGGGCAAGGAAGGACTGGCCAATCTGATGACTGGACTGTTCGACGAGGGCGCCGGCCCCCTCGATTCGGAAGCCTTCCAGGTCAGGCTCGACGATGCCGGCGCCGAGATGAGCTTCGAAGAGACCCGCGACGGCGTCTATGGCTCCATGCGCATGCTGGCCGAGCAGCGCGACGAGGCCTTCGACCTGTTGCGGCTGGCGGTCAACGAGCCGCGCTTCGACCAGGCGCCGATCGATCGCATCCGCGCCCAGATCCTGTCCGGCATCATCGCCAACGAGAACGATCCCGACACCGTGGCGCAGAACAAATGGGCGCGCGCCGTCTATGGCGACCATCCCTATTCGCGCTCCGACCAGGGTACCAGGCAGAGCATCGCCGCCATCACGCAGGACGATCTGAAGGCCCTGCACAAGGCTGTGTTCGCGCGCGGCGGACTGCATGTCGCCGTGGTCGGCGCCATCGACGCGCAGACGCTGAAGAAGAAGCTGGACATGGTGTTCGGCGACCTGCCGCAGACCCAGGCGCTCGCCCTGGTCGCCGATGTCGAGCCGAAGCTGGCGCAACGCGTCGAGGTCAATTACGACCTGCCCCAGACCTCGCTGCAGCTCGCCTGGCCGGGCGTGAAGCGCAAGTCGGCGGACTTCTTCCCCACCGTGCTGATGAACGAGATCCTTGGCGGCGGCACCTTCACGTCGCGCCTGTTCGAGGAGGTGCGCGAAAAGCGCGGGCTGGCCTACAGTGTCAATTCCTCGCTGGTCAACCAGGACCATGCCAATGCGCTGATCGTCACCACCGGCACGCGTTCGGACCGCGCGGCCGAGACGCTGGGCATCGTACGCGATGTCGCCAGGCGATTGGCGCAGGATGGCCCGACCGAGGCTGAACTCGCGGCGACCAAGAAATATTTGATCGGCGCCTATGCCATCACAAATCTGGACTCTTCGAGTTCCATCGCCGCGACGCTGGTCGAATTACAGCTCGACGATCTCGGCATCGACTACATGCAGCGCCGTGCCGGCTACATCAACGCGGTGACGCTCGACCAGGTCAAGGCAGCGGCGAAGAAGCTGCTGACGGCCGAGCCGACCATCATGGTGGTGGGGCCGCCGCTGGCCGGAGCCGGCAAGGGATGAGCCCGACCTTCGGCATAGCCTTCGGTGGCGGCGGCGCGCGTGGTCTCGCGCATATCCATGTCATCGAGGCGCTGGACGAGCTCGGCATCAAGCCGGTGGCAATCGCCGGTTCGTCGATCGGCGCCATCATGGGCGCCGGCATGGCCGCGGGCATGACCGGCAAGGAGATCCACGACTATGCCCGCTCGATCCTCGGCCGCCGCGCCGAAGTGGCGAGCCGCATGTGGCGCGCGCGGCCGGGCACGATCGCCGAGGCCATGCAGAACGGCATCCGGGTCAGCCAGTTCAATGTCGAGCGCATCCTGAAGGCGTTCTTGCCCGAGGCCATCCCCGAAACCTTTGCAGAGCTAAAGATTCCGCTGAAGGTAACCGCGACCGACTATTTCGGCCACAAGCTCGCCGTGTTCGACGATGGCGACCTGCATTCCGCGCTTGCCGCCTCGGCCGCCATTCCCGCCGTGTTCCGCCCGGTGACGCGCGACGGCAGGCTGCTGATCGACGGTGGCATCTACAACCCCGTGCCGTTCGATCTGATCGAGAACGATGCCGATATCATCATTGGGGTCGACGTCGTCGGCGCGCCGGAAGAGGCCGACCGCAAGCACCCGACCTCGGTCGACCTGATGTTCGGCGCCACGCAGCTGATGATGCAGTCGATCATCGCCAACAAGCTGAAACAGTGCCGCCCCGACATTCTGGTCCGCCCGTCGGTCTCGAAATACCGCGTGCTCGATTTCCTGAAGATCGACGCTCTGATGAACGAGACCGCGGACATCAAGGATCAGCTGAAGCGCGAGGTGGCGAGGGTGGTGGAGGCACGCAATGGCGCCGCCATCAAGGGGAGGCGAGGTAAGAAGGCCGGCTGAGTGGTGGCACGCCGCAATTAGCGGTCCTGTGTCGAGGTCTGCCTGGAAGCCCCCTAAGACTTCGCCGGAGCATACTCCAGCGCAACAACGCCGTTGCTGAACGGCGTGGCCGAAATCAGCTCGAGCGCCATCTGTTCGCCCGGCGGGAACAGCGGCTTGCCCTGGCCGACGGAACCGGGATAGCTGAGTAGCCTGACGCGGTCGACCAGCCCGTGGCGCAACAATTCCTGCGCGACGCTGAGGCTGCCATGCACATAGATGTTGCCGCCACTGCCTTGCTTCAGCGTCCTCACCGCTTCCGGCAGCGAGCCTGTGAGCAATTCGGCCGGTTTCCAGTCGAGCGCCTTCAAACTCGTCGACGCGACGTATTTCGGCAGCGCGTTGAACCGGTCGGCAAAATCCCCCGTTTCCCTGGGCCATGAGCCGGCAAAGATCTCATAGGTCGTACGCCCCAGAAGCATGGCGCCGCTGTCGGCAAGTTCATCCTCCTTGAACCTGTTCATCTCGTCGTTCCAGGTCACGCCAGGCAATTTCTCGACCTCGGCAATGCCGTCGACGCTGATGAATTCGGTGACGATGAGTTGTCGCATGGTGTTCTCCTCTTCGCTCAAAGGACGAACCACACGGACCTTTTGCTACAGGCCCTGAAAAATCCGTGTGTTTTGTCATGGAGGAGTTTCTGGACTGGACCAGGCTCCAAAGTCGAATTTTGGTGCTACATCTCAGCGGCTATTCCCAAGCTATAGGAAGATCATGGGATTCGGGGTCTTCATCCACCGCTCGGATTCGATCTACGATGACAGCCCCGCCGAGCGATATCAGTTCCCCGGCCAGTATCTGCGTCGCGTGGAAGCATGCGTCGGCGATTGGATCATCTACTATGAACCCAGCAAAGTAGACGATACCCGCGGCTATTTCGCCTTGGCCAAAGTCCAGCAAGTTATCCCTGACCCTGTGGCGTCCGGCATGTATCTCGCGTTGATTGAGCCGGGATCATACCTCGATTTCGCCAATCCCGTTCCATTCAATGGGATGGATGGGCTCGTTGAGCGAGGTTTGCTTAACGACCAAGGGCGGATTTCTGGTCGCGCTCAATCGGCCGTCCGATCGATCAGCCCGAGCGACTTCAATCGCATCCTCGATCTCGGCCTCGACGCCCGCGAGCCATTGCTGCCACGCGTCGATGAAATCGGCATTTCATCCGGATTTCAGGATGAAGAGGCGCCCTTCCGGTTCGAGCACAGCCGCGATCGCATAAGTTACATCGGATCGCGAATTGTGCGGGACCGGATCTTCCGTCGTATCGTCTTGCGCGCCTATGATGAGCGCTGCGCGATCACGGGACTGAAGTTGATAAATGGCGGTGGTCGGGCGGAAGTTGCCGCGGCACATATTCGACCCGTCGAAGCGAACGGGCCCGATGTCGTCAACAATGGGCTCGCACTATCTGGTACGGCGCATTGGATGTTCGATCGCGGATTGATCAGCCTCGCCGACGATCTGGAAATCCTGATCTCGCGGCAAGTCAATGACCGCGAGAGCGTCCAAGGGTTCGTGAACAAGACCCGCCGCGCGCTTCCGCCGCGCCGAGAACTTGAACGCCCGCATCCTCATTTCTTGCAATGGCACCGCGAAAACCGTTTCAAGCGGTAATGCTTCGCTGACGCGCCAGTCCCCTCAGTCCTTCGCCCGCTCCACATAGGACCCGTCGGCCGTCATCACCACCACGCGGGTGCCGGGCGCGATATGGGGCGGCACGGCCGTGCGCACGCCATTCGAAAGCACGGCGGGCTTGTAGGAGGACGATGCCGTCTGGCCCTTGGTCGTCGGCTCGGTCTCGACCACTTCGAAGGTGGCGCGCTGTGGCAGCACCAGGGAAATCGCGATGCCGTTGAACTGCGACACCTGCACCGGCATGCCTTCCTGCAGATAAGGGGCGGCATCGCCCACCACGGCTTCGCTCACCGCCACCTGGTCGTAGGTTTCCGGGTTCATGAAGTGGAAGCCTTCGCCGTCGGCGTAGAGGAAGGTGTGCTCGCGCTCCTCGACATAGGCGCGCTCCACCTGTTCGGTGGTGCGGTAGCGCTCGGAGACCTTCACCCCGTCACCGATGCGGCGCATGTCGAGCTGGGTCACGGGCGTGCCCTTGCCTGGGTGGATGTTTTCGGCAAAGAGGATCACATAAAGCTTGCCGTCCTTGTCGACGACATTGCCTTTGCGGAGCGAACTGGCGATGACTTTCACCACGGTTTTAAATCCTGCGAGAGTTAGTGGGCGTTTGCCGGCTTGCGCGGCGCTGGATTGGGGCCTAGCGCATCTTGGCGCGAACCGCCAGCCCCCACTGCAAACTGACATGGGGCGCCTCAGCATGCCTTCAATCCGCTCATGACGGCCGCTTCGCCCTGGTGGACGCCCCATGTCCATGCCGACCGCCGCCCGCGCCTGCTGCTGCGCAACGGGCTGACCGCGGCCTTGCGGGAGTGGTTCGCGGCCCAGGACTTCATTGAGGTGGAAGCAGCCGCCCTGCAGGTCTCGCCCGGCAATGAGGCGCATCTGGCGGCCTTCGTCACGGAAG
The DNA here is from genome assembly GCF_002879535.1 of Mesorhizobium intechi. GTDB lineage: Bacteria > Pseudomonadota > Alphaproteobacteria > Rhizobiales > Rhizobiaceae > Mesorhizobium > Mesorhizobium intechi. The sequence continues at coordinate 31,632 of NZ_PNOT02000020.1, forward strand.
CGATCGGGCCGGATGGCGCGCGCGCGCCGCTCTACCTCCATACTTCGCCGGAATTCGCCTGCAAGAAGCTGCTCGCCGCCGGCGAGAACAGGATTTTCAGTCTTGGCGCCGTCTACCGCAATCGCGAGCGCGGCCCCTTGCACCACCCCGAATTCACCATGCTCGAGTGGTACCGGGTGGGCGAGACCTATGAGAGCCTGATGCGCGATTGCGCCGACCTGCTGGCGCTGGTCGCGACGAGGGCAGGGGCGACACGCTTTTCCTTTCGGGGCCGCGAGTGCGATCCGCTCAGTCGGCCGGAACGGCTGACGGTGGCGGACGCCTTCTTGCGCCATGCCGGCATCGATCTCCTGGCCACGGTCGCCGCCGATGGCGGCACCGACCGGGATGCGCTGTACGCCGCGCTTGGTCGCGCCGGGCTGCGCACGGCGCCCGACGATAGCTGGGCCGACCTGTTCAGCCGGGTGATGGTTGAAAAGATCGAGCCCAATCTCGGCCTCGGCCGCGCCACCATTCTCTGCGAATACCCGGTCGCCGAGGCGGCGCTCGCCCGGCCAAGCCCGCGCGACCAGCGCGTCGCCGAGCGCTTCGAGCTCTATTGCTGCGGCGTCGAACTCGCCAACGGCTTTGGCGAACTGACCGATGCCGAGGAGCAGCGCCGGCGCTTCATCCTTGAGATGGACGAGAAAGAGCGCATCTATGGCGAGCGTTATCCGCTCGACGAGGATTTTCTCACCGCCCTTGCCATCATGCCGCAGGCCAGCGGCATCGCGCTCGGCTTCGACCGGCTGGTTATGCTGGCGACCGGGGCTCAGAAAATAGAGGACGTGATCTGGACGCCGGTCGCCGGCTCTTGAGCCACAGGCCGCGTGGTGTCCGGTCTCAGTGTGCGAAAACCTGCTCCAGCGAGCGAAAACCCTTGAATTCCAGGGCGTTGCCGGACGGGTCGCGGATGAACAGGGTCGCCTGTTCGCCGGGCTCGCCCTTGAACCGGACCATGGGCCGTTCCAGCCAGTCTATGTCGTCGCGCGCTTCCAGCCGGGTCGCCAGGCGCTGCCAGTCATCCATCAATAGCACGGCGCCGAAATGCGGGATCGGCACCAGAATGCCGTCGACCTTGCCGTCGCTGGCGGCTTGCGCGGCTTGCGGCCGCAAATGCGCCGACATCTGGTGGCCGTAAAGATCGAAGTCGACCCAGGTCGCCGACGAGCGGCCGATCGCGCAGCCCAGCACTTCGCCATAGAAAGTACGAGTTTCATCGAGATCACGGACCGGGAAGGCGAGATGGAAAGGCGTCATGAAGGATGCTCCGTGCGGGCTGCGGACCGATTTTGCGTCACCGGGTTCGCGGTGGGAACCATGTGGCGATGCATTTTGATTGAAGCCTATGCCATTGCACAAGCCGGACCGGAACAATAGATGGGTGGGCGCGGCCGCAAGCTGGCCGCGACAAGCAGGATCACAGGCATGGCCGACACATCGGACGCTAAAAAACTGACCGACCGCGTCGCGGCGCTGGTCGAGGCCGCCAGAAAGGCCGGCGCCGATGCCGCCGACGCGGTCGCCGTGCGCGGCCGTTCCACCGGCGTGTCGGTGCGGCTCGG
>NZ_PNOT02000053.1 GCF_002879535.1 Mesorhizobium intechi
AAAGTCGGGAGTTCTCATTGGACCTCGGTTTACTAGCTCAACATCCTTCCCTTGCTTCAACTGACCTTCTACAAAAGCTCTCTCCGTGGGGGTAAGTGTGCGCAATGAACCCGTGAGCTTGCCCTCAGCCTTCTTCTTACCATCGTCCGGATCATCTGGATTGGGTCTAGCAGGAGTTCCAGAGACATCTGGCCCCGCAGGTGTGTTGGTTCCGCCCCCGTCACCACCCTTTACCGAAAGGCTCGTATTGTTGCTATTCAATTTGCTCGCTAGCCCTGCGAAAAAGCTCGTTAACAGTCCTCCCGCCGCGACACTGTCTGGCTTGCCCTTCGAGTCGTTGGAGGTTGTTGTCGCTGCGGTGTGCCCATTGCGATCACTTTTGTTAACCGGATCATTCTGGGCATATGCGTATCGATTGGTGCCCACGCCGGGTAACGTAGGATCCCAATCGTCTGGCGAGATGAAGCGCACCGTCTGAACATCGGAGCGCGCATCGTGCATTCGCAGATGCAGCCCGTGTGCTGCCGAAGCGTGGCCCCCAACCGTGCCGGTCGCCACTTTGAATTACGGTGACAGTGCACTAATTTTGCCCCGCCGGCCTCGCTTTTCTGGTTTGGCAGCTCGTCCGGTTTGCGCGGCAATCCGACTAAGAAACGCCTCGTCGCCCACCGGTCGGCCGATGCTCTCAGCCTTGCGCAGCGCGTCCAAGGCCGCGGCATCCGTCTCGACCATGTCGAACAGCCCGCTCGACGATGGCAGACGATCCCTCATTGGCTGCCAGGTCGGTAACGCCACCTGTCGGATGCGGCCGAGCGCTTGACCAAGGTCAATCGGCCGCCTGTTTCGCCAGCCCTGCGCGCACCGGATTCAGTCCGACATAGCGCACCGCCGACAGGAGGTGGTCCTCGTCCGTCGCGACGGCGCCGAAGCGGCCTTGCCAGAATATCCGGTTTTCTTTTGCCGCGCATGGATGGTGCCGGCATAGGCGCAGTGCACCTTGGCGAGCGCGCGCCGCAGGCCGTCCGGGTCGGCCGGCGTCAGGATCAGGTGCACATGGTTCGGCATCAGGCACCACGCCCAGATGCCGACATTGGCCGCGCGGCAATGCTCGACCAGCAGGGTCTTGTAGAGCGTGTAGTCCCCGGGCGTGAAAAACACCTTGGCGCTTCCGTTACCGCGCTGCGTTATGTGATGCGGCAGA
>NZ_PNOT02000314.1 GCF_002879535.1 Mesorhizobium intechi
CCTATCCGACGGCCAGGCTTTTGGCTGGCGATGCCTGGCGGCGCGGCCCGCGCGGCCTTGCCGCCTTTCTCGGCGAGGCGCTGGCGCCGGCACGCGGCTGGCTGGAAAGCACCTACCAGTCCGAAACCATCCGCGCGCTTTGGGCGCCCTGGGTGCTGCATGCCGGGCTGGGGCCGGAAGATGCCTTCTCCGGCCAGATCGCCAAGGTAATCGCCTTCGCGCTCGAAGCCGCGGGCGCCCCGATCGTCAAGGGCGGGGCGAAGAACCTGCTGTCGGCCTTCGAGGCATTGATCATCGAGCGCGGCGGCGTCATCTCCACCGAAGCGGACGTCGCCTCCATCATCCTGGCTGGTGGTCGCGCCACCGGTGTGCGGTTGGCCTCGGGCGAAACGGTGCATGCGAAGAAGAGCATCATCTGCTCGGTGACGCCGACGCAGCTCTATGGCCGGCTGCTGGGCAGCGAGGCGCCCAAAGCCGATATCGAGGCAACGCGGAAATACCGCTACGGCAAAGGCAATTTCCAGATCCACTACGCCCTCGACAAGCCGCCGGCATGGCGCGGCGAAGGACTGGACAAGGTGGCGCTGCTGCATCTGACGCCGGGACTGGATGGCGTGTCGAAAGCCTGTAACGAGGCGGTGCGCGGCTTGCTGCCGGAAGTGCCGACCATCTGCGTCGGCCAGCCGCACGCGCTCGACCCGTCGCGCTGTCCGCAAGGCAAGGCGATCCTGTGGCTGCAACTGCCAGAGGCGCCTCGCCACGTCAGAGGCGATGCCGCAGGCAAGCTGCAGGCCCCGGCCGATGGGCAATGGACCGACGCATTGCGCGAGGCCTATGCCGACCGCGCTGAAGCGATCCTCGCCAGCCACATCGATGGCTTCAAGGACCGCGTGATTGCGCGCCGAGCCTATTCGCCGGCCGACCTTGAAGCGATGAACATCAATCTGGTCGGCGGAGATCCCTATGGTGGCTCCTCGACCATCGACCAGTCCTTCCTGTGGCGGCCGTTCAAGACCAGCCGCAACCACCAGACCGGCATAAAGGGGCTTCATCATATCGGGGCCTCGACCCACCCGGGCGCCGGTCTCGGCGGCGGTTCCGGCTTTCTCCTGGCGGGGAGGCTGTGATGGAACAGAAGGTGGCGGAAAAGCGCCAGCGCATTTCGACGCTCGGGCAGATCGGCCTACAGCAATTCGCGCCCTATCTGATGAACCGCATCATGGGCCGCTACAACGCCACCTTGCGCGATGATTTCCGCAAGCAGGGCCTGACCATTTCGCAGGTGCGCACGCTGGCGGTGCTGTCGGTCACCGATGGCGTCACCGTCAACGACCTCTCGGTCTATACGGTGATCGAGCAGTCGACCTTGAGCCGCACGCTGGACACTCTGGAGGGACAAGGCTTCGTGCGGCGCGAGCAGGGCGTCACCGACAGCCGCATCCGTCATGTCTTCCTGACCGATGATGGCCGCGCCGAGTTCGCGCGCGCCTGGCCGGCCATGCATGACGCTTTCGAGGCGATGTTCGACGATATCGACGACGCCGAATATGCCGCGCTGATCGCCACGCTTTTGAAGATGCTCAAGAACATTCGCAAGCACGATATCTAGACGTACGCGCCGCCGGTCGCGGCGGCAACGGAAGGAGGCAGAGATGGCCGAACGGTCTTTTGCCAAGGAAGTTGAAAAACTCAGGCTCGGCGCCGGCGAGGAATTTGCCGGCGAGGGCATCCTCGCCATCACCAAGGCGCTGCTGCAATGCGGCGTCGGCTATGTCGGCGGCTACCAGGGCGCGCCGATCAGCCATCTGATGGATGTGCTGGCCGACGCGCAGGACATTCTGGGCGAACTCGGCGTGCATTTCGAGGCGAGCGCCTCGGAGGCCACCGCCACCGCCATGCTCGCCGCCTCGGTGCATTATCCCATTCGCGGTGCCGCGACCTTCAAATCGACCGTCGGCACCAATGTCGCCTCCGATGCGCTCGCCAATCTTGCCTCCGGCGGCGTCACCGGCGGCGCGCTGATCATCGTCGGCGAGGACTATGGCGAGGGCTCCTCGATCATGCAGGAGCGCAGCCATGCCTTCGCCATGAAGAGCCAGGTCTGGCTGCTCGATCCGCGTCCCAATCTGCCGTCGATCGTCAAGGCGGTGGAAGACGGATTCGAACTGTCCGAAATCTCCAACACCCCTGTCATGCTGCAGGTGCGCATCCGCTGCTGCCATGTGCACGGCCATTTCATCGCCAAGGACAACAAGCGCCCGCCGATGACGGTCGCCGATGCGCTGGAAGCGCCGCGCCGCGACACCGGCCGCATCGTGCTGCCGCCCGCCTCCTTCCTGCATGAGAAGGAGAAGGTGCAAAAGCGCTTGCCGGCCGCCGTCGATTTCATCGCCAAGAACAAGATCAACGAATTCTTCGGTTCGGATCATGGCTCGATCGGCATCGTCATGCAGGGCGGCATGTACAATTCCGTCATCCGCGCCTTGCAGCGTCTCGGCCTTGCCGACACCTATGGCGAGACGGACGTGCCGCTCTACGTGCTCAACGCCGTTTATCCCTTGATCGACGACGAGTTCCTGTCCTTCTGCGAAGGCAAGCAGTCGGTGCTGGTCGTCGAGGAAGGACAACCGAATTACATCGAGCAGGCCTTCGCGGCGATGCTGCACAAGGCCGGGCGTGGCTCCAGGCTGGTCGGCAAGGAATATCTTCCGATGGCCGGAGAATATACCGGCCAGGTCATGCTGGACGGCATCGGCGCCTTCCTGCGCGCCGAGGTGCCGCATCTGCTTCCGGGTGAAGTGCGCGCGCCCAACAAGGTCGGCGACGGCGTCGACACCGCGGACCTGATCAATGTCGTGCCGGGCAGGCCGCCGGGTTTCTGCATCGGCTGTCCGGAGCGGCCGATCTTTGCCGCGACAAAGCTGGTCGAACAGGAGCTCGGCAAGCATCACATCGCTTCCGATATCGGCTGCCACCTGTTTTCGATCATGCCGCCTTTCGAGCTTGGCGCCACCACCATGGGCTATGGGCTGGGGCCGGCCTCGGCGTCGGCGTTCAATTCGCCCGATGCCAAGCGCCGCTCGATCTCCTTCGTCGGCGACGGCGGCTTCTGGCACAACGGTCTGACCTCCTCGATCGGCAATGCGGTGTTCAACAAGAATGACGGCGTCATCGTCATCGTCGATAATTTCTATTCGGCCGCCACCGGCGGGCAGGACATCCTGTCGTCGCGCGCCGGCAACAGGACCAAATCGACAAAACATCCGATCACCGAGGCGGTGAAGGGCATGGGCGTCAAGTGGCTGCGCCATGTCGAGCGCACCTACGATGTCGGCAAGATGCAGGACACGTTGCGCGAGGCGCTGACGACGGAGGAGAAGGGACCGAAGGTCATCGTCGCCTCTTCCGAATGCATGCTCAACCGCCAGCGCCGCGAAAAGCCGTTGGTCGACAAGGCGATCAAGGGCGGCGAGCGTGTCGTCAAACCGAAATTCGGTGTCGACGAGGACATCTGCACCGGCGACCACGCCTGCATGCGGTTGTCGGGCTGCCCATCACTTTCGGTGAAGTCGCTCGAAGATCCGCTGCGCGACGATCCGGTGGCATCGATCGACCAGAACTGCGTCGGCTGCGGCAATTGCGGTGAGGTGGCCGATGCCGCCGTACTCTGCCCGTCCTTCTACCGCGCCGATGTCGTCCACAATCCGAGCCGCTGGGACCGTTTCCTGGAAGGCGCGCGTCGCGCGGTGATCAGCCTCCTGCAGCGACGCCGCGAAAGCCGGCGCCTGACCTTCGCCGATGCTTGACGCTGCCCCCCCGTTCCGTGCCAAGGCCGGCGACCAGGACGACGAGCACGTCATCAAGCTCGCCGTGCTGGCGGTCGGCGGCCAGGGCGGCGGCGTGCTGGCCGACTGGATCACCGATGTCGCCGAACGCAATGGCTACGTCGCGCAATCGACCTCGGTCGCCGGAGTCGCGCAGCGCACCGGCGCTACCATCTACTATGTCGAAATGGCCCGTGACACCGGCCGGCTTCCGGTCTTCGCATTGTCGCCCTCGCAAGGCGATGTCGACATATTGATCGCCGCCGAATTGATGGAAGCCGGCCGCGCCATCATCCGTGGTTTCGTCACGCCGGAACGCACCACGCTGATCGCCTCCTCGCACCGCATCGCCGCCGTGTCGGAGAAGATCGAACCGGGCGACGGCCGAGCCTCGTCCTCCAAGGTGCACGCCACGGCGGAAGCGGCGTCCAAACGCTTCATCGCCTTCGACATGGAAAAGATCGCCGCCGACAATGGTTCGATGATCTCGGCCAGCCTGCTTGGCGCGCTGGCGGGCTCGGAGGCGCTGCCGTTCACGCGCGAAAGCTACGAGCAGGCGATCGGTGCCGGCGGTCGCGGCGTCAAGGCCAGCCTCGCCGCCTTCGGCGCCGCCTATGACCGCGCGCGCGGCACGGCAGCGCCGGCGCCGAAGCCTGCAGGGCCGGCCATTGTCGAGGCTGCCTTGGGCGCAGGGCGGGTGAGCGGCCCGCAAGACCTGCTCCAGGGCTGGCAGGCACTCGCTGCCCGCATCGACCTGATGCCCGTGGCTGTGCGCGACATGGCGCTGCGGGGCCTGAGGAAGGTCGTCGACTATCAGGATATCGCCTATGGCGGCGAGTATCTTGACCGGCTCGACCGGGCCGTCGCACTGGACGGCGCCCACCATGCCCATGCGCTGTCCATCGCCGCTGCCAAGCATCTCGCCAACGCGCTTTGCTATGACGACATGATCCGGGTCGCCGACCTGAAGACGCGCTCGACGCGCGACAAAAGGGTGCGCAAGGAAGTCGGCGTCAAGGACGGTTCGATCCTGCAGGTCACCGAATATTTTCATCCGCGCATCGAGGAGTTCTGCGGCACGATGCCGGCGGGGCTCGGCAGCTATATCGAGAGCCGGCCGAAGCTTGCCGCCTTCCTCGACCGCCGCATCAACCATGGCCGCCGCATCCGCACCGACAGCTTCGCCGGCTTCGCGGCACTCTGGTTCATCGGCGGCCTGCGCCGCTGGAGGCGCAGCCTGCTGCGCCATAAGGTCGAGACGGCGCATATCGAGCATTGGTACGGGCTGGCGCTCGCCTATGCGCCCCGGGACTATGCGCTCGCCGTCGAGATCCTCAATTGCCGCCGGCTGATCAAGGGCTACAGCGATACCCATGTCCGGGCGCAGTCGAAATTCGACCGCGTGCTGTCGGCGCTTGCCATGCTCAAGGGCCGCGACGACGCCGCCGACTGGATCCGCCGCCTGCGCGAGGTGGCGCTGAAGGACGAAAAGGGCGACATGCTCGACGGCGCGCTGAAGACAGTGGCGACGCTCGGGCCAGGTCCGGCAACCTCGACACTCTAACCCCGAGATACCAGAGGCGTCCCCGGTTGCGGGCTCCGTCCCCAGCGCGATGAACGACGTTCATTTTTCTCTTGAACATTGTTCAAGACATGATAGGGTGTGCTCATGAACGATGTTCATTTCTGGCCAACCGAAGCCACGATATGGACATCGGGCACTGCAATGTAAGGATGTTTAACCAGCTCATGACTATCACTGAGCTTGAAACAGCGCCTGCAACCCGCAGGACCAGCGGCGAACAGCCGCAGGGTTCCGCCAAATGGAAATCGCCATGAACACGCATCTGATGTTGTCCCGGCGCTTTGCGCCTCTGTTCTGGACGCAGTTCCTGTCCGCCTTCAACGACAATTTCCTCAAGAACACGCTGGTGTTCCTGATCCTCTTCACGCTGGCCGCCGACCAGGCGGCCTCGCTGGTCACTTTGGCGGGCGCCGTCTTCATGGCGCCTTTTCTGCTCTTGTCCGCCCTTGGCGGCGAGATCGCCGATCGCTTCGACAAGGCCCTGATCGCGCGCCGGCTCAAATTCGCAGAGATCGCCGCCGCCGGCGTCTCCGTCGCCGGTATCGCGCTGTCGTCCATCCCCGTGTTGATGACGGCGCTGCTGATGTTCGGCACCATCTCGGCGCTGTTCGGGCCGATCAAATACGGCATCCTGCCCGATCACCTCGAGCGCAAGGAACTGCCCAAGGCCAACGCCTGGATCGAATCGGCCACGTTTGCCGCCATCCTCGGCGGCACCATCGCCGGTGGCGTCGTGTCGGCCGATGGCATAGGCGTCACGGCCTTCGGGCCGATCATGATGGCCTTGGCGGTCGGCTGCTGGTTCGTCAGCCGTTACATTCCGCCCACGGGTTCCGCGGCACCTGACCTCGTCATAGACAGGAACATCTTTCGCTCGACATGGCGCCAGGTCAGCGAGTTGCGGACCGACACGCGGATCTGGCGCGCCGGCCTGATGACGTCGTGGTTCTGGCTGATCGGCGCCATCGTGCTTTCGATCCTGCCGAGCTTGATCAAGGATTCGCTCGGCGGCAACGAGATCGCCGTCACCGTTTATCTCGCGGTTTTCGCCGTCTCGATCGCCATCGGCTCGGCGATTGCCGCATGGATGTCGCAGGGGCGCATCGTGCTTCTGCCCGCCCCGGCTGGCACGGCGCTGCTGGCACTGTTCGGCCTGCATTTGGCCTGGACCATCTGGAGCATGCAGCCTTCGCCGAAGGCCCAAACCCTTGCCCTGTTCTTCGCCGGGCCAAACACGATCCGTGTCGCGATCGACCTCGCTGGCATGGCCATCGCCAGCGCCTTCCTAGTGGTGCCGACCTTCGCCGCCGTGCAGGCCTGGTCGCCCGAGGCGCGTCGCGCCCGTGTCGTCGCCGCGGTCAGCATCGTCAATGCCGGCTTCATGACGGTCGGCGGCATCCTCGTCGCCGCGATCCAGACGAAAATCTCGACCGGCGGCATCCTGTTCGGTCTGGCCGCGGCCAATGGCGTCGCCGCCTGGCTGATGCTGAAATTCCTGCCGACCAACGCCTTCCGCGATTTCGTCTCCATCCTGTTCCGCGCCTTCCTGCGCCTGGAAGTCGAGGGCATGGAGAACCTCAAGGCGGCCGGCAAGGCGCCGATCCTGGCACTCAACCATGTCAGCTTCCTCGACGGTCCGCTGGCGCTGACGCTGACCGACGAGGAGCCGGTCTTCGCCATCGACTACGCCATCGCCCAGGCCTGGTGGATGAAGCCGTTCATGAAGCTCGCCCGTGCTTTGCCGCTCAATCCGGCCAAGCCGATGTCGACCCGCACGCTGATAAAGATCGTGCAGGCCGGCGATCCTCTGGTCATCTTCCCCGAAGGCCGCATCACCGTCACCGGCGGGCTGATGAAGGTCTATGACGGCGCCGCCATGGTGGCGGACAAGACCGGCTCGATGGTCGTGCCGATCCGCATCGACGGGCTGGAGAAAAGCCTGTTCTCCAGGCTGACGTCGCAGCATGTGCGCCGCCGCCTGTTCCCGAAGGTCAAGGTGACCATACTGGAGCCGGTCAAGCTGCAAGTGCCGCCGGAACTGAAGGGCCGCAAGCGTCGCGCCGCGGCGGGTTCGGCCCTCTACCAGGTCATGTCGGATCTCGTCTTCCGCACCCAGGACATCAACAAGACGGTGCTGGAAAAGATCATCCTGACGGCGAATGAACGCGGCATGAAACGGCTCGCCGTGCAGGACCCGGTCACCGGCTCGCTGAGCTATGGCAAGCTGCTGACGGCGGCCGCCGTGCTCGGCGAGAAATTCCAGAACCTTTATGCCGATCAGCAGACGCTCGGCATCATGCTGCCCAACGCCAACGGCTCATGTGCCACGCTGCTCGGCGTGATGTCGTCCGGCAAGGTGCCGGCGATGATCAACTTCACCGCGGGTGCCGCCAACATCCTTTCCGCCTGCAAGGCCGCTGAAGTGAAGACCGTGCTGACGTCCCGCGCGTTTGTCGAACAGGCCAAGCTTGGCCCGGTGGTCGAGGAGATCGGCCGGTCCGTCGACATCGTCTGGCTCGACGATCTGCGTGCAACCATCGGTCTCAAGGACAAGCTGCTTGGCCTGTTGCGCAAGTCGACGCCGCGCGCGCCGCGCAAGCCTGACGACCCGGCGGTGATCCTGTTCACCTCAGGCTCGGAAGGCACGCCCAAGGGCGTCGTGCTCACCCATCGCAACATCCTGGCCAATGCGGCGCAGGCGGCCTCGCGCATCGACTTCCACTCGGGCGACAAGGTGTTCAACGTATTGCCGATCTTCCATTCCTTCGGCATGACGGCTGGCACGGTGCTGCCATTGATCTCGGGCGTGCCGGTCTATTTCTACCCATCGCCGCTGCACTACCGCATCGTGCCGGAACTGATCTACGCATCCAACGCGACGATCATCTTCGGCACCGATACGTTCCTCAGCGGCTATGCGCGCACAGCGCATCCCTATGACTTCCGCTCGATACGCTATTGTTTTGCCGGCGCCGAACCGGTCAAGGCAGCGACGCGCATGACCTACATGGAAAAGTTCGGGGTGCGTATCCTCGAGGGCTACGGCGTGACCGAAGCGGCGCCGGTGATCGCCATCAACACGCCGATGTACAACAGGTCCGGCAGCGTCGGCAAAATCATGCCCGGCATGGAATATCGCCTGGATCCGGTACCCGGCGTCGATGAAGGCGGGCGTCTCTACGTGCGCGGTCCAAATGTCATGTCGGGTTATCTGCGCGCCGAGAAGCCGGGCGTGCTGGAACGGCTGGTGGACGGCTGGCATGACACCGGCGATGTCGTCTCGGTCGACGAGGGTGGCTTCATCACCATTCGCGGCCGCGCCAAGCGTTTCGCCAAGATCGGTGGCGAGATGATTTCCCTCGCCGCCGTCGAGGCGCTGGCGGGTGAATTGTGGAAAGGCTCGTTGTCGGCGGTCGCCTCGGTTCCGGATGCGCGCAAGGGCGAGAAGCTCATTCTCATCACCGAGACTCCCGGCGCCACACGTGCCGAGTTCCTGGCCTTCGCCAAGGCCAACGGCGCCATGGACCTGATGGTGCCCGCCGAAGTGCGCGTCGTCTCGAAAGTACCGGTGCTCGGCTCCGGCAAGCTCGACTTCGCCGGCGTGACCAAACTGGTGCGGGGGCAGGATGCGCCGGCCGCCAATGTCGAGGCCGCCTGATCGAGGCCACCTGCACGGCGGCGTGGCCTGAATGTCGCGGCGTCGCCCGGCAAGCACTGCCCGCTAGAGCAGTTCTAGGAAAAGTGCGAGCGGTTTTTCCGGGAAGAGCGCGTAGCGCTTTCCCTTGGGAATTGCGTCAAAACAAAGAGTTGGAGCAGTTCGCCGTTTCCATGAAACGGTGAAACGCTCCAACGAATATGTGATCGCGCCGCTCACCCGGCATTCAGTCGGGCGAGCGGTATGTTGTCCCTCGGGAATGCAACCATGGAGGACACGATCATGCTCACCAGATACATTCTGCCGATTGCCGTCGCCGCAGGCACGTTGATGCTGTCGAGCGTCGGGCTCGCAGGCCCTGCCCGTGGCCAAGCCCAGCGCTGTTCCGTTGCCAATCGAGAGCGTCGGCTGGAGATGCGGCCCTGGCTGGCACCTGAACCGGAGGGGAAATTGCGTGCCCAATCATCGCCGCTTGATAATCCGGCCGATACATCATTGGCACCACCGCTGGCATCGTCGCTGGTGACCGCGGAGCGGATCGAGACGGCGGTGGCTGCGAAGCGCGTGGGCGCTTCCCCAGGGATGGCGCCCGTGACGCCACCGGGCTTCTTCAAGCGATGAGATCCCGCATCGGCTTCACCGCCGCCGACTCCGGAAACACCTTGTCGGCGAGCACGGCGGCGGACAGGCCGAACTGGCCGGCGAGCAGGCCTTTCAACACCCCCCGGACGTCGCTGGTCGGGGCGAGGTCGCGTTGTTCGTAGAGCTGGGCCGGCTTCAAGCCAGGCCAGTCGGCGATGACGCGGCCGCCCTTGATCGCGCCTCCGGCGAGCAGCACCACCGTGCCGGTGCCGTGATCGGTGCCGACAGTGCCATTGATCCGCGCCGTGCGTCCAAACTCGGTGATTGCGACGATCGCCGTGTCCTTCCAGCGCTCGCCGAGACCCTTCTCGAATTCCTCGAAGGCGCCGTCGAGGCCGCCGAGCAAGGTGGCGAGCCGGCCCGTGGCGCCGCCTTCGTTGACATGCGTGTCCCAGCCGTCGAAGGCAAGCGCCGCAACACGCGGCCCGTCGTCGGCCGCGATCAGCTTGGCCGCACCTTGCGCGGCCTGCCGCATGCCGGCGGCGCTGTCGAGGCCGCCCTTCGCCTTCATCGCCCTGTCCTTCGGCTTAATCGCGTTGCCGCCGATCTGGCCGTCGAGCGCCATGCGGTCGGCATCGATGCCCTTTTGCAGGGCCACCGCCAGCACCGGGTCGCGATGCTGGTAGAGGTCGAGAACCCGCGCCGCGAGGTCGCCCGCCGGCGCCGGCAGCGATTGCGGCGCCCAGCCCAGAATGGGAGCCGCGCCGCGGATGACCAGTGGCGTCGATGGTCCGACGGCCAGCCCGCCGAGCGTCGCCACGCGGTCCCCCGCCGGCAGGCTCTCCAGCGCCCGGTTGAGCCATCCGGTGGCGACGTGGCCCGGCCCGGCGAAACCGCTTTCCAGCACATCCTGGCCGTCGAAATGCGAGCGTTCGCGATAGCCGGTCGCGGCCGCGTGCACCACCGCCGCCTGGTTTGCCTTGAACAGCCGCGCGAAGACCGGCATCGACGGATTGATCGCGAAAAAACCATCGAGCGGCAATGCCGCGTGCGGGCCGGCAAGTGACAACGCGATGTCGCCATGCAGGCCGGCATAGTCGGGATCGCCAATCGGACCGACCGCCGACAGGCCGTCGAGCGCGCCGCGCAGCACGATGACGATCAGGCGGGGGTCGCGATTGTCGGCGGCGCGGGCGAAACGAGGCAGATAGGCCCAGGCAAACAGGGCGCCGCCGGTCATCAGCACGGCGCGGCGGGAAGGGTGAGGGGTTTCACACAAGAGGCTCATGACTACATCTCCATAGGCGTTTCGGCGCCGGACCCGTCGCTCGCGCTATCGTCTCTGGAATTCGGGCGCCATCAAGAGCAGCGCCAGGCCTTGCTGCTTGGACTCGGCGCGGGCGATCGCTTGCCGCGTTTCCGGGGAGGCGGAGGGACCGATAACGGCGTCGAGCATGTCGTTGGGATTGCCGATGTCCTTGGCCTGGCGGGCCGCTTGCCAGGCGATGTCGAGGCGGATCTTCATGCCTTCGGCCGAAGCCCAGCTGTCCGCCTGGTCGGAAAAGCCGTTCGGCCCCGGCGGCTGCCAGAGCGGTTCGCCCAGCGCGTTGAGCCAGTTGAGCGACTGGCCCGGATCGTTCGCCGGACCCGGACCGGCCGACCGGCGGATGGCGGCGACATAGTCGAAGGGCGAGCGCATCTTGGCCAGCGGCGTCGACCATGCCTCCGGCATGTCGATGAGGGTCGCCGCCAATGCCCGGAGATTGCCGTCGCTCTTGGCGAAAACCTTGGCGAGGCAGGCGACCGCCGCGGGTGGCGGGTCGTCGGCTATGAAATGACGGGCAAGCTGGGTGGCGATGTGCTGCGCCGTCGCCGGATGGCGGGCCATGTCGTTGAGCGCCGTCTCGGCCTGACCCATGCCGCCGGCAGGATAGGTCTTGCCCAGCAGCACCGCATCGCCCGGCTCATGTGCGTTGGCGTTGAAGACGGAGCTGCCGGGCTCACCAAGCCGACCTTCGCGCCCGGCCATCGTCCAGCCGGTCAGGATGCGCGCGAAACTGGTGACGTCGGCCTGGGTATAGCCGCTGCCGACGCCCAGCGTATGCAGTTCCATGATCTCGCGGGCGAGGTTTTCGTTGAGGCCGCGCCGGCGGTTCTTGCCGGCGCGGGAGTCAGGTCCGATCGATTGCTGGTTGTCGAGATAGAACAGCATCGCGGGATGCCGCTCCACCGCCATCAGCATGTCGGCGAAACGGCCAAGCACGAAGGGCCGGATGGCTTCCCGCTCGAAAGCACCGGCGCTCGCCCGCACGATGTTGTCCTTCGCCACGGAGACGCAGAAATGGTTCGACCAGAAATACACCAGGCGTTCGACAAAGCCTGCCTCGGCGCGAGATGCCTTGTCGAGGCGCGCCTGGGCTTCGGCGCGAAACAGCGTGGCCTCGATTGGCGGCGCGGGTTTGGCCGGGATCGCAGGCGGCGGAACGGGTTGGGCATGCGCAACCCGTTCCGGAGTGGCCAGGGCGCTCGCCATTGCGGGCTGCGCCGTGGTTGCGGTCATGCGCTCGCGGTCGAGCTTGCGTTGGAAGTTTGCCGCCATGCTGGCCTGGATGGCCGGCGTGCTGCCCGGCAGGCCCGCATAGGCCTGATCGTCGAGCGAGATCAGGGCGATATCGGGCTGCCGCAGTTCCGCTTTCAGATAGGCGCGCGGGTCGTGGGCCATCCTGTCGCGGTCACCGGGCCTTGCCCCGAGCCCGAAGCGGTTGAGAGCGACGAGCACTGGATCTGGCGGGGAACCGGAGGCCGGGATAGCCAAGTCAGCTCTCCATTGCTGGAGCTTCCCGCGCGCGGCGCCGGAAGCCCGTTCAAGCCGTTTCGTGCCTGTTCAACTGAGGTCGTGGGGCCGACGAAGTTGTCGGCCCCGAAGGTCCTTACCAGCGATGCCAGCGGTGCCAGTGACGGTGCGGATGCCACCCATAGAAGACCGGGCGATGCCAATAATGGTAACCGGGGTAGACGACGACGCGATTGGGGACGCAGCGCCCCCAGGGATTGGGATGCCAGCCAGGTCCGCAACCCCAGGCGACGTGCTCGACCAGCGCCGGGGCGGCAGGCGGCGCCAGCGGCATGGCCGAGGATGCCGCGACCGTAGCCACCGTTCCGGTCATCGCGAGAGCGGCGGTGGCCGCGTATTTTGTCAGGTAGTTCATGACCATACTCCGAAGTTGTCCGAGGTTGAAACCTGTCGGCGCCAGATGGCCCGGCAGGTCCTGCCCTTCGCCTCGTTAAACGGGCGCCATCGGCATTTTCCGTCGGTCGTCACGACGATTTTTTTGGCGGTGTCGACGGCTGCGGCCCGGCGCGCCTTGAGAGGCCTTCCGCCAGCAGGCTGCGATCCTCGGCGGACGCTGCCCCCGCGAACTCGATGATGCGCTGCTCCAGCCGCGTGCGCACGGTGACGTCGGCGTTGCGGGCCCGCTCCAGGGCGGCCGCCAGGGCCGCCGTGTCGAGGACGGGCCGCCGCAGCAAATCCGCCGCCTCGCGCCTGGCCTGCTGGCCTTCGCGAATGATGTCGCGCGACTCTTGGCGGACGTCGCGCAGCGCCTTGCGGAACAGCGTGCGCTGCTCGTCGGGAAGCCGGCCGCCCGCCGCCTCCAGCGAATAGCCCTGGGCCGGCTTGCCGCGTTTGATCCAGACGGCCCCGCCGGCAAGCGCACCGGCCAGGAAGACATTCAGCACCACCGATGCGATGAGGAGATTACGGGCGGTGCTCATAGGTCTTCCTCGATCGTGTCGGGTCCGGCATCGCCGAATGCCGTCGCATTGGCGTCGAGCACATAATGGTCTGGCTGAACTTCGGGCGTGACGACGGTCACCAGGGCCAGTCCGGCAATGGCGCCGGCCAGCCCTATGCCGGCAAGCCCCAGCCCCAGCCACCAGAAGCGCTGGCGCCGGCGCCGGACGATGTACCGGTCGGCGGTCCGCAGGATCGTGTCGTGCAGCGCCTTGCCGGGGTGCGGGACGCCATAACTGTCGAGCCGGGCGTCGAGCCTGTCGGCCCGTTGCGAAATGGCCCGGCCTGTCTCGCTTGAAGCAAAGGCGGTGGCGGCGGCGCGCTCCGCTTGTGGCCAGCGCCGCGGGTCGCCGCCATAGGCTTCTGCGAGCGCCGCGAAACGCCCGGCGTCCATTGCCGGGCCGTCCTCGATGTCTTCAGCCATCTGTCTTCCCCTTGCCCCTTGGTGCCACGTGCCCGCACGGGTTGGAAACGAGGCCGACCCGCCGCCGCCTGATGCCTGCAAGGCGCGGTGACTGCCCGCCATTCATGGTCGCGCTCTTCTCAGTCATGGACGCCATCCCTGGCCAGGATCATCTGCAAGGCCCGCCGGCCGCGCGACAGCAGGCTTTCCAGCGCATCGACGCTGATCTCCAGGGTCGCGGCCGCCTCTATGTTGGACATCTCCTGATAGTAGACCAGGATGATCGCCTCGCGCTGGCGTGGCGCGATCGCCTGCAAGGCCTGCTCGACGCGATGCGGCCCTTCGCGAGCGTCGGGAAGCGGGGCAGGGTCGGCCATGTCCGGCAGATCGTCGGTCACCAGTTCGCGGCGCCGGCGCAGCCGGTCGTAGCAGAGGTTGAGCGTCACCCGGTGGATCCAGCTGTCGAAGCGTGCATTGCCGCGCCGCCAGCTCGAGGCGTGGCGCCAGATGCGCACGAAGGTCTCCTGCGCGACGTCCTCGGCTTCCGCCGCATCGCCAAGCATGCGCACGGCGAGCGAAAGGATGCGCGGCAGTTTGCGCGCGACAAGCGTCTGCACGGCCGCCGGGTCGCCGGCACCGACCCGACGAACCAACTCCTCGTCCGGATCGGCGCTCATCGGCCGACGCACTCCCGATATCCATCACGCGTCATGGCCTCTTGGTCATTGCTCCGGCTTGGGAGCGGATTTGTGGCCTGGCATCTCGTCGGCCGTCAGAACGCCGTCGCCATTCTTGTCCAGCTTGGCAAAGCGCTTGGCGAAGAACGCATCGAGTTCGGCTCGATCGATGAAACCGTCATGGTTCGAATCGATGCGCGCGAAGGATTTGGCCGCATCGCCCTTGATGTTGCGCCTGGCCTGAAAAGCCTCCCACTCCAGCAGGCTGATCTTGCCGTCGCGGTCGGTGTCGGCGGCCATGATAGCCTTCTCCCGCCGCTTCTGGAACTTGGCCAGCGTGATGTCGGACTTGGCCCTTGGCGCGGCTGGCGGCGTGGCGCCGGGAGACGTGACGCCAGGAGGCGCGGCAACTGGGGGTTGCGTCGCCGTCTGGGCGAGGGCCGCAACGGACAGCAGGCTCAAGGCGGCGGCAAGGATCGAACGGCTTATCATGCTTGGGCGTCTCCGGTTGGCGCGTCGGCCGCGGCCAATGCCGTGGTCACGCTTCAACCGTTAAACGCGGCGACGACGGAAATCCGTCGGTCGCCTGTGCCGATCATGCGATTGGGCGATGCCGCCCCGGCGCCGGTACCAAAAGCAGCGGCCATGACACCCCATCCGGCGTCATCCGGATGCACGCCGGTTTAGCCACCGCCCTTTTGGCGAACGGGCAGGAGCTATGCCGATGGGTCGGCGGCCACGAGCTGGTCCGGTTTGAAGCCCGCATGCTGCGGAATCCAGACATCGCCCTCGCGGTTGAACCAGTGGCACAGATACATGCCGGATGCGGCACCGTCGCTGACCGTCATCTTCGGCCCTCCCGACTTCAGCTTGACGACGTCTCCGGTCTTGAAAGTGTTGGGCATTTTCGACCTCCCATGCTGACGCCCGCGAGTTTCCCACCAAAGCTGAGTCTCGACAATGGCGGATATCGGCGCCATGCGCGAGCCCACCGCATAAGCGGTGGTCAACTGCTGATTGCGGCATGGGGAGGAAAACGAAGGGAAGGAACTGGTGCCGCTTGCGTGACTCGAACACGCGACCCCATCATTACGAATGATGTGCTCTACCAACTGAGCTAAAGCGGCCCGGGAGGCAAAGGCCTCCAAGATGGGCTGGGTGATAGACTCAACCGGCCGCGAATTCAAGATGCCACTTGGCAAATCATGCAAGAGCGCCCGCCGCGAGCGAAACCAGGCGATTGCGCCTGCGCGCGCCAGAATCGCCGGCACATGCCGATTTTGTTGCCGGAATATCGCCAAGATGGACTTTGGACGGCCCGTCGAGGCAGAATGCGCCCGCCCGCCCGTTGATTGATTGGTCGCCTACGGCTAACCATCACGGAAGTTTGGGCAATTGCAGAGGGATCCCGCTTGGACGCGATCGAAAAAGCGATCCGGAACGCCTTGGAGAAGGGCAATGCCGAGGACCGCGCGTTCCGCGAGAAGGTCTATCGCTCGGCCTTTGCCGCGCTTGACCGTGCGCTCCAGGCCAATCCCGGCGTGACCGTGGAGGTCGCCATCAAGCGCCGCAAGGCCATCCAGGCGACGATCACCGAAATCGAATCCGAGTACCTGCCGGCGGTGCCGGATGTCGGGCTGGAGGTCGACGACCCGGCGGCCGGGCTTGCGGCGACCGCGGCGCCCGCCATCGAGATCGGCGGCAAGGCGCCATCGCCCGCCGTCACCGTCGACGTCCCCGCGCAGCCCGCTTCCGATGCGCCGCGATCGCGTGTGCTGCCGGTCGTTCCCGACATCATGCCGGATGCGACGCTTCCCGGCGTGCCGGCCATCGACATGTCCGCTCCCGCCGCTTCGGGTACAGCGACGGAAGTCGCGCCCGATCGCGATGAGCGGCGCATCCGCGGGCGGCGCCTGCCGCTGACGGCCATTTTCTTCACCCTCACCCTGCTTGCCGCGGTCGGCATCGGCGTGTTCTTCGCGATCCAGACCGGCGTGTTCAAGACGGCCGCACAGCTCGATACGGCGCCGCCCGAGGCGCCGCCAACCGTCGAGGGCGACGATTTCACCCCGGCCGACGGCGCCAACGCGCCCGCCAAGCCTGGCGCGGCGGACCAGTCCCGCAACTGGATCAATGTGTTCTCGCCGACCGACCCGACGCATGTCGCCGCCCCATCGGACGCCAAGGCCTCGGTGATGAAGGACGACACCGGTCCGTTCCTGCGCATTCAGTCCGGCCCTTCAGGTTCGGCGATAGCCTTCGATGTCGGGCAGGGCGTGCTGGAGAAGCTCGCCGGCAAGCACGCCGTGTTCGACATCATCGCGCGTGCCGAGGAAGGCAAGGACACGCAGATCTCCGTCGACTGCAATTTCGGCGAGCTTGGCGATTGCGGCCGCAAGCGCTACGCGGTCGGCCAGCAGCGCAACGAATATCTGTTCGACGTACAGTTCCCCAACAAGCATCCGGGCTCGGCCGGAACCATCGCCGTCAATTCCGATTTCGACAAGCAGGGCAAGGCGGTCGACATCTACGAGATCCGCGTGTCGATCGAACCGTAAGAAATACCGGCCGCGTTTAGCGGTCGAGCAGTGCTTGCAGCGTCTCGATGCGGTCGGCCTCGTTGGCGGGCTTGTCCCAGCGCAGCCGCGAAATGCGGGGAAAGCGCATGGCGACGCCGGATTTGTGCCGCGTCGAGCGGTTGAGCCCCTCGAAGGCGACTTCCAGCACCAGGCCATTGTCGCGGTCCGCCCGCACCGAACGCACCGGCCCGAAACGCTCGACCGTGTTGTCCCGGACATATTTGTCGATCTGCTTCAGCTCCTCGTCGGTGAAGCCGAAATAGGCCTTGCCGACCGGCACCAGTTCCTCCTCGCCCTCGGCTCCGGACCAGACGCCGAACGTGTAGTCGGAGTAGAAACTCGACCGCTTGCCATGACCCCGCTGGGCATACATCAGCACTGCGTCCACCGTGTGCGGATCGCGCTTCCACTTGAACCACGGGCCTTTCGGCCGGCCGGCGACATAGGGCGAATCCCAGCGTTTCAGCATCACGCCTTCGATGATCGGGTGCGGCGGCGCGCGGCGCAGATCCTCCAGCACCTGCCAGTCCGCGAAGGCGACGAAGGGCGACAGGTCGAAACGGCTGGGGTCGAGCGTTTTCACGAAGGCTTCGAGGCGGCCACGCCGCTCGCGGAATGGCAACGCACGAAGGTCTTCGTCCCCGAGCTGAAGCAGGTCGTAGCAGCGCATGAAGGCCGGATGTTGCTGCTGCATCTTCGGCGTCACCGTCTTGCGGTTCAGCCGCTGCTGCAGGTCCGAGAAGGTTCCAGTCGCCTCTCGCGGGTCGCCGACCAGCAATTCGCCGTCCAGCGTCGCGGAAAAGTGCATGGCGTCGGCAAGGTCGGGAAAGGCGCCGGAGACATCGTCGCCGGTGCGTGAATAGAGCCGACGGATGCCTCCTTCCGCCACCGCCTGGACGCGGATGCCGTCCCATTTCCATTCGGCCGCATAGTCCCCCGGATCGAGCTTTTCGAGATCGCCGTCGCCAACCGGGTTCGACAGCATCACCGGACGGAACAAAGCCATCGCCGTGTTGCGGGGTTTTTCGGCCTTGCCTTCCAGCCATGCGAACAGCGCCATATAGGGCGGCGACAGTCCGTGCCAGAGCTCTTCGATCTCGGCGACGTCGAGCTTGCCGAAATCCGCCAGCGCCTGTTTGGCCAGCCGCGCCGAGACGCCGATGCGCAGGCCGCCGGTGACCAGCTTGATGATGGCGAAGCGCGCCGAAATGCCGGCGCTGTCGAGCAGGCCTGCCAGCACTTTCGGCCCGTCCGAGCGGCTTGCCGCCTGCAGTTTCGCCACCACCTCGCCGAGCGTCGGCTCGCGGTTGGGGATATTGCCGGGCGTTTGCGGCCAGACCAGCGACACCGTTTCGGCGAGATCGCCGACATAGTCGTAGGAATAGCCGAACAGCACAGGGTCCATGCGTTCGGTGACCAGCATGCGCAGCATGGCCGGCTTGACCGCGGCTATTGTAAGGTCCCCGGTGATGGCCGCCAGCGCAAGCCCGCGATCCGGGTCCTCAACGGTTCGGAAGTAATCGACCAGCAGCGTCAGCTTGCCGTTGCGCGATGGCGTCAGCACCAGGCGGTCTAGGAGTTCGGCGAAGCGGTTCATGCCTTCAGTCGCCCTCGTCCTCATAGCCCACCAGATGCAGCGGCCGCGCAGCGATGCCTTCGAGCTCGCACCAGCGAACCAGCGCTTCCTCGCGGCCATGCGTCACCCAGATCTCCTCGGCGCCGGTCTGCTTGATGGTGGTGGTGAGTTCGTCCCAATCGGCATGGTCCGAGATGATCAGCGGCAGTTCGACGCCGCCTTGCTTGGCGCGCTGGCGGATCCGCATCCAGCCCGACGCGAAGCATGAGATCGGATCCGGAAAGCGCCGCGCCCAGCGATCGGCGAAGGCCGATGGCGGGCCGACGACGATGGCGCCAGTGAAGTCGTCCTTGCCGCCGTCGACCGTCGCCGGCTCGAGGATCCCCAGGTCGATACCCTGGCTCTGATAGTATTCGCTGAGCCTGGCCAGCGCGCCATGGATATAGAGCGGCTTGTCATAGCCGGCATCGCGCAACAGCCGCATCACCCGCTGCGCCTTGCCCAGCGCATAGGCGCCGACCAGATGCGAGCGTTCGGGAAACTGCGCCGCCGATTTCAGCAGGCGGCCGATCTCGTCCGTGTCCGGCGGATGGCGAAACACCGGCAGGCCGAAGGTCGCCTCGGTGATGAACACGTCACACCGTATCGGCTCGAATGGCGCGCAGGTCGCATCCCTTCGCCTTTTGTAGTCGCCGGATGCGACGATGCGCATGCCCTGATGTTCGACGGATATCTGGGCTGAGCCCAGAACATGGCCGGCCGGATGAAAGCTGACGTTGACACCGTCCAGCGCGATCGTCTCGCCGAGCCGTGCGGCTTGTGTAGTTCCGGCAAAGTCGTCGCCGTAGCGCAGACCCATAATGTCGAGCGTCTGCTGCGTCGCCAGCACCGAGCGGTGGCCGGAGCGCGCATGGTCGGAATGGCCGTGCGTGACCAGCGCCCGGTCCACCGGCCGCACCGGGTCGATGAAGAAATCGCCCGGCGGGCAGTAAAGGCCTTCGGGCCGGGGATGAAGCAGGTCACTGGCGCGCATGGTACCCAAGATAGGATATAATTCCGCTGCGGGAAGCCGGTTGTCGGAGACTGCTGACTCTCGGGCCGGCTTTGCTCTACAGAGATGGCGGCCCGGCTGCCATCGGCCGGCGGAACCATCATTGTGAAACCGCTTCAGACATCGTCCGGCGATTTGAACGCCGATCGCCGTGCCGACTACGCCGAGATGCTCTATGCCTCCGGCGATCCCACGGCGGCGGCCGAGCTGCTGCTGGGCGCATTGGAGCTGGCGCCGCAATGGGCAATGGGCTGGTTTCGCCTCGGCGAGATGCAGGAGACGTCAGGCAGGCTCGACCTGGCGGCGCAGGCCTGGACGATGTCGCTGAAACTGGATCCGGCGGATCGCCAGGGCGCGGCCCTCAAACTGCAGGTGATCGGCAAGGCGCCGGTCGCCGCCGCGCCCCCGAGCGCCTTTGTCGAAGCGCTGTTCGACCACTATGCCGAGACATTCGACGAGATGCTGGTCGGCAGGCTCGACTACCGGCTTCCCGAATTCCTCGAGCAGATGATTCGCAAGGCAAGGCCGGGCCGCTTCCGCCTGGCGCTCGACCTGGGCTGCGGAACCGGGCTGATTGGAGAGAGGCTGAGACCGATCGTCGACCGGCTGGAGGGGGTCGATATCTCGGCCAGGATGCTGAAGAAGGCGCGGGCGAAAGGCATCTACGACACGCTGACAAAGGCGGATCTGCAGGGATTTTCCCGTTCGGGCGAAACACCCGATCTCGTGACATCGGCCGATGTCCTGATCTATATCGGCGCGCTTGAGGGCCTGGTGGGCACCGTTGCCGGCCTGCTCGCCGAAGGCGGCCTGTTTGCCTTCTCCGTCGAGACCCTGGCGGGCGACGGCGATTTCGCGCTGCAGCCCTCGCGGCGCTATGCCCATTCGCAACCCTATGTCAGGCGGACACTCGAGGCCAAAGGGCTTGCGATCCTGGGGCTGGAGCCAACCACCATACGGCAGGATCGCCGCGAGCCCGTCGAAGGGCTTGGCGTGGTGGCGTGGAAACCTCACGCCGTTTGAAGCGTGCATGGATACCATCCCGCTGCTGCGAAAAAGTCCGATTTGCGTGCGCGACTGATATTTGCGATCTGGTCACATCAGGGCGGGATATCAGGAGGAGCATATCGGATGCGCTGGAACATGATGATCTTGGCATCTTGCCTGGCAACGGCCGGCTGCGTCGGCAATTCGATGTCCGAGCGGCAGGACGCCAACATAGAATCCTCCCTGCAATACGACACCGTGCCGTGCGATCAGTTGCTGGCGCAACGCAATGGCTTGGCGCAGCAATACAACCTTCCGGTGACCGCGAAGCCGACCTTCTCCAATCCCGCGATGGGTTTCGGTCCGTTCACGCCCGACATGCGCTCCAAGGCCAAGCGCGACAGCGACAAGGCGTCAGGCGAGATCGACGCCATGAACCGGTCGATCGAGCGTCGCGACTGCGGCAAGCCGGACAATCAGAAGAAGAAGTTCGCCCTTCCCAGCTGATAACGGAAGCAGCAGCTGTCCCACGAGAGCGATCGCCGACAGCATGCTCGCGTCCGCGTAAGGGACGATCGATGAAACTCTCGGACCTCGGCGACCGCATCTGCATCCTGGGACCGTCCAACAGCGGCAAGTCGACCCTTGCCGTTGCGATTGCCTGCAAGCGTGGCCTGGAGCCCGTTCACCTCGACCTGCTTCATCATCTGCCCAACACCGACTGGGAGCCGCGTCCAAAGACCGAATTCATCGCCTTGCATGACGCCGCGATCGCCGCCGAGCGCTGGGTGATGGACGGAAATTACGCGATCTGCATGCCGCAACGTTTCCGTCGGGCGACGGGAGTGATCCTGCTGGATATTTCCACGCCGGCAAGTCTGCTGCGTTACTTCAGGCGAAGCTGGTTTGAGAAGAACAGGCGCGGTGCGTTGGAGGGCGGGCGCGACAGCGTCAAATGGGACATGATCCACCATATTGCCGTGACCACGCCGAAAAACCGCGGACGATACCAGGCGATGTTCGAGGGGCTCGATTTGCCAAAGCTGCAGCTATCCTCGTTGAGAGCGATCAAGCAGTGCTTCAGGCAATGGGACCTGGCCATATAGGGATCCGGCTAATATCCGGCCTTCCGGTCGACCAGGTTCTCGAGCTTCTCGCCACGCTCGAAGGCGTCCATCTGGCGCAGCATGGTCGGCGCCAGATGCATGGGATCGGAGGTCGCCGCGGCATGCGGTGTCACGAACACCTTCGGATGGTTCCAGAGCGGGCTGGTTTTCGGCAGCGGTTCGACCTCGAACACGTCGAGGCTCGCCTCCTTCAGCGTGCCGTCGTCCAGCGCCCTCACGATGTCGGCATCCTTGTGCAGGCGGCCGCGTCCGGCGTTGATCAGCACCGAACCGCCGAGGCCGTTGCGCTTGCGCAATTCCTTGAGCACGCCGTAATTGATGATGCCATGCGTGTCCGGTGTCAGCGGCAAAAGCACGACAAGAATATCTGTTGCCTTGAGGAAGGGGATCAACCCGGCCTCGCCGGAATAGGTCGCCACCCCTTGCATCGGCCGTTCGGTGCGCGACCAGCCATTGACGGCGAAGCCGAGCGACAGCAGCACCGAGGCCGCGGCGCGGCCGAGATTGCCGAGGCCCATGATGCCGACCGATATGTCGCCGGCTGGCCGCTGCAGCGGCTCGTGCCAGATTTTCTTTTGCTGCTGCTGCCGGTAGAGCAGGCCCTGGCGATGATGATCGAGCACCCGCCAGACGACATATTCGGTCATGTATTGCGTGAGGTTGTCGGCGACAACCTTGACGATCGGCACGTCGGGCAGGCCTGGATCGGCGAAGATATGGTCGACGCCGGCGCCGATGGAGAAGATGGCACGCAGATTGGGCAGCGACGACAACAAATTGGGCTTCTGCTTCCATACCACCGCATAGGTGATCGACGGATCCTTGGCGCCGTCCGGCTCCAGCACCACCTCACGCTCGGCCGACAACAGCTCGCGCCAACGCTGCGGATGAAAGCCGGTGACGGCAAGCAGGATACGGCCTTTTTCCATCGCGGTTCGTCTAGTCCTCTTTACGCAATTACTCGCTGACGGTGCCGACCGGCGCCGTCTCTATCTTGAAGGCGGCCGAGATCAGCGCCCGAGTATAGTCGGTTTGCGGATTTTCAAAAATCTGCTGGGAAGGGCCGGCTTCGACGATCTGGCCATTGCGCATGACGATGACGTCGTTGGCAAGCGCCCGGATGACCTTGAGGTCATGGCTGATGAAGAGATAGGCGAGGTCGTGCTTGGCCTGCAGATTGCGCAGGAGGTCGACGACCTGCGCCTGCACGCTCATGTCGAGTGCCGATGTCGGTTCGTCCAGCATGACGAAGCGCGGGTTGAGCACCATGGCCCGCGCGATGGCGACACGCTGGCGCTGGCCGCCGGAAAACTCGTGCGGATAGCGGTTGCGGGTGGCCGGATCGAGACCGACCTCCTTCAGCACGTCCGCAACCTTGTCGTCGCGTTCATCGGGCGACAGCTTCGGCTCGTGGATCTTCAGCCCTTCCTCGATGATCTCGGCGATCGACATGCGCGGGCTGAGCGAACCGAACGGATCCTGGAACACGATCTGCAATTCGCGCCTGAGCGGCCGCATGGCGTTGAAGGTGAGCTGGTTGATGTCGCGACCGTTGAACCGGATGGTTCCCGTCGACGAGATCATGCGCGCCAGGGCCAGGCCGAGCGTCGTCTTGCCGGAACCGGACTCGCCGACCACGCCAAGCGTCTGGCCGGCGCGCACGGTGACATCGATGCCGTCGACCGCCTTCACATGGTCGACCGTGCGGCGGAAGAAGCCCTGCTTTATCGGAAACCAGACTTTTATGTCCTTGCCGGTCATCACCGGCTTGGCGTCGGCATTGGCCGCTGGCGGCTTGCCTTTCGGCTCGGCCGCCAGCAGATGGCGCGTATAGGGGTCCCGCGGGTTGGCGAAGATTTCCTTGGTCGGTCCGGTCTCGACGATCTTGCCCTTGGTCATGACGCAAACCCGGTCGGCGATCTTGCGCACGATGCCGAGATCGTGGGTGATGAACAGCATCGACATGCTTTTGCGGCTTTTGAGGCCCGCGAGCAGTTCGAGGATCTGCGCCTGCACCGTGACGTCGAGCGCCGTGGTCGGCTCGTCGGCGATCAGAAGTTCCGGTTCGTTGGCCAGTGCCATGGCGATCATGACGCGCTGGCGCTGGCCGCCGGACAACTGGTGCGGATAGGCGTCGAGCCGCTTTTCGGGATCACGGATGCCGACCTCGTTGAGCAGTTCCAGCGTGCGCGCCTTGGCCGGGCGGTCGGCCATGCCCTGGTGCAACTTCAGGATCTCGACGATCTGATGCTCGATCGTATGCAGCGGATTGAGCGAGGTCATCGGCTCCTGGAAGATCATGGTGATCTTGTTGCCGCGCACTTGCCGCAACTGCTTCTCGCTCATCGCCAGCAGGTCGGCGCCCTCGAACAGGATCTTTCCCGAGGGGTGGCTGGCGCTGGGGTAGGGCAGGAGCTTCAGCACCGACAGCGCCGACACCGATTTGCCAGAGCCGGATTCGCCGACCAGCGCCACGGTCTCGCCCTTGGCGAGGTCGAAGGAAATGTGGTCGACCGCCGTCGACTGGTTGCCACCTTGCGCAAAGGCGACGCTGAGATCGCGGACAGAGAGCAGAATTTCGCTCATCTGAATGCCTTGCGCGGGTCGAAGGCATCGCGTGCGGCCTCACCGATGAACACCAGCAACGACAGCATCAGCGAGACGACGATGAAGCCGGAAATACCGAGCCAAGGTGCATTGAGGTTGCTTTGCGCCTGCTTCATGAGTTCGCCTAGCGATGGGGAGCCCGGAGGCAGGCCGAAGCCGAGATAGTCGAGCGAGGTCAGCGTCGAGATCGAACCACTGGTCAGGAACGGCAGGAAGGTCAATGTCGCCACCATGGCGTTGGGCAACAGATGCCGGAACATGATGGTGCGATTGGGCACGCCGAGGGCGCGGGCGGCGTTTACATATTCGAAGTTGCGGGCACGCAGGAACTCGGCACGTACCACCCCGACCAGCGCCACCCAGGAGAAGATCATCATCAGACCAAGCAGGATGAAGAAACCGGGCGGCAGGATGGCGGAGACGATGAGCAAGAGATAGAGCACCGGGATCGCTGACCAGATCTCGATGACGCGCTGGAACAGAAGATCGGTCCAACCGCCGAAATAGCCCTGCATGGCGCCTGCGGCAACGCCGATCAGCGACGAGCCCGCGGTCAGGATCAGACCGAACAGCACCGAGATCCTGAAACCGTAGATAAGCCGCGCCAGCACGTCGCGCGCTTGGTCGTCTGTGCCCAGCCAGTTCCAGTTGCCGACAATGCAATCGGGATCGGCCGCCCGTTGCGGATACTGGCCGCAGCGCTTGTCCGCATCATATTGCCAGGATGGTTTTGCAGGCGCGGCATCGGGAATTGCATTGTTGACCGTGCGATAGGAGTAGCGGATCGGCGGCCAGATCATCCAGCCATTGGCGTTGATCTCGTCCCGGATCACCGGATCGCGATAATCGGTCACGGCATAGAAGCCGCCGAACTTCTCCTCGGGGTAGGCGACCAGCACTGGAAACAGGATCTCGCCCTTGTAGGACACGAGGATCGGCTTGTCGTTGGCGATCCATTCGGAAAAAAGCGACAGACCGAACAGCACAAGGAATATCCACAGCGACCAGTAGCCGCGTCGGTTGGCCTTGAAATTCTGCCAGCGCCGGCGGTTCAGCGGCGATAGCCAAGGCCGTTTTGCGCGTCTCGGCGTGGTCTCGACAACGGTGTTCTCGACAACGGCTTGGGACATCAGATGTCTCTCCGCTCGAAATCGATACGCGGATCGACCCAAGTGTACATCAGGTCGGACAGCAGGCCGACGAACAGCCCAAGCAGCGAGAAGATATAGAGATTGGCGAACACCACCGGATAGTCGCGCTGCAGGACCGACTTGAAGCCGAGCAGGCCGAGACCGTCGAGTGAGAAGATGTTCTCGATCAGCAGCGAGCCGGTGAAGAAGGCCGAGATGAAGGCGCCGGGAAAGCCGGCGATGACGATCAGCATGGCGTTGCGGAAGACATGGCCGTAGAGCACCTTGCGCTCCGACAGGCCCTTGGCGCGCGCCGTCACCACATACTGCTTGCGGATTTCCTCGAGGAAGGAATTCTTGGTGAGCAGCGTTGTCGTGGCGAAAGCCGACAGCACGAGCGCGGTCAGCGGCAACGTCATGTGCCAGATATAGTCGACGACCCTGTCCGGCCAGGACAACTGGTTCCAATTATCCGAAACGATGCCGCGCAACGGGAACCAGTCCCAGAACGAGCCGCCGGCAAACAGCACCATCAGCAGGATGCCGAACAGGAAGCCCGGGATCGCATAGCCGATGATGACGACGCCGCTGGTCCACATGTCGAACGCCGAGCCATCCTTGACCGCCTTGCGGATGCCGAGCGGGATCGAGATCAGGTAGGACAGGATGGTGATCCAGATGCCGAGTGAGATCGACACAGGCATCTTTTCGAGGATCAGGTCGAGCACCGATATGTCGCGGAAATAGCTATCGCCGAAATCGAACCGGATATAGTTCCACAGCATCATGCCGAAGCGTTCGAGCGGCGGCTTGTCGAAGCCGAATTGCTTTTCCAGCTTCTTGATGAACTCGGGGTCAAGACCTTGCGCACCGCGGTATTTCGAGCCGATATCGCCGGCGGCATCGCTATTGCCACCGACGCCGGCGTCGCCACCACCGCTGCCGAGGCGATCGCTGCCGCCCTGGTTGGTCAGACTGGCAATCACCTGCTCGACCGGACCGCCGGGCGCGAACTGGATCACGGCAAAGGAAATCGCCATGATGCCGAACAGCGTCGGGATCATCAGAAGGATGCGTCGCAGTATATAGGCGCCCATCAGCCCGCCAATCCTGCGCGAACGGTCATGTCAGGCTTTGCCAATTCTTGCCGCCTTGTCCTTGTCGACCCACCACAGCGCTTCGACCGGAAAGTCGAAATCGGGTTTCCGCCCGGGAAAGCCGAACATGTCCCAATAGGCGCTTCGATGATTCGCCAGGAACCAACTTGGAATCCAATCGCGCCGTGCACGCAAGACCCGGTCGAGCGCACGCATGGCGATTGTCAGGCTTTCGCGGTCCTTGGCGGCGCCGGCGGCGTCGACCAGGGCGTCGATGGCCGGGCTCGATGTTCCCGGCAGATTGCGTGTGCCCGATAAGGTTGCGGTTCGCGAGTGGAAAAAGGTTTCGAGGTCGTCACGAGTTGGCGTCGCCGGAAGCCGGGCCGCAACCGAGATAAGATCGTAGTCGAACGAATTCTGCCGCAGCTGATACTGCGCGGCATCGACCAGCCGGATAGAGGCATCGATGCCGACCGCCTTCATGTTTTCCACCCAAGGCGAGTAAACCTGCTCGAAGACCTCGTCATCGACAAGAAACTCTGCCGACAGTCGACCGCCCTTGTCGTTGACGACGAAATTGCCGGAGCGTTTCCAGCCGGCGTCAGTTAGGAGCTTGGCTGCCTTGCCAAGCAAATGGCGGTCGCGCCCGGAACCGTTCGACACGTCTTGTGTGACGGCTTCGCCAAAAGCCTCGGCCGGAATCTGGCCGCGTAGTGGCTCGAGCAAGGCTAGTTCCTGTGGCGACGGGACGCCCTCGGCGCGAAAATCGGATTGCTCGAAGCAGGATTGCGAGCGCTCATAGGAGCCGTAAAAGAAATTGCGCCGCGTCCATTCGAAGTCGAAGCAGAGCCCGATCGCTTGCCGCACGCGCGGGTCGCGGAATTGCTCCCGCCGCTGATTGACGGCGGTGGCCTGCATGGAAGGCATCGTTTCGGCCGGGAATTCGCGCTTCACCACCTTGCCGGCAATGAAGGCGGGGAAGTCGTAGCCCGTCGCCCAGACTCGCGACACGAATTCTTCCTTGTAGAGGATCTCTCCCTTCTTGAACGCTTCGAAGGCAACGTTGCGATCCTGGTAGAACTCGACACGAATGCGCTGAAAATTGTTCTGGCCGCGATTGACCGGCAGGTCGTTGCCCCAATAGTCGGCCACTCGCTCATATTCGATCCAGCCTCCTGCCGACCAGCGACCGACCTTGTAGGCGCTTGACCCGAGCGGCGGATTCATCTGCGAGGAATCGAACGGGTTGGCCGTATAGAAAGCCTTCGACAGGATCGGGAACGCAACGACGTTGAGGATGGTGCGGGTTGTCTGCTTGCCGGAGAAGGCAAGCTTCAACGTGTGAGCATCGATGGCGATCGCGTCGTTCAGATGTGTCAGCGGCAGCGAATAGTCCGGATGCCCCTTGTCCTTCAACAGCTTGAAGGTGAAGGCGGCGTCCTCGGCCGTCAGCGGCGTGCCGTCATGGAAACGAGCCTGCGGACGCAGCGAGAAGGTGAACCCGTTGCGGTCGTCTGAAATCGTCACGCTGTCAGCGATCAGCCCGTAGACGGCGTCAGGTTCGTCGAACGCTCTCACCATCAGCGAATCGAAGCACATCTCCATACGCTGCGGCGAATCGCCTTTGGGAACGAACGAATTCAGCGTGTTGAAGGTCAGCGGCGTCTGGTTGGAGCCCCAGTTGCGCGGCAGGAAGTTGAACGTACCGCCTTGCGGCGCATCGACATTGACATAGTCGAAATGGGTGAAATCCGGCTTGTATTTGAGGTCGCCGAATGCCGACAGCCCATGCAGTTTCACATCGGTCGGGCTGGCGGCGAAGGCACGGCCCGGCAGTAGCGCGGCGGTAGTTGCCGCGGCGCCAAGCGTCAGGAAGCCACGACGAGGTAGCATCGACTGCTGCCCCATCAATCGCTACCCTTGTATTTGGCCGCGAGCGCCTTTTCCTTCTCGGGGTCGATCCACCAGGAATCGATATCGGCGCCGCGGTAGCTTGGCTGCTTGTCCGGAATCCCGAACTTGTTCCAGTAGGCGAGCCACACTACCGCACGGTAGTATTGCGGCACGACGTAATAGTTCCACAGCATCACCCGGTCGAGCGCATGGGTGACGGCCACGAGATCGTGGCGGTCGGTGGCAAAGATGATGCGGTCGACAAGGGCGTCCACGACCGGATCCTTGATGCCGGAAAAGTTGCGCGATCCCGGTGTGGCTGCGGCCTTCGAACTCCAGAAATCACGTTGCTCGTTGCCGGGCGATTCCGATTGCTGCAGCAGGTTGGTGATGACATCGTAATCGAAATTGTTGACGCGGTTGATGTATTGGCTCTGGTCGATGATGCGCAGCGTCGCATCGACGCCGATTTTGCGCAGATTGGCGATATAGGTGCCGGAAAGGACCTGGTCCGTTTCACTTGAGCCGATGATCTCGAACTTGAACGGCTCGCCGGTCTTGGCGTTGACCATCTTGCCGCCCTTAATCACCCAGCCGGCCTTGGCGAACAGATCGACCGCCTGCTTCAGGTATTTGCGCTCGGCTTGCGGCGTGTCATAGACCGGCAGCTTGAACGCCTGCGTGAAAAGCTCGGGCGGCAGTTTGTCGCGATATTTTTCCAGGATTTCCAGCTCCTTGCCTTGCGGCAGGCCACTCGATGCCAGCTCCGTACCTTGGAAGTAGCTGCTGGTACGGGTGTTGAAGCCGAAGAACAGCGTACGGTTCATTGTCTCGAAATCATACGCATAGGTCAGTGCCTCGCGTACAAGGCGATCCTGGAACAGCGGCCGCCTCAGGTTGAGCATGAAGGCCTGCATCGGCTCCGGCGAGGTGGTCTTGAATTCCTGCTTGATCACGTCGCCGGCCTTGATCGCCGGGAAATCATAAAACGTCGCCCACTTCTTCGAGCTGTTTTCCGGCTTGATATCGTCGAGCCCGCCCTTCTTGAAGGCTTGCCAGGCGGCATTGTCGTCAAGAATATAAGTGAAGCGCTGGGTGTCGAAATTCTCGCGACCGATCTTCACCGGCAGCTTGGCGGCCCAATAGTCCGGCACGCGCTGCCAGACGATTTCCGAGCCCGGCTTGAAGCTGGCAATCTTGTAGGCTGCTGAGCCAAGCGGCGGCTCCAGCGTCCCCTTGGTGATGTCGCGCTTCTTGCCGTTGGGGTCGGTGCCTTCCCACCAATGCTTGGGCAGAACGACGAGGTCGCCAAGGATCTTGGGCAGTTCGCGGTTGCCCTTTTGGCTGAAATGGAATTCGACCTCGCGGTCCGAGATCGCGACGGCCTCGGTGACGTTCTCGAAATAGCGGCTGTACATCGGGCTGTTCGCCTTCAGCACCTGGAACGACCAGATCACATCGTCGACGGTGATCGGCTGCCCGTCATGCCACTTCGCGCGCGGGTCCAGCCGGTAGGTCGCCGAGGAATAATCGGCCGGATATTTGTAGGCGTCGGCGATCAGCGGGTGGCTGACGCTGCCTTCGTCGGTCGCCTGGTCCATCAGCGTATCGTAGAGCAGGCCGCCGCCGATCGGTTGGAAGCCGGCGGCCGGCGCTCCTTGCACGATGTAGGGATTGAAGCTGTCGAATGTCCCTTGGACGACGGAGTTGTAGCCCCCGCCCTTGGGCGCGTTCGGGTTGACGTAGTCGTAGTGCTGGAAATTGTCGCCGTATTTCGAGTCGCCGATCAACGATGAGGTGGTTCGCCACTCGTCGGCCCGGGTCGCCTGCAGTCCCGCCACCAGAAGGGCCGCCGCCAGCAGCGACCTGAGAAGCGTTCGGCCAACCGTCATGCACTATCCTCTTCGCGATGCGTTTCTCCGGATCATCCAGAAAAGGCAATCTAGATGATTTGGCGCTCCTGGAAACCGCCATGCGCGGCTTTGTCGCCGCATATGCGTTTTCCTAACAAAAAAGCCGGGCAGAACCCGGCTTTTCTATGAACGCTTTGATGACAATTTGGTTATTTGGCCGGCGCGGCTGGTGCCGGAGCCGCAGGCGCGGCAGGCTTGGCCGGCGCCGCGCCGTCAGCCGGCTTGGCCGGTGCGGCGCCAGCGGCGGGCTTGGCGGGTGCGCTGGCGTCGGCGGCGGCTCCCGGTGCCGGCAGCGGCTTGGGATTGTCCGACAGTGTGCGCAGATAGGCGATGACGTTGGCGCGGTCCTCGTCCTTGGGCAGGCCGGCGAAACCCATGGCCGTGCCCTTCACGAATTTCTTCGGCGAGGTGATGAAGTGGTTGATGTTGTCATAGGTCCACTTCTCGGTGCCGCCCTTGGAAAATTCCTTCATGCCGGCCGAGTAGGCGAAGCCTTCGTGTTCGGCGACGGGACGATCGACGAGGTCCCACAGATCGGGGCCGACCTTGTTGGGTCCGCCCTTTTCGCCGGAATGGCAGGCCTGGCATTTCTTGAAGACGGCAGCGCCCGCCTCGACATTGGCGGTCTGCAGCAGATCGGCGATCGGCTTGGCCGCGGCGGCCGGCGCTGCGGCGCCGCCTTCGGCGGGCTCGGCTGCCTCGATGGCGAAACCGGGCTTCTCGGGAGCCGGCGAGGCAAACAGCGCGTCGGATACCAGGCCGACCGAGAAAACGACGAAAACGGTTCCGAGCAATCCGGCGAGCAGTTTGTTGACTTCGTTGGAATCCATACGCCCCTTGCTCCCTTTTCCGGCGGACCGAACCGTCCACTCCGTCCGTCGGTATCGAGACCCGCCCTCCAGAGCCGGTCAAATCGGGCGGAAACTAGGTCTTTTGCTCCGGCGTTGCAACACCTATAAGGGCGCTGCCAGTGAGACCTTTTGCCACTTTTCCCCTCCTCTTTTCGAACGCCTTGCCACAGCCATGTCCACCCTGATCCTGATACCGGCCCGCATGGCCTCCACCCGCCTGCCGGGCAAGCCGCTGGCCGACATATCCGGCGCGCCGATGATCGTCCATGTCGCCCGTCGCGCGGCCGAGGCCGGCCTCGGGAGGGTGGTGGTGGCGACCGACACGCAAAGCGTCGCCGAAGCGGTGCGCGCGCATGGTTTCGAGGCGGTGATGACGCGCATCGATCATGAATCCGGCTCCGACCGCATCCACGAGGCGCTGGCCGCCCTCGATCCCGGTCGCAGGGTCGAAACGATCGTCAATGTCCAGGGCGACCTGCCGACCATCGATCCCGGCATCATTGCCGCCTCGCTCAGGCCGTTAGACGACGCGACGGTGGATATCGCCACGCTCGGCGTCGAGATCGTCCGCGATGAGGAAAAGACCAACCCGAACGTCGTCAAGATCGTCGGTTCGCCGCTGTCAGCAACGCGGCTGAGGGCGCTCTATTTCACCCGCGCCACAGCACCTTGGGGCGAGGGGCCGCTTTATCACCATGTCGGTCTCTACGCCTATCGCCGCGCGGCACTCGAACGCTTCGTCGCGCTGAAACCGTCGCCGCTGGAGCGCCGCGAGCGGTTGGAACAGTTGCGGGCGCTGGAGGCTGGCATGCGCATCGACGCCGAGATCGTCCGGTCGCTGCCGTTCGGCGTCGACACGCCGCAAGACCTTGAGCGCGCCCGAACCATCCTTTCAAACTGAGAAATCCCTTCGACACCGTGAATCGAGACCCGGCCATGCCTGAAAAGACCAACAGAATATCCTTCCAGGGCGAGCCGGGCGCCAATTCCGACACCGCCTGCCGCAACGTCTATCCCTGGATGGAGCCGTTGCCGTGCCCGACCTTCGAGGATGCCTTCAACGCCGTCGAGACCGGCAAGGCCGACCTTGCCATGATCCCGATCGAGAACACCATCGCCGGACGCGTCGCCGACATCCATCATCTGCTGCCGGAATCGCGGATGCACATCGTGGGCGAGTATTTCCTGCCGATCCATTTCCAGCTGATGGTGCTGCCCGGGGTCAAGCGCGACGAAATCAAGACGGTTCACAGCCACATCCACGCGCTTGGCCAGTGTCGCAAATACATCCGCAAGAACGGCTGGAAGGCGGTCGTCGCCGGCGATACCGCCGGTGCCGCCAAGATGATCTCCGAGGTCAAGGACCGCACCATGGCCGCGCTGTCGCCGGCGCTGGCCGCGACGCTCTACGGGCTCGATATCATCGAGGAAAATGTCGAGGACACCGATTCCAACGTCACCCGCTTCGTCGTCCTGACCAAGAGCAAGCAATGGGCCGAACGGCCGTCGGCCGACACCAAGATGATGACGACTTTCATCTTCCGCGTCCGTAACGTGCCGGCGGCGCTCTACAAGGCCATGGGCGGTTTCGCCACCAACGGCATCAACATGACCAAGCTGGAGAGCTATCAGCTCGGCGCTTTCACCGCCACGCTGTTCTACGCCGACATCGAGGGCCATCCCGACGATCCGCTGGTCAAGCTGGCGCTGGACGAGTTGCGCTTCTTCTCCCGCGAGGTGCGGATCCTGGGCGTCTACCCGGCCAGTGAGTCGCGTGAGCAGTGGAAAGTCGCTGACTGACCGCGTTCAGCGTGATTTCCTGGACAAACGGAAACCGTTGGTCCGAGAAAACCGCTACCCACTTTTCGGGATCATGCTTAAATCACAGCGCCCAGCGGCACATAGTCGATCTCGAGAAATTTCTCGACCTCCGGCCCCCAGCGGTCACGCACGAATGCGACATGGTCGGGGTGGTCGTTGTATCTGGTGTAGGCGGCCTGGTCGGCGAACTCCATCGAGAAGCCGAACTGATAGTCGTTCTTGGGGCTGATCTGCCGCAACTGTTCGAAATGCGTGACGCCCCGGATCGCCGAGAGGATTTTCTTGGCGTCGACGAGGAACCGCTTTTCCTCGAGCGAGTGCGGCGGGTGCTTCAGCGTGAAGACGACGGTGTGACGGATCATTTGTCTCTCCTGCAATGACTTTCAGTATTCGCTGTCGACCCAGGCGCGGATGAGGTGATGCGCGATCGCCCCTTTCGGCGGCGTGACCAGATTGCCGGGATGCTCCCTGGCCAGCATAAGCCGCACCTCGTCGCGGCCGAACCAGCGGCAGTCTTCCAGCTCGTTGAGATCGGCCTGGATGTCATCGTTGAGCGGCTCGCCGAAGCAGCCGATCATCAGCGAATAGGGAAACGGCCAGGGCTGGCTGGCGTGGTAGACGACGCGGCCGAGCCGGATGCCGGCTTCCTCCAGTGTTTCGCGGCGCACCGCGGCCTCGATCGTCTCGCCTGGTTCGATGAAGCCGGCAAGCGCCGAATACATGCCCGGCGCGAAGTGCCGGCCGCGCCCGAGCAGGCATTTTTCCCGCGTCGCCGTCAGCATGATCGCAACCGGGTCGGTGCGCGGAAAATGCTCGGTGCCGCAATTCGGGCAATGGCGCTTGTAGCCGCCGGCCCGCATTTCGGATTGCGTGCCGCACTTGCTGCAGAACCGATGGCTGGCGTGCCAGGCGAGCAGGGCCGCCCCTTGCGCCATTGCCCCGGCCGCCGCTTCGTCGATCAGTCCTTGCATGTAGACAGAGCGGTAGTCGACCGCCTTGACGGTCTCGGGCAACTGTTCGGCCTCGATTCCGACAGGCATCGCCAGCACCGGCCCCTGTTCGGTATAGCCGAGCAACACGCCCTGCGCCAAGGACGGCTTGAAGGGCTCGCTCCCGGCGGCGTCGAACCAGGGATCGAGACTGCCGCCTGTTCCAAGCTTCAGGTGGAGCCGGCCGCCATTCATCAGCAAAAGCCGTGTCGTCGGATCCGCCAGCGCGTTGTCGACCGAATCGTCGGCGCGATTCTCGGATTGCCGGTTGATCGTGTTGCCGGCAAAGCCGACGAACTGGCTCGGCTCGCGCAAAGGCGCGTCAAACAGGCGGAAGCTCATGCGGTCTCTGATGCTTTGGGATGGACATGTCTGGGAATGAACGTGTCTTGGAACAACACTGGGGAAGGCTTATAGCGCCGCCCTTATGGTTTCGGCAAACCGGCGCAGGTCGGAACCCTGATAGGGATCGCGCAGGCCATACCCCCACACCGGGCCGGGCCAGCCGGGATCGCCTTCGGACCGTGCGACGATATGGATATGCAGTTGGCGCACGATATTGCCGAGCGCGCCGGTGTTGATCTTGGTGCAGCCGCTGACTTTTTTCAGCGCCTGAGCCACCATGTTGGTCTCGAAGGTCAGCATCGTCTGGTCGAGCGGCGTCATGTCGTGGATTTCTTCCGCGCCCAGCCGCTGCGGCACCAAGAGCAGCCATGGCCAGCGACGGTCGTTCATTACCCGCAATTCGCACAGCCCAAGCCACATCAACTGCTCGCTGTCCGCCTCCAGCCGGGCATCCAGCGTGAATCCGGCCTTCAGGCCCGGCAGCATCGGCGTTTCCCTTGCTTTTCTGTTTTCCTCAAACCATGGACGCTAGAGCGGCTGCATCGGGGCTGCAAGCGAATCTCTCTTGTGATGGCGCTGATTTGCCTGCGCACTTGCATTTCGTCGCGCAATTGCCGATATGGACATCGGGAGGTTGGTGGTGGACGATCCACTCGCCAACCGGGTCAGGTCCGGAAGGAAGCAGCCCTAACGAGCCCGGAACGGGTCATTGTTCCAGCCTCCCACCTCATCGGCCCTCCTCGCGACATTGACGACGCATTGCAGCGCGGGCGAGACTATGCGCAGGAATCGGCGCCTTTGGGCGCGCCCTTTTGGAGCTTAACGGGCGAATGAGCGAAGCCGGAAATTCGGGGCCAAAAAGCCCGGAGAATGGAAAGGCCGCCGCCTACCGCGTGCTGGCGCGCAAATACCGTCCGTCGAATTTTTCCGAGTTGGTCGGCCAGGAGCCGATGGTGCGCACCCTCACCAACGCCTTTTCCACCGGCCGCATTGCCCAGGCCTGGATGCTGACCGGCGTGCGCGGTGTCGGCAAGACCACCACGGCGCGCATCCTGGCGCGGGCGTTGAACTACAAGACCGCGACCGTCGACCAGCCTTCCGTCGACCTCGCCGTGCTCGGCGAGCATTGCCAGGCGATCATGGAAGGCCGCCATGTCGACGTCATCGAAATGGACGCCGCCTCGCACACCGGCATCGACGACATCAGGGACATCATCGAGCGCGTGCGCTACGCGCCGGTCTCGGCCCGCTACAAGGTCTACATCATCGACGAAGTGCACATGCTGTCGACGCAGGCCTTCAACGGCCTGCTGAAAACGCTGGAAGAGCCGCCGCCGCACGTCAAATTCATTTTCGCCACCACCGAAATCCGCAAGGTTCCGATCACCGTCCTGTCGCGCTGCCAGCGCTTCGACCTCAGGCGCATCGATGCCGGCGCGCTGGTGGCGCATCTCTCCTCGATCGCCGCCAAGGAAGGCATTTCGGTCGACGACGACGCGCTGGCGATGATTGCGCGCGCGGCCGAAGGCTCGGCTCGCGATTCGCTCTCCATCCTCGACCAGGCGATCGCGCACGGCGCCGGCGCCGTCAGCGCCGAAGCGGTGCGGGCCATGCTGGGCCTGGCCGACCGCGCCCGGATCGTCGATCTGTTCGAACATGTGATGAAGGGCGACGTGGCGGCGGCACTCGCCGAATTCCGCGCGCAATACGACACCGGCGCCGATCCGGCCGCGGTGCTGACCGATCTTGCCGAATTCAACCATCTCGTCACCCGGTTGCGTTTCGTGTCGACCGCCATGGACGATGCATCGCTGTCGCAGGACGAGCGCCAGCGCGGCGCCGATTTCGCCAAAGCGCTGTCGGTGCGTGTGCTGTCGCGGACCTGGCAGATGCTGCTCAAGGGAATTCCCGAGGTGCAGTCCTCCAACCGGCCGGTCAGTGCCGCCGAAATGGTGCTGATCCGGCTGGCGCATGCCGCCGACCTGCCGACTCTGGACGAGGCGTTGCGATCGCTCGAGGGCGCGGGGCCGGTTCAGAATGGCGTATCGCGCCCGAATGGTGCCCCTGCCGGTCCTGGCAATGGCGGCGGGGCCAGCGCGGTGGCGCAGGCGCGCATGCCATCCGGTTCGGGTGGCGCGCAGACCATGCGGCTGGTCGAGGCGACGCCGGCGCCGGCCGCCTTCGTTGCGCCGCCCGCGCCGGTGTCCGAGCCGCAGCAGGTGCCGGTCAGGTCGCTGGCCGACATCGTTGCGCTTGCGGACGCGCAGCGCGACATAGCCTTCAAGGTGCTGATCAAGCGTTGCATCCGTCCCGTCCGCTTCGAGCCCGGCCGCATCGACGTCAGCCTGACCGACGATGCGCCCAAGCTGCTGCTCAACGACCTGACGACGAAATTGCGCGCCTGGACCGGGCGCAACTGGCTAGTGTCGTTGTCGAAGGAAGAGGGCGGCCAGACGCTGGCCGAAATGGAATCGACCAAGCGCGAAAACGCCTTCCTCGACGCAAAGAGCGATCCGACGGTTGCCGCCATCCTGGCGCGCTTTCCCGGCGCCAAGATCATCGACGTGCGCATTCCCGACGCCCCGGAGGCGGACACGACCGAGGCCGAAATGCCGGTCGAGCCGCCGGCGGATGACGACGAGACCTGATAAAACAAGACAAGGATCGGACCATGAAAGATCTTCTCGGCCTGATGGGCAAGGCGAAGGAAATGCAGGCCAAATTCCAGGCCATGCAGGATGAGATCGCCACGATCGAATCCGTCGGCCAGGCCGGCGGTGGCCTGGTCAGCGTCACCTTGAGCGGCAAGTTCGAGATGAAGGTGCTGAAGATCGACCCGTCCCTGTTCAAGGAGGATGAGGTCGAAATCCTCGAGGACCTGATTCTGGCCGCCCACAATGACGCCAAGGCCAAGGTCGAGCAGATCATGCAGGAAAAGACCAAGGCGCTGACATCAGGCCTGCCGATCCCGCCGGGAATGAAATTGCCGTTCTGATGCATCTCGCCCAAGACCGTGCAGCGGTGTTGGGCAACGGCGTGCATAAAAGTTTAACCCAGCGGCGATGCGCCCATGACCGAAGAGCCGTCCGAAAGACTGATCGAGCAGCGTATCCGCAACAGGATCTACGAGATTCTGGAAATCCTCGCCGATTGCGATGCCGGCGTCGATATTGTCGGCATCAAGGGTTACTTCTACCTGTTCGAGGATTTCGTGCACCGCCCGTCGATCGAGGCCGGCACGTCGGCGCTTTCGAAGGATGAGCGTGCGGTCGTGCTGGAGATCGCCGAATTCCTCGAGGCGGCCTCTGAAACAAATCCCGATTTCACCAAGGCCGAATTCATCGACAGCGACTGGCCGGGAAAGATCGCGCCGGCGGCCAGGGACGCACGGGCGCTGTTCCTCAGGCGCGGTCTGTTTTCGGAGAAGGTCGAGGAGGCTGAGCCTGGTCAGCCGACGGCTATTGCGGCCGCGCGGTAGCGATTCCCGGAAAACCGCGACGAGGCTTTTCCGTCGGCAATTGCGGCGAAACCAAGAGAGAGCGGTCATCGCTTTCGTGAAATGACGGCTCGATCTATCTGGAATACCTCGAAATTGTGCCTTTTTGGCAACAGTACGTTGTTAATAACGTTTTGGCCATCATTTTGCCCGAAAGTGTCTCATTCTTGCCGCAGCCTGGGGCGGGCATCGAAGTGAGAGGGTAACCTGTTGATCGTTATGCGATGGAAGACGCCGCTGTTGCTCGGCGTCATCACGTCTCCCCTGTTTTTGGCTGCCTGCAGCCAGACCACTTCGCACGGCATGTCCGTTGCCGGCCTGACCAACGCCATCACGCCGAGTTTCCTGACGTCGCGCGCTTCCAGCCACTCGCCGAAGGACAGGGAGTGCCTGGAAAGGGCGATGTTCTTCGAATCCAACCGTTCGAGCCGTGATGGCATGATCGCTGTCGGCACCGTGGTCATGAACCGGCTGCGCTCCGGCAACCACGGCAGCACCATCTGCCAGGTGGTCGGCGAGCCGGGGCAATTCGCGCCTGGCGTCATGACCAGGCCGATGAATTCGCGCGCCATGCCCGATGTCGAGGAAGCGGCCGATGCAGTGCTCAAGGGCGAGCGCAAGGCCAAGCTGAAGAACACGATGTATTTCCACACCGCCGGCCTGCGCTTCCCCTACAAGAACATGCACTACACCATGGTTGCCGGCGGCAATGCCTTCTACGAGAAGCGCGGCCGCAACTGGCAGCCGCTGCCGGATGAACCAATGGTGGCGCTTGCTTCGGCCGGGTCCGAGATAGTCAAGCCGGCCGCCCCGGTGACGATGGTGGCCTCGGCCGAACCGGCGCGCCCGAACAAAACGTCCCGCGCCGCTCCGGCGCAGCAGGTCTATATGACCGCCGCCGCGGAACCGGCCCGTCAGCCCAAGACCAAGACCGCCCCGGCTCAAGAGGCCTATGTGACCGCGGCTGTGGCGCCTGCTGCGAAGGCGGAGCGCGTGAGCGTGAAGCCGACAATGGTCGCGATGCAGGAGCCGATGGAAGAACCGGATGCCGCCCGTTTCGGCGGAACCTTGAACAACCGCGTCATTTCCTCGGTTCAGGGTGCGCCGCAAGAAGCGGCGATGGGGTTCCAGTCGACGCCCGAGAACACCGACGCCATTGGGGCGATGATCGCCAGCCAGTCCCGACCGCTCGAGGTCAACTGATTCGTGTTGCCGGCGTGTCGCATGGCGGCATGGCGACGATGCGCGAACGCGGGATGTTCCAAAGCGCTCTGAAAAATCCTAGATCAGAGCGATGTCCAAGCGAATCGCCGGTCCCGAGATCGAACGCCTGATCCAGCTCCTGGCCAAGGTGCCGGGGCTCGGGCCCCGTTCCGCCAGGCGCGCGGCTCTGCATCTGATCAAGAAGAAGGAACAGTTGCTGTCGCCGCTCGCCGCCGCCATGGGCGAAGCCGCCGACAAGGTGCGCATCTGTTCCACTTGCGGCAATGTCGACACATCGGACCCTTGCATGATCTGCACCGATCCGCGCCGCGACGCCGCCACGCTGATCGTCGTCGAGGACGTCTCGGACCTCTGGGCGTTGGAGCGAGCAGCCGCCATGAACGTGCGCTACCATGTGCTCGGCGGCACGCTGTCGCCGCTCGATGGTGTCGGCCCCGACCAGCTCAACATCCGCTCATTGATCGACCGCGTCGCCGGCGGCGAGGTCAAGGAGATCATCCTCGCCGTCAACGCGACGGTCGAGGGGCAGACGACCGCGCACTACCTCACCGACCAGCTGTCCGGCTTCGACATCAAGGTGACAAGGCTGGCACATGGCGTGCCGGTCGGCGGTGAACTCGACTATCTCGACGAGGGCACGCTCGCCGCCGCGCTGCGCTCCAGGACGGCGTTTTGATGCAATGGCGGGGATGTTTGCCGAGATGACCGCATTCCTTCGCACAATGACCTTCGCCTTGGTCGCGGCTCTTACCGCTCTCCTCCTCGCAGCCCCCGCCTCGGCGGCCAAGATCGACGACCAATTCCGCGCCTGGCTGCAGAACGACCTCTGGCCCGAGGCCACGGCCAAAGGCATCTCCAGGCAGACATTCGATGCCGCCTTTGACGGCATAAAGCCCAATTTGAAGCTGCCCGACCTTGTCAT
Organism: Mesorhizobium intechi; assembly: GCF_002879535.1. GTDB lineage: Bacteria > Pseudomonadota > Alphaproteobacteria > Rhizobiales > Rhizobiaceae > Mesorhizobium > Mesorhizobium intechi. The sequence goes on from NZ_PNOT02000314.1 coordinate 40,128, forward strand.
GCCCGGCGAGAAGCCGAAGACGCCGCAGAAGCAGCATCAGGCCGAGTTCGGCTCGCCCGGCGCCTATTTCGCCGAGAAGACGGTTCGTGCGGTGACGGCAGGCGGCCGCGCGCGCGAAGCCGCCAATGCCAAGACGCTTGCCGCGATCGAAAAGCGATATGGCGTGCCCGGCGAGATTCTTCTGGCGATCTGGGGCCGCGAGACCGGCTTCGGGGCGGCAAAGATGCCTTACAACGCCTTCGAGGTGCTGGGCACCAAGGCGTTCATGTCGACGAAGAAGGATTTCTTCCGCACCGAGCTTTTGGCCGCGCTGGAGATCGTCCAACGCGGCCTGGCCCCGGTCGGCGCGATGAAATCGTCCTGGGCCGGTGCGCTTGGCCAGCCGCAATTCATGCCGACCTCCTTTCTCAAGCATGCCGTGGATTTCGACGGCGATGGCCGCGTCGATATCTGGAACTCGACGCCCGACGTGCTTGCCTCGATCGCCAATTATCTCGTCCATTATGGCTGGGTGAGGGGACGCGGCTGGGGGGTCGAGGTGACCGTGCCCGACAGCGTCTCCTGCTCGCTGGAAGGTCCCGATCAGGGCAAGAAGATCTCTGAGTGGGCTGGCATGGGCATCAAGCGCGTCGGCGGCAAGCCGTTTCCCGCCAGCGAGCTGCAGGCGGAGGGCTTCCTGCTGATGCCGGCCGGCCGCAGCGGGCCGGCTTTCATCGCCACCCCCAATTTCTATGTGCTGAAGGAATACAACACCAGCGACCTCTATGCGCTGTTCATCGGCCATGGCGCCGACCGTATTGCGCATGGCGACCAGAATTTTTCCGGCAGCTGGGGGCCGGTCGGTGATCTCCATCGCTCCGACATCGCCGCCCTGCAGCGGGCGCTGCAGGCCAAGGGCTATGATGTCGGCGGCTCCGACGGCCTGCCGGGCTTCAAGACCCGCCGTTCGATCGGCAAGTGGCAGACCAAGAACGGCCAGGCAGCGACCTGCTTTCCCGACGCCGGCCTGGTCGGACGGCTGAAATAACTCGAAAAATTGGCAAATTTTTCTCGCCCGGCGGCCTCGCTTGGCTGACCTGTGCGTCGACGCGCTGCCCGCCATTCTGCTCCAATGGGCCGTTCTGCAAATGCTCGTTGCCCGTCACAAAGCGGCCCGATATGCTGTTGACCAATTGGACAAAAACCACGACGGTACGAGGCTGAAGGGCTGTCGTTTGGCCCCGACAAAATTCTGCAACCCTGAGCCGGGAACTCAGGACAACAACCAACAAAACAGGGAACAATCACCATGATGATGGAAAAGTTTGCTCTTCGCTCGCGTGCCTTGCTAGCGGGCGCGGCGATGTCCGCGCTGCTCGTTGGCGCGGCGCCAGCCTTCGCCGTCACGCCCGCCGACACGCTGGTCGAGGGATTCGCCATCGACGACATCATCTCCATGGATCCGGGCGAAGCGTTCGAGTTGTCGACCGCCGAAGTCACCGGCAACACCTATGACCTACTGGTCCGTCTCGACCTCAGCGACACCTCCAAGGTCAAGCCCGATCTCGCGGAGAGCTGGACCGTCTCCGACGATGGCCTGACCTACACTTTCAAGCTGAAGTCGAGCCTCAAGTTCGCCTCGGGCAACCCGATCACCGCGGCCGACGTCGCCTATTCGTTCGAGCGCGCCGTCAAGCTGGACAAGAGCCCGGCCTTCATCATCGACCAGTTCGGCATCAGCGGCGACAATGTCACCGAAAAGGCCAAGGCAATCGACGACACCACCTTCCAGTTCACCGTTGACAAGGCCTATGCGCCGAGCTTCGTGCTGAACTGCCTGTCGGCCACCGTCGCTTCCGTTGTCGACGCCAAGCTGGTCAAGGAGCATGTCGCCGCGGTGACGCCAAGCGCCGACTACAAATGGGACAACGACTTCGGCAATGCCTGGCTGAAGACCGGCTATGCCGGCTCCGGCGCCTACAAGCTGCGCGAATGGCGCGCCAACGAAGCCGTCGTCATGGAGCGCAACGACAACTATCACGGAGAAAAGGCCAAGCTAGCCCGTGTTATCTACCGCAACATGAAGGAAAGCTCGGCCCAGCGCCTGGCGCTCGAAGCCGGTGACATCGACGTCGCCCGCAACCTCGAGCCGAATGACCTCGACGCCATCGCCAAGAACGCCGATCTCACCACCACCAGCGCGCCGAAGGGCACCGTCTACTACATCAGCCTCAACCAGAAGAACCCGAACCTCGCCAAGCCCGAGGTGCGCCAGGCCTTCAAATATCTGGTCGACTACGATGCGCTGAGCTCGACCATCCTCAAGGGTATCGGCGAAATCCACCAGTCGTTCCTGCCCAAGGGCGACCTCGGGGCCATCGACACCAATCCCTTCAAGCTCGACGTTGCCAAGGCCAAGGAATTGCTGGCAAAGGCCGGCCTGGCCGACGGCTTCAGCGTCACCATGGACGTACGCACCGGTCAGCCGACCACCGGCATGGCGGAATCCATCCAGCAGACGCTCGGCCAGGCCGGCATCAAGCTGGAGATCATTCCCGGCGACGGCAAGCAGACGCTGACCAAGTACCGGGCCCGCAACCATGACATCTACATCGGCAATTGGGGTCAGGATTATTTCGATCCGAACTCCAACGCCCAGACCTTCGCTTCCAACCCCGACAATTCGGATGGCGGCAAATCCCACACGCTCGCCTGGCGCAATGCCTGGGACATTCCGGACCTGACCAAGGAAACCGAAGCGGCACTGCTGGAGAAGGATGCGGGCAAGCGCGCCGACATGTACAAGGATCTGCAGCAGAAGATCCTCGACACCAGCCCCTTCGTCATCATCCATCAGCAATTGGAAGTGGCTGGGCTGCGCAAGAACCTCAAGGGCTTCGCGCTCGGTCCGAGCTTTGACAGCAACTTCGTCGGCCCGGTCTCGAAAGAATAAAGTCGACGGACGCGCCACATGAGCGCGATTGAAAACGAGAGCGGGCGCGGCAGCGCCCGCGCCGTCGCCATTGCGTCGGCGATCGGCCGTTTCCTGGTCATCGCGGTGACGACCTATCTTGGTCTTCTCGCCGTCACCTTCTTCATCGGCCGCGTCATCCCGATCGACCCTGTGCTGGCCGTGCTCGGGGACCGGGCGCCGGCCAATGTCGTCGAGCGCACGCGCCGCGAGATGGGCCTCGACCTGCCGTTGATCGAGCAGTTCTACATCTATGTAAGAAATGCCCTGAGCGGTGATTTCGGCACCTCCGTGCTGACCACCAATCCGGTCATGACCGACATTCGCCGCGCCCTTCCGGCAACGACGGAGCTGGCGACGCTGGGAACGCTGATCGGCGCGCTGTTCGGCGTGCCGCTCGGCGTGCTGGCCGCGGTCAGGCGCGGCAGCATCATCGACCAGGTCGTGCGCGTCATCGGCCTGATTGGTTATTCCGTGCCGATCTTCTGGCTCGGCCTGCTTGGCCTCGTCCTGTTCTACGCCAAGCTGCAATGGGTGGCTTTTCCGGCCCGGCTCGATGTCGTCTACGAATACACCTTCACGCCGATCACCGGTTTCTACCTTCTCGATTCGGCGATGCAAGGTCAGTGGGATGTCTTCTGGGACGCCTTCCGTCACATCATTCTGCCGGCCTCGCTGCTGGGCTATTTCTCGCTCGCCTATATCAGCCGCATGACGCGCTCGTTTATGCTCAACGAACTCGCGCAGGAATACATCGTCGCCGCGCGCGCCAAGGGCTTGTCGGAAACCCGCATCATCTGGGGCCACGCGCTGCGCAACGCGGCGGTGCCGATGGTAACGGTGATCGCGCTCTCCTATGCCGGCCTTCTCGAAGGCTCGGTGCTGACCGAGACCGTCTTCTCCTGGCCCGGCATCGGTCTCTACATCACCAACTCGCTGCAGAACGCCGACATGAACGCCGTGCTCGGCGGCACCATCGTCATCGGTTCGGTGTTCATCGGCATCAACCTTCTGTCCGATCTTCTCTACCGCGTGCTCGATCCAAGGACCAAGACAGGATGAGCACAGACACCATCCAGAGCCGTCGCGACTGGCTGCTCAGCGAGCGGCCGGCCTCGCGCATGCAGGCAAGGCTCGGCCGCGCCTATGTCGCGTGGCGGCGTTTCTCGGCCAACCGGCTGGCTTTTGTCGGCCTGCTGATCATCATCGCCTTGCTCGTCATCGCGGCCCTTGCCGGCGTGTTGGCACCCTATTCGCCGACCTTCGGCGACCTGAAGAACGCGCGACTGCTTGCGCCCAGCGCCGAGCACTGGTTCGGCACGGACGACCTCGGCCGCGATATTCTTTCGCGCATCCTCTACGGTTCGCGCTGGACGCTCTATGTCGTCATCCTGGTCGCCATCATCGCCGCCCCCATCGGTCTTCTGGTCGGCACCGTCGCCGGTTACGCCGGCGGCTGGACCGATGCCATCCTGATGCGCATCACCGACATCTTCCTCGCCTTCCCGAAGCTGGTTCTGGCGCTGGCCTTCGTCGCGGCACTCGGGCCCGGCATCGAGAACGCGGTGCTGGCGATAGCCATCACCTCTTGGCCGCCATATGCTCGAATTGCTCGCGCGGAAACGCTGACGGTGCGCAATTCCGATTACATCAAGGCGGTGCAGCTGATGGGCGCCTCGCCCTTCCGCATCGTGCTGCGCCACATCATGCCGCTCTGCATCTCCTCGCTGATCGTCCGGGTGACGCTCGACATGGCCGGCATCATCCTCACCGCCGCCGGCCTCGGTTTCCTCGGCCTCGGCGCGCAGCCGCCGCTGCCGGAATGGGGCACCATGATCGCGTCCGGTCGCCGCTTCATCCTCGACCAATGGTGGGTGGCCGGCGCGCCGGGCTTCGCCATCCTCATCGTCAGCCTCGGCTTCAACCTGCTCGGCGACGGACTGCGCGATGCCCTTGATCCCCGGAGCGGTGACCAATGAGCGGTACGCTGCTTGAAGTCGACGATCTTCGGGTCGATTTTCCGACCCGCACCGGCCTGGTCCAGGCCGTGCGCGGCGTGTCCTTCACGCTCGGCCGCGAGCGGTTGGGCATTGTCGGCGAAAGTGGATCCGGCAAGTCGCAGACCGGCCGTGCCGTCATGGGCCTGACGCCGCCGCAGGCTCGGATATCGGCCAGGAAACTGGCCTTCGACGGCATCGACCTGCTCGGCATCTCGCCGCGCCAGCGCCGGGCGCTGCGGGGAAACCGCATCGCCATGATCCTGCAGGATCCGAAATACTCGCTCGACCCGGTGATGAGCATCGGCCGCCAGATCGTCGAAACCCTGCGCACGCATGAGAAGGTCTCCAAGGCAGAGGCGCGCGAGCGCGCGCTGGCCATGCTGGAAGCGGTGCAGATCCGTGATCCGAAACGCGTTTTCGACCTGCACCCGCACGAAGTCTCCGGCGGCATGGGTCAGCGCGCCATGATCGCCATGATGCTGATCGCCGGACCGGAAATGATGATCGCCGATGAGCCGACCTCGGCGCTCGACGTGACCGTGCAACTCGACGTGCTCGGCATCCTCGATAAATTGGTCAGCGATCGCGGCATGGGCCTGATCTTCATTTCGCATGATCTGCGCCTGGTCTCGTCCTTCTGCGATCGCGTCATCGTCATGTATGCCGGCAAGGTGGTCGAGCAGCTCAAGGCCTCCGAACTCGGCCAGGCCCAGCATCCCTACACGCGCGGCCTGCTCAACTGCATGCCCAGGATCGGCTTCGAGCGCCACCCGCTGCCGGTGCTCGACCGCAAGCCGGAGTGGGCGGCATGACAGCTGCGATCACCGTCGACGGGCTGGAAGTGATCTTCGACCGGTTTCGCGCGCTGAAAGGCGTCAGCCTCGAAGTCAGGTCAGGCGAATCCTTCGGCCTGGTCGGCGAGAGCGGTTCCGGCAAATCGACGCTGCTCAGGGCAATCGCCGGCCTTGCGCCGGTCGCCTCGGGCAGCATCACCGTCAACGGCAAGACACTCGGCGCGCGCCGCGACAAGGCCTTTTATCGCGAAGTGCAGATGGTCTTCCAGGATCCTTATGGCTCGCTGCACCCGCGCCAGACCGTCGACCGCCTGCTGCAGGAGCCGCTTGCCATCCACGGTTTCGCCGATGGCGAAAAGCGCATAGAACGCGCGCTCGACGAGGTCGGGCTCGGCAACGGTTTCCGCTTCCGCTACGCACATCAATTGTCGGGTGGCCAACGCCAGCGTGTGGCGATCGCACGCGCGCTGATCCTCGAGCCGTCAATCCTGCTGCTCGACGAGCCGACCTCGGCGCTCGATGCCTCGGTGCAGGCGGAGGTACTCAACCTGCTGGAGGAGGTCCGCCGGCGGCGCAAGCTGACCTTCCTGATGGTCAGCCACGACCTCGCCATCATCACCCATATGTGCGAGCGGCTGATGGTGATGCAAGGCGGCGAGGCGGTCGAGAACCTCACCGCAGCCCAACTTGTCGCGCACCGCGTCGCCGAGGATTATACGCGCAATCTGTTGCGAGCCAGCGAGGGGTTCGTGAGGGCGTAGCCAAACTCTTTGAATCGACTTCCTTGGCGCAAAGCGCGCGTCAGGCTGCTTCGCCCTCAGGCAAGGCCTCGCTTTGTCCGGCTTGGCTCGATCGCTTCGGCTCCTTGATCCTGAACCACGTCACATAAAGCGCCGGCAGGAACAGCAGCGTGATTGCCGTACCCGCGATGATGCCGCCCATCATGGCATAGGCCATCGGTCCCCAGAACACTTCGCGGGCGATCGGTATGAGCGCCAGGCTGGCGGCGGCCGCCGTCAGCGCGATGGGCCGCATGCGGTGCTCGGTCGCCTCGATGACGGCCGCCCAGCGGTCCTTGCCTTCGGCGACGAGGTCCTCGATCTGCACGATCAGGATGACCGAGTTGCGGATCAGGATGCCGATCAGCGCCAGCACGCCGAGGATGGCGACGAAGCCGAGCGGCGCGCCGCTCGGTACCAGGGCCGCGACCACGCCGATCAGCCCGAGGGGCGCCACCGCCACCACCAGGAACAGGCGCTGGAAGCTCTGCAACTGGATCATCAGGATGGTGGCCATCACGAACAGCATCAGCGGCACCACGGCCGCGATCGGACCCTGGCTCTTGGCGCTTTCCTCGACCGAGCCGGCGGTCGCGACCGAGTAGCCCGGCGGCAGCTTGCCGATGAAGGCATCGACCGATGGCTTCAGCTCGTTGACCACGGTGGCCGGCAGCACGTCGCCGACCAGTCCGGCGCGCACGGTGATCGTCGGAATGCGGTCGCGCCGCCATACCGTCGGCTGTTCGAGGTCGTAGTGGAAATTGGCCACCGCCGCGAGCGGGATCGCTTCCCCGGTGCTGGTCGGCAACTGCATGTTCTGCAGCGTCTCGATCGAGCCGCGTTCGGCATCGCGTGAGCGCGCCACGACATTGATGAGATAGGTGGCATCGCGGACCTGCGTGATGGTGGCGCCGCCGACCGTGCTGTTGAGCGCGCTGGCGATGTCGGAAGAGGTGATGCCGAGCTGGCGTGCCTTGTCCTGCAGCACATCGACCCTCAGCACGCGTTGCGGCTCGTTCCAGTCGAAGGTGGGTGCTGCCAGTTTCGGATTGGCCGAGATCACACCGGCGAATTGTTGCGCCAGCTCGCGCACCCTCTGTATGTCGGGACCGCCGACGCGATACTGCACCGGACGGCCGACAGGCGGCCCGAGCTCGAGCAATTTGACGAAGGCGTCGGTGCCGACAAATTCTTCGCGCAACAGCTTCTCCAGTGCCGGCTTGACCCGGTTGCGCGCCTCGATGCTCTTGGTGACGATCACGGTCTGGCCGAAATAGGGGTTGGCCGGCTGCACGTCATAGGCCAGCACGAAGCGCACCGCGCCCTGGCCGACATAGGACGAGAAATGATCGATATCGGGATTGCCGACCAGCGCCCGCTGCTCGAACCGCTCCATCTGGTCGCGGGTCTCGGCGATCGAGGAATTCTGCGGCAGGTTCCAGTCGACGATCAGCTCGGGCCGGTCGGAAGGCGGGAAGAACTGCTGCTGGACGAGACCGAAGCCGGCGATCGAGGCGCCAAACAACAACACCGTGGCGATGATGGTCAGCCAGTGGTGGCGCACCGAGCCGATAAGCACGCTCCGGAACAGCGAAGTGAAGCGCCCCGGCTGGTCGTGGTGTTTCGTCTTCATCGCCGCCGGCAGGATGGTGACGCCGAGCAGCGGCGCGAACAGCACCGCCACGATCCATGACACCAGCAGCGACACGGCGATGACGACGAACAGCGTGAACGTGTATTCGCCGGCAGCACTCGAATTGAGCCCGATCGGGATGAAGCCGGCGACCGTCACCAGCGTGCCGGTCAGCATCGGGAAGGCGGTCGATGTGTAGACATAGGTCGCCGCCTTGCGCAGATTGTCGCCGACCTCCAGCCGCGCCACCATCATCTCGACCGCGATCATGGCGTCGTCGACCAAAAGGCCGAGCGCGATGATCAGCGCGCCGAGCGAAATGCGCTGCAGCGAAATGCCGAGATAGGCCATGACCGTGAAGGTGATGGCCAGCACCAGCGGGATCGACAGGGCCACGACGAAGCCGGCCCGCATGCCCAGGCTGATGAAAGATACTGCGAGCACGATGGCCACAGCCTCGAACAGGGCGCGGGTGAAGCCCGAGACGGCCTCCTCGACGATGACCGGCTGGTCGGCGACCAGATGCACGCCGACACCGACCGGCAGGTCGGCCAGCACCTTGTTCATCTCCACATGCAGCGCCTCGCCGAACTGCAGCAGATTGGCGTTCGGCTTCATGCCGATGGCGAGCCCGATAGCGTCCTGGCCGTTGAAGCGGAACAGCGCCGTCGGCGGATCGGCATAGCCGCGCGTGATGGTCGCCACGTCGCTCAGCCGGAAGAAGCGGTCGTTGACGCGCAGATTGATGGCGCGAAGGCTGTCCTCGGAGGTGAACTGGCCGCCGACGCGCACGCTGATGCGCTCCGGTCCGGACTGGATGACGCCGGACGGCGTTATCGCGTTCTGCGCCTGCAGGCTTGCCACGATCGCCTGCTGGTTGAGGCCGAGGGCGGCGATCTGGCGGGTCGAGAATTCGAGATAGATGGCTTCGTCCTGCGCGCCGACGACATCGACCTTGCCGGCATTGGGCACGGTCAGGATCTTGGTGCGGACATCCTCGACATAGTCGCGCAATTGCCGCGGCGTCAGCCCGTCCGATGTGAAGGCGTATATGTTGCCGTAGACATCGCCGAAGCGGTCATTGAAGAACGGCCCCTGCACGCCTTGCGGAAACTGTGCCTTGATGTCGTTGACCATGTTGCGCACCTGAATCCAGTTCGGCACGACATCGCGCGCCTTGGTGGTGTCCTTCAGGTTGACGAAGATGACGGTCTGGCCGGCGGTGGTGACGGATTTGGTGTAGTCGAGACTGTCGAGCTCCTCGAGCTTCTTCTCGATGCGGTCGGTGACCTGTTGCAAGGTCTCCTTGACGGAGGCGCCCGGCCAGTTGGCCTGGATGATCATCGTCTTGATGGTGAAGTTGGGGTCTTCCTCACGGCCGAGATTGAGGTAGGAGAAGATGCCAGCCACGACGAAGACCAGCATGAAATACCAGACCATCGAGCGGTGGCTAAGGGCCCAGTCGGAGAGATTGAAGCCCTTCATCAGACGCCGCCCTCCGGCACTTTGACCTTCTGGCCTTCGCTCAGGCTGTGGACGCCCGCGGTGACGACGCGCATGCCGGCCTTCAGCCCTTCGGCGACGGTAAAGGTGGCGGCACCCTTGGCGGCCACCTTGATCTCTTTCGCGCTCACGCTCGATGTCTGCGGATCGACGATCCACACCTTGTCGGCCCCGTTCTTTTCCAGCAGCGCCGAGATGGGCAGTTCGATCGTCGGTGCCACCTTGGTCACTCGGGTCGCCGTGACCGTCGAGCCGAGCCGGAAGGCCTGCGGCGGATCGGTAAGCGTCAGCTTGACGCGCCGGGTGCGGGTCGAGCCCTCCGCCTGCGGCGCGATCTCGCGAAGCTTGGCCTGGGTCTCGATCGTCGGCAGCGATTGCAGGATGACCTGGAACGGCGTGCCGGCCGTCAGATCGCCGGTCAACTGATCGGGAATATCGACGACGGCTTCGCGCAGATCCGAGCGTGCCACTGTGACGACCGTCTGGCCGGCCGAGACGGTCTGTCCGACCTCGGCGCCGACGGCGGTGACGACGCCGTCGAAATCCGAGAACAGCCTGGCGTATCCAAGTTGCTCCTGCGATTTGGCAAGCGAAGCCTTGGCCCGCTCGACATTGGCTTCCGCGGCTTTGCGTGCCTGCTGCGCGGCGTCGAACACGGCCTGCGACGCGTTGGCCGCGGCGAGCAGCTGGCGCTGGCGCTCCTCGCTGGCGGCGGCGTTGGCGAACTGGGCCTCTGCATTGGAGAGCTCGGCCTTGGCTGCTTGCACCGCCAGCTCCAGCGCGGTCGGGTCGAGCGCGGCGATCGTCGTGCCCTTGCTGACGATGTCGCCGACCTTGACGTCGCGCGAGACGACCCGGCCAAGCAGGCGGAAGGCAAGGTCGGCGCTGACCTGCGGCTCGACCGAGCCGGCAAAGCCGAAGGTCTGCGTGGTGCGCGGCTCGACCACCATCGACAGCACCGGCCGGATGACCTCCGGCGGCTTTTCCTCCGATTTCGAGCAGGCGGCGAGCGCGCCAAGCGCGAACAGGCCGAGCATGATAGGCCGGGTCATTGGCCCGCTCCCGATATCTCGACCGTCTGCCCAGGACTGAGCAACTGCCCGCCCGCGGTCACGACGCTCTCGCCCTCGTTCAGTCCGCTGGTGATGACGACCGTGCCGGAATCGAAGGCCAGCACCTCGACAGGCGTCGTCGCCACCGCCTTGGTCGAGGGGTCGACGATCCACACCGCCGGCTTGCCGGCGCTGGATGTCAGCGCCTGCCAGGGCAGCAGGATCGCCTTCGCCGGCTTGGCGCTGACCGAGCCGATGACGGCCGCCCCCAGCGGCATGCCGGCTGGCGTGTCGGCAATGCCGACCTTGACCCGTATCGAACCGGAAGCCTGGTCGACCGCTGGCGAGATTTCGCGCACCTTGCCTGTCGCCCGCACCTGCGGGTCGGACAGCAATGTGATCGTCACCGCCGGCGAGGCCGGCGTCCTGGCGACCAGCGTCTCCTGCACGTTGAACACAGCATCGCGGTCGCCGTCCTCGGCGACGGTGAAGACGGTTTGTGCCGCCTGCACCACCTGGCCGGTTTCGACCTGACGGGCGGTGATGACGCCGGCGGCGCCCGCCTTAAGCTCGGTGAAGGATAGATTCTGCTGGGCGTTGGCGAATGCGCTCTGCGCGGCATCGACGCTGCCTTGCGCCACCTTCAGCGCCTGGTCGGCGGCGTCATAGTCGCGCCTTGTGGTGAAGCCCTGGGCCAGCAGCGTCTTCTGCCGCTCGAAAGCGGCGGCGGACTGGGTCAGCTGCGCTCGTGCCGCGTCAAGATCGGCCTGTGCGGAGCGCAGGTCGGATTGCTGCTCCTGCGGATCGATGCGGGCAAGCACCGCACCCTGGTCGACATGCTGGCCGACATCGACAAGCCGTTCGGCGATGCGTCCGCCGACCCGGAACGACAGATTGTTCAGCGTGCGCGCCGCGATCACCCCGGTCAGCGAGGTTCTCGGCGCATAGTCGGCCATCGCCACCGTTTCGGTGCGCACCATGATCGGCAGTTTCTTGTCCGCCGCTTCCTGCTTCTGGCAGCCGGCAAGCAGCATTGCGGCTGCGCAGACGCACACGGCCGAGGCTATTGGAAACGACGAAAGGCTGGAGGTTTTGACGGATGGCGGCGAGACGGACGATGTCGCGTTCCTCATCATGGGCTCCCCCAGCCGCGGGTCGCTCGCTGATCGCGATGCCGCGCGGATGTCAGGAGGATAGTCGATCCCCGGAAAAAGGAAACCGGCCTCGTACGCGTATCGTCCGACTGGTTAAGGTCCGGATCTTCCGTCGCAGGCCCAATCGCCCGCCGGTGGTGCCGACTTGAGGAAAACGTGAAATAAGGTCAGAAGACACCTGATCAACGAGGACGGGCGCCGGCCCGATGAGGGATATCATGAAGAATTCAGCCATCTCCGAACGCAAAAACCAGTCGATCTCGCGCGGCGTCGGCATGACCACGCAAATCTATGCCGACCGGGCTGAAAATTCGGAAATCTGGGATGTCGAAGGCCGTCGCTACATCGACTTTTCCTCGGGCATCGCCGTCGTCAACACCGGCCACCGCCATCCCAGGGTGATCGAGGCGGTCAAGGCGCAGCTCGACCGTTTCACCCACACCTGCCACCAGGTCGTGCCCTATGAGAGCTACGTCAGACTGGCCGAACGGCTGAACGCCATGTTGCCCGGCAAGTTCGAGAAGAAGACGATCTTCGTCACCACCGGCGCCGAAGCGGTCGAGAACGCCATCAAGATCGCCCGCAATGCCACCGGACGCCCGGCCGTCATCGCCTTCGCCGGCGGCTTCCACGGCCGCACCTTCATGGGCATGGCGCTGACCGGCAAGGTCGTGCCCTACAAGGTCGGCTTCGGCGCCATGCCGGGAGACGTCTATCACGCGCCGTTCCCGGTGGCGTTGCACGGCGTGTCGGTCGCCGATTCTCTTGCCGCACTCGACCGGTTGTTCAAGGCCGATGTCGATCCGGCCCGCGTCGCCGCCATCATTGTCGAGCCAGTTCAGGGCGAGGGCGGTTTCTACGAGGCGCCGCGCGAATTCCTGACCGCGCTGCGCAAGCTGTGCGACCAGCACGGCATGCTTTTGATCGCTGACGAGGTGCAGACCGGCTTTGCCCGCACCGGCAAGATGTTCGCGATGGATCACCACGACGTCGCGGCCGACATCACCACCATGGCCAAGAGCCTGGCCGGCGGCTTTCCGCTTTCGGCCGTCACCGGCCGCGCCGAGATCATGGATGCGCCGGGCCCCGGCGGCCTCGGCGGCACCTATGGCGGCAGCCCGATCGGCGTTGCGGCAGCGCATGCCGTGCTCGACGTGATCGAGCACGAAAAGCTGTGCGACCGCGCCAACACGCTGGGCGCGCGGCTGAAGCAGCGCCTGCAGTCGATCCGCGACGACGTGCCCGAGATCGTCGATATAAGGGGCCTTGGCTTCATGAACGCGGTCGAGTTCAACGACGTCAAGAAGGGTCTGCCGTCGGCCGAGATCGCCAACGCCATCCGGCTGAAGGCGCTCGACAAGGGCCTGATCCTGCTGACCTGTGGCGTTTACGGCAACGTCATCCGCTTCCTCGCACCGATCACCATCCAGGACGAGGTCATGAACGAGGCGCTCGACATCCTGGAAAGCTCGATCCGCGAAGTCTGCGCTGCCTAGCCTTCCCCCCCTTGTGGGGAGGTCGGACCGAAGGTCCGGGTGGGGGGGCTCGGCGCCGACCC
>NZ_PNOT02000167.1 GCF_002879535.1 Mesorhizobium intechi
CGAGCACCCGGCACGCGCCGTCAGGCGCGCGGGCGCCGTCAAAGCTTAGGCCAAATTGCCGCTTCCCGCGGATGCGTGGATGCCATGCCTTGCGCTGCGGTATCAGGTGGCAGGGCTCAACGCTCGGTGCCCCCGCCAGGCGTGCGGGCGAGAAAGGCCCTGAACAGGAATTCTCGTTCCAGGAACGGTCGTTCCTGTTCCATAACGCGGTCGGCAGGTCGCCAGGGCCCCGTCGCTCGAGGTCCTATGCGAAGTGCGGTTACACATCCTGACGCAGCCAATAGAAAACATCCGCCGTTTTGAAGAGAAAGCCGGGATGCCTCCGTGCCAGCCGCTGATGCGAATCTGAAACTCCCCGACCTGTTCGGCGCTATCGACCGCATGCCGACGCTTTGGCACGTTGTTGGGTGCGCGAAAGTTCGAGGGTCTTTAATCGATCCACTGGCGAAGTGTTGGCAGCTACCCGACATGGGCGCTGAGACGCGCACGGCGATCGACAAGGCTTATACGGCGCAGGCTGGATGGGCGGCGTTGACTGCCAGGGACCGCAGGGACATGCTCTGGCGCTGGCATCAATTGATCATCGAGCACGCCGACGACCTCGCTGCCATCCTCACAGTTGAGATGGGCAAGCCGCTTGCCGAAGCCAAAGTCCGAGGTCTCGCATGCGGCGGCATATCTGCAATGGTAAGCCAAAGAGGCCAACCGCATCCATGGCGAGACGATCCCCCCGCCCTCGACTGACCGGGGCATGCCGGTGATCAAGCAGCCAATCGGCGTTGTTGGCACGATCACGCTATGGAATTTTCTCGGGTTCAATGGTGGCGCGCAAGATCTCTGGCGGCGGGCTGCACCGTGATCTTGAAACCTGCCGAACAGACGCCGCTTGTTGCAGGCGCAATGTGCGCGGCCGGCTTTCGCAACCGTCGTCAACCTGATCCATGCTTGCAAAGGCGATGCCGTCGGCCGCACGCTGATCAGCCGAAGAACTTGATCCACAGGCGCTTGAACCATGCGACGATGGCCTTGAGCCCCTTCGGCTGGGCGCCGCGCTTGAGAAGGCGGTCATAGGCACGGGCCGGCTTCGATCTGCTCGCGAGACATCTTGCCGGCCCAATGGATCGATGATGACTGCCTGCAGGAACTGCGCTGGATTTTCCAAAGTGCGGCGCGACCTCGCCCAATGGCTGGCCAAGTGGGAGACGCGCGCTGCCCCAAACTGTGTCAGTGGGTGGAGGACAACATCGAGGAGACGCTCACCTTCACCCGGCTGCCACGCCAGCATCACAAGCGCCTGAAGAGCACCAACATCCTGGAGCGGCTCATTCAGGAGATCAAGCGGCGCACCCATGTGGTGCGCATCTTTCCCAGCGCCGAGCGCTGCCTGCGGCTCGTCCGCGCGCTCGCCGTCGAAACACACGAAAACTGGCTGGAGGCCATGCGTCTCAACATGGAGCGCCTGGCCGAGCACAAGAAGGAGATGCTGCGCAAGCTGGAGCAGCCCAAGGCCGCAGTTACTTGAAGACGCCGCGCCTGACCCGCCAACACCGGCGACCGTGATCGCAAATTTGCAGAAGACTCTGGACAGAACTCCCAAACTGCATCAAAAAATAGTCAGAGCTAAATTATGGAAGCCGATTGAGATGGAGGAGGAGGGCTTACAAGCCTTTGTACAGCTCTCCCAAACTTTTCGATATCGATGGGTTTACCTGCGGACCGTTTGGCCATCGATTCCGATCGTTTTAGCTTCATGTCACGACGGGAATAGGCGCAGAGAGGTCTGGCCCTGGTGCAGAAATTACTGCCGGTACCACCGAAGTGAAGGAGTCGAACTGCTTTGTGTAGCGCCAAATTGCTGACGGAACGTCCGGCGCCCATTGTTGCTGCATGCCTCGATTCTTGGGGCGGTCTGGAAGACGCAATCCACCATCTCACTCCAAAGGGCAGTGGAATCTGGAACAATGTCGCTTTTGTACGCAAGACGTCCTTCACGCCGGATTGGCATATAATCTTTAACTCTCCTTCTGTTTTTGGACTTCCTGTTGATATCGAGGCGAGCCCGAACAGGACCATTTTTGCAATCGGCGAACCGCCGACGAAAGCGCATCGCGCCCTCCATCTTGGGCAGGGGGAAAATACCATCGTTCTGACGTCTGACGCAGAGCTGGTAGCTCGGCAGAATGCAGGGCGTCGATTCGTCTTGTCTCCACCTATCACTCGGTCTTGGTCTGTAAGAAAGACGTATGACCAACTTCTGCTCAGCGAAGTCGTTGACAAGCCGCGTCGGCTCTCATGGATTACCAGCAACATCGCCATGCTTAAAGGACATCGATATCGGCTGGCGTTTTTGGAACGGCTGAGAGGGGAGCTCGAGTTCGACCTGTTCGGCCGAGGTTTTCAACTGATTGGAGATAAATGGGACGCACTTGCACCTTACCGCTACAGTATAGCTTTCGAGAATACGTGCGCTGATTACTATTTTACAGAGAAGCTTATGGACTGCTTCGTTGCTGAAACAATGCCGATCTATTACGGCAGCCCGGCAATCACGCGGTTCTTTCCGCCGGACTCAATGGTTCTGATTGACCCAGAGGACAAGAACGTAATTCAAAAGATCCGAGAAATCATCGACTCGGACCTCTGGAAGGAACGTCGCGATGCAATACGAGAGGCGAAGCGGTTGGTACTTGAGAAGTACAATACATTTGCTTATCTCGCGGGCTTCATCGAAAGCGTTCAGGATAAGCCTTTGCCGCCTAAAGTTATGCACATCGGTACGCCTGCAGTCGATTTTGGGGTAGACGAATGAACTCCAAAGTTCATTCGCTTTGCGCGCCCGGCGGTTGGTGGTCTGGCAGGGTCCGTACGGAACACTCGGCGGAGAATGCCTCGAGCATCTTTGATGAACACAAGAATCGGCCGATAGGTCCTGTCTGATTCACTGTCCCGGTGATTTGCGAGGAGGTGATGATGACGAGGAGCCTAAGGGCGGACCTTCGTGGGCGCGTGATTGCGGCCACTTAAGGCGGGGTTTCGACGCGGGAGGCGACGCGTCGCTTCCCGATCGGTATTTCGACGGCCGGGAGTTGGTATCGCCGCTATCACGAGACCGGCCAGATGGAAGCGCGCAAGCAGGGCCAGCCGTCGCGTTCGAAGCTCGATGCGCATGCGGCCTTCATTCTTGGTCTCATCGAGGACGCGCCGGACATCACGCTTGCTGAGATCGGGGAGCGCCTTGCCGCCGAGCGTGGCGTGCGGGCAGCGTCGTCCACGGTCCGGCTGTACCTCGACCGGCGCGGCATCACGTTTCAAAAGAAGACGGCGCACGCCGCCGAACAGCAGCGCCCCAATGTCCTGCGCCGCCGCAGAAGCTGGTTCGATGGCCAGCTCGATCTCGACCCCGAGAGGCTGATTTTCATCGATGAGACCGCAGCATCCATAAAGATGGCGCGGTTGCGTGGCCGCAGCCTGCGCGGCGAACGATTGTCGGGCGGCCGTTCCTCACGGCCATTGGAAGACCACCACATTCACGGCCGGCCTGCGGCTGGGCGGCTTGGCGGCGCCAATGTTGCTCGACGGCCCTACGAATGGTTCTGGCTTCCTCGCCTATGCGCAGCAGGTCCGCGCACCCGAGCTTCGCCCCGGCGACATCGTGGTCATGGACAACCTGCCCGCCCACAAGATCAGCGGCGGACGCGAGGTGATCGAGAAGGTTGGCGCGGCTCCTGTTCCTGCCGCCATACTCGCCCGACTTCAACCCGATCGAGATGGCTTTCTCGAAGCTCAAGGCTCTCCTGAGAAAGGCTGCAACCCGAACCATCGACGAACTCTGGTCGGTCGTGGCCAACTGCCTCGCAGCTTTCACAGCCTAGGAATGCAGGCACTATTTCGAGGCAGACGGCAATGACCCGGAATAAGTCGAATCTGCTCTAGCTGCGCAAACGGGCCGAGACGGGCGCACGACATCGTACGCCACCCGGCTGCTGCTGATCAGGCGAACTGGGGAAGGCCGGGAATGGAATTGAGGACCTCGTCCACGAGTTCGTCGCCGGCATGTTCCTTGGCCAAGGCGATCGTCTCGTTAGCAAGGCCGGCGATATTTCCCAGGCTGAGACCCTCGTTCATCAATTGCTGGCCGAAACCCACCACGCCGCCTCCGGCGAGGACGCTGCCGCCCTCTGCGTCCTCACCATCATGCTTCGCCACTAATTCCGAAGCTCCGGGAATGGCCTCGATCATGCGCGTAGCGGGACCGTCGGCTGCCTCGCGTTGCAGGAAACCCAGCATCATGCCAACGGCCTTGTCTGCGAGAGCCGGGTCGACGCCAACATTGGTGGCGATGCGCGATACGAATTCTTCCAAGGAAGGGCACCTTTCGTTTTATTGAGGTCAGAATGATTAGCTATGTTTGTCCCGCTCAAATGGTTGAGCGCAGCGCCAGTCTACGCCTCCGCAGTCTTACGCAAAAAACCTCTCAGATATTGGTCCACCCTCTTGGCTATTTCCATGGACTTCACGTCTACAAGGCGCTGAAAAGGCACCGCAGCAATGATGGTGGTTACAAGTACAATGAGGACAGTGCTACTAGCCGCAATGGCATGCCCCCATTGGATAGTCCAGAGATAGACAAAGCACCCGAGGGAGCAAAGGATAGGGAAATGAAGAAGGTAGACCGAGAACGACAATCGACCCAGGAGTGGGAAAAAGTATGACGAGAAGGCTCGCTGAAGCGATGGAAGCGCGAGAACGCTAGCGACAAGGAAGGTTGCACCGACGCAGTGCATTGCGTCCTTCAGGGGATTAAAGTCGATTGGGGAGAGTTTGATGATCGGCTCATACAAGATGTCGTTTGAGAAGCCGCCAAGATAGATGGCAGCAAGTAAGATTGCGATCTTGGCTTTGTGAGGCCATTTCGCTGGAGAAACGCGAGTCAGAAGGACGCCGACCCCGAACGACAAGGCGAAGGGCAGGTAAGCTATATGGATCGCAAAAGAGAGAGCCGCGGCAAAAACTGTGACGAGGGCGAAGGTGAACCACCTCGCAGCGAAGGCGAACATGAAGGCTAAGTATGAACCGACGAGCTCGATGGACATCGTCCAGAGTGGTGAATTGAGTTTGTTCTTACCGAGAAATAAGGACTCATATAGGGCCTCCTTGGCGATGGTCGCGGCCGTAATTGAGCTAGGGTAATACCAGGTCAGCCAGATCGAGCCCGTGAGTGGAGCAACTTCAAGATTTCTCATCAGCCCCATGGCAAAAATGGTACCGGCAAAAACGATTGAAGCCGCGATTGGAATGCCGAGGCGGGGTATCCGTCGGATTGCCCTGGATACAAGCACCGACGCATTTCCAGTGTCAGCAAAAGACTTGGTAAGGACGAAGCCGCTTAGAACGAAGAATACACAAACCGCAAAGCTTCCGTTGATAAGCATGCTGAATGGGGGGAGAGTTAGAAGCTGAGCAGGCCATCCGATTTCTGGCCACGCTGCTTGCGCCAGCGGGTACATGGTTTTGAATATACCTGGCTCGACAGCAAAGAGGGCGTGAGACAAGAGGACGCCAACTGCAGCCAGCCCCCTCAACCCCTCTAGAGCAATAAAACGCCCAGATCCGGCCTGCCCTTCCGCCATTCCGTTCATGGATACTCTGCCCCTTATGATGCGCCGATTTCGACTTGGTCTTCCTACAAAGGCCACGCTCGTGAACGTGAGTTGGAAAACACGGGACATTGGCTTTCCTGTACGGCGCTATGCAGCATCATGACGGATGGGTAAACTTGATTGTTTGGATATAATGCATCCATGGGATGGATATGGGGGCCATGCCCACCGGCGACAGCCGGTCCTGGATCTGAAACTCGGCCTGATCGTGCGAGAGACAGTAGAGCGCCTGAAGCACCATGATCTTCAACATCATCACCGTATCAAAGGGCGGCCGTCCGCCCTTGGCGCTATCGGAGGCGGCGAAGCCGGATGGCCGAGGCCGCCTGATCCTGGCGAAGAAAAAGCGGGCTCGGTTCCCGAGCACCCGGCACGCGCCGTCAGGCGCGCGGGCGTCATGAAGTGCCGGCAGACTGCCGCTTGCCGGATGCCTGGACGCCATGCCTTGCGCTGCGGTTTTATCAGCTCGCAGGACTTAACGCCGGTGCCCCCGCGAGGCGTGCCTCTGTGCCAACCGCTTGCACCTGAAATCTGCATAGCTGTTCGGCGCCTTCGACCGCATGCCGCCACTCGGCACGCCGCCTGGCGAGCGAATTTTCGAGGTCTTGATCCATCCACTGGCGAAAGTGCTGGCGGAAACGTCCCGACATGGGATCGAGGAGACGCGCGCAGCGATCGACAAGGCGTATATGGCGCAGGCTGGATGGGCGGCCATGACCGCCCGGGAGCGCAGCGACATGCTGTGGCGCTGGCATCAGCTGATCATCGACCATGCCGACGACCTTGCTGAATCATACGGCGGAGATGGGCAAGCCGCTTGCGAGCCAGTTCGGAAGTCTCTCACGCGGCTGCGCATCTGCAGTGGTTCGCCGAAGGCCAATCGCGTCTATGGCGAGACGATCTCCCCGCCCTCGACGGGCCGGCGCATGCTGGCGGTCAAGCAGCCGACCGGCGTTGTTGGCACGATCACGCCGTGGAATTTTCTCGGCCGCGATGGTCGCGCGCAAGATCTCGCCGGTGCTGGCGGCGGGCTGCGCGGTCATCCTCAAACCTGCCGAACAGACGCCGCCTGTTGTTGCAGGCGCAATGATTGCGTTCGCGGCGGAGGCCGGCTTTCCCGAAGGCGTCGTCAACCGATCTATGCTTGCAAAGGCGATGCCATCGGCCGCAGCTGATTAGCCGAGGAACTTGATCCACAGGCGCTTGATCCATGCGAGGATGGCCCTGAGCCCCTTCGGCTGGGCGCCGCGCTTGAGAAGGCGGTCATAGGCGCGGCCGGCTTCGATCTGCTCGCGAGACATCTTGCCCGCCCAATGGATTCGGCCGCGTTTGATGATGTAATGTGAGCCGCACGGGAAGTCGTGGTTGCCGATCGACGGCCAGATCGAGGCGCCCTCGTCCTCCATGACAAGGTCATATTCGGTTGGAACGAGCGGGGTCGAAACCTCCTCGCCACACCCACAGGCGCAATTGTGGAGCGCAACGTGGCATTGGCGCGACACGTAAAGAACCCCGTCTTCCAGCTGTTCGGGAATGTCTTCGACAAAGACCGTTGTAAGACAATCCACCCGAGCCATCATGCCCCCCGGTTCGTGATATTGTTGCCCTCGATCATATATGTCGCGTTCCTTTCGTTGCGCTCATCACGATAGAAGGTCAGCCAGCGCTTCCAGCGCATGATCGCCATGATCGCGTTCAACGAATTGAGCTCGGCGGTCTGGATCTCGGTTCCGTACACATCGGCCTCTTCATCGTCGTCGCCGAACGACAGATGGGTCGTCACCTCCGCCCACGGCGAGCCGGGGGCAATGAAAGTCGCCCGTGCGCAACCGTCGAGCGTGTTGTCATCTAGTCCAAGACCAATGCCAGTGTCGACGAATGGAATGCCCAGGCGAACCAGCCCTTCGGCAATCACGCGCCGCGACGATCCCTTGTCAACACAGACGAAGACGAAGTCATAACCCGCAAATTCGTCAATATTGTCAGCCTTGACCCTGGTGGCGTGCGGCTTCACGCCCTTGTGCATGCGCGCGTAAAGCGCTGCGTAATAATCCACCTTGCGGGGAAAATTCTTCGCCAGCGCCAGTTCAGGAGCACCAGGCGAACGGAAAAGATTGTGGTTGAGAAGTTGGTCGTCATCGTAGATGTGGATTTCAGCAACGCGGGTCTTGGCGGCGAGATCGAGCAGATAGGCACCGGTGCCGCCGAGCCCGATGATCGCGATGCGGCCTCTGAGCTTGCGATTGGCGGCAACGATTCCATAGCGGGCTGACGCAGAATCGGGGATCGCGAAGGGGCTATCGTCCTCCGCACTGGCTGACGTGACGCCTGTGCGCGCGTTCGCGGTCTTGTCGTGCGACCGCGCAGCGGCGCCGAGGTGCGATTCGTAGGTGACAACCTTGTCGTAAATGTTGGCATACTGGCCAGTTCCTTCTGGCTTCGACGAGAAATAGTGGTGGACCTTGATGTCGGATCCGACCGTCGCCTCGTTGCTGTTGTGGATGATATTGGTCATCGGCGTGCCATCGCGATGGCAAGGCGTCTCTCCGGTAAACCACATGGTGTGGTCGGTTTGTGGAGTTGAGGTCAGGCCTTGGGTATCCAGCGACAGAGTGCAGACAAGCGTGCCGCGGCCAAGCGACTTGTCGCGCTTCACGTAGGGGACGCTGTGAACGAGGAGAAGAACGAGCTCGCGCATCTCGAGCTCAAACCCCTCGTCCAGCAGCCGCTTCAGATGCGGATCACGACTTATCAGATCGGCGGACATTGAAGACCATCCCGTTCTTGACTTCGATGTTCTCGCCCTCCACCAGATCACCTTCCGCGCCGTGGACACCTTTCAGGTACGTGATCGTGTACTTGAACTTCTCAAAGTTGGCGTCGGGGTAGGCGAGCAGTGCAATCTCGCGATAGCTGTGCTTTCTCCTTGGTACCGTGCGCGATCGACCGTTGACCTTGATGACCACCGTTTTCGCCTCGTGGCTGCGGATGCGCTCGACGCCCTGTCCGCCAAGAGTCACCGCGCCGTCAGCGGGAATGACCGTATCGCCGGCGCTGTCCAGGATCAGCTCGAGATCCTCGTCGATGCTGGCGTAGCGATAAATGTCGGCCGCGGAGATTGTCGCCGACCCCCACTCCCAGCCACGCTCGTTGATGGTGAAAGAAAAGGCCCTGTCGCCTGCAAATGAAAGGAACTCACAGTCGGGCATCTCCCGCAGGTCGATCGCTTCCTCAAGGCCGATCGACCGCGATGTCCTGTCCGCTATCTGGATGAGAATATAGTCGCTGGCCGGATCAAGCCCACCAAGGGCGCGGACCTCGCGACCAGAAATGATGGGGTCATTGGTAGCCACCACGCGACCATCCAGCTTGTATGTAAAGTTCGTCACGTCAGGCATCGAAGCCTCCTTGTCTCTCATTCTGCACAAAACATATATGCAATTTTTAGCCAATGTCTAGCTACTTAATAGCTATTTTATCCTCATTTTTTGATTGACAATTATGGACTTTATAGCTACATAAACAATCCTGGTTAGGGAGGCGCCTATGAAGCGCACGATGACGCTTAACTTGTCGGACGCGGAAATGAGCGTCCTTGATGCCATGTGTGAAGAAAAAGGGTTGTCCAAAACCGCGCTCGTTCGCCAGGCGCTGCGGCTCTACAAATCAGTCGACGATCGACTGGCGCGTGGCGAAAAGGTGTTTGTCGAAAGCGCGGATAAGTCAGAAAAAGTAGAGCTGATGGTTCTATGAAAGAGCTGGTCGACCGCGTCTTTCTCTTAAATCGCGCAACAGGCCGGTTCGAAGATGCAGATCTGTATCATGGCCTGGACAGCACGAATCTCGCTCATATCGAAGGACGCTGGCGACCGCTTTTTGAGCTGCGTCGCAGGGAAGCCAAGGCCTCTCTTCAGACTTTAGCGGAGGTCAATGCCGAAGACGCCCATTGGGAATGGGGCAAGAAGGCGCTGGCTGCGCTGAACGACCCGTTCCTGTTTGATTTCTTCGTGCTCGAATGTGGTGGCAGCACACAGGCCATCTTGATGACGCGCAAAGGTGGCCAAGACTGCTTCAGCCGCCATCCCGAGCATCAGCGATTGCCGCTGATCTACGTGGAGTTTCTAGCGACGGCGCCATGGAATCGACCAAAGCTGGTTGCTGAGCCGACTTACAAGGGTGCGGGGCGTGCGCTCGTTGGCACGGCCGTCAGCTTGAGCCTGGAAGAAGAGTTTGGTGGCCGGATCGGTCTGCATTCCCTTCCTGGCGCAGAAGTTTTCTACCGGGATGCGATCGGAATGACGGATCTTGGAGCGGATAGCGAAGGAGTGCATAAAGGGCTGAGATACTTCGAGCTTTCCAGCAGGGATGCTGCGACTTTCCTATCCGTGCAACACTAGCAAGAGGAGTCGACCATGAAATTACATTTCACTGCCGATTGGCTACGCAGCCATATCGAACATGATCCAGATGTCGATTGCGACGCGGGACTCCCGCTGCGCGATGCAGCTCCGCTTGAGCGTCTTATGCAGGAGAGGTCTCGTCACCAAGCAACTGCGGGGCAGCCTTCGGCTGCCTCTGAACACAAAACTGTTGTGCTGTTTAAATTGGTGCATCAGCTTCGACGCAAGGACGGATTGAGTATTGCGCAGTTGGCTGCCAAAATTCGTGTTGATGCGGCGGAATTGGAGAAGGTGGAGAAAGATCCCTGCTATGTTCCAGGCCCGCGTACCGTTCATCAGCTAGCCGAGTTCATTGGGGTTTCAGCACGTGCTGTGGAACAGCTGACCGCGGCGTCGTCTGCGCAGAACGACAATCTCACCGAAGCGGCGCATCGTTTTGCCGCGAGTTCGGACGACCTGTCGAAGCTAAGCCAGGCTGAAAGGCGCGACCTCAACGATTTCGTCAAGGTACTGGCGTCAATCGATAAGAAGAATGGATGACCATGTCCGCGATTGAGCCGATAATCGGGGACTTTGAGCGCCGAGATATCCATGAGCACATATCACGTCTGCTGCGTGATCTCGGCAATCCAGAGCCCCCGTTACGGCTCGAGCAGGTACGCGCGCTGCAAAAGCTTGACCTTACCTATTATAGCAAAGCGAATTTGAGCCTACTGGATGAGATCGCCCACCGGGCGCGAATCGCTGGCAACGAGATCACCAGCACGGCCAAGCGCATGGTCGATGTGGTCCAGCAATATGGCCTTCGTGGTATCCTGATGCTGAAGGAAGGCGACAAGCGCATCTTCATCGATGATGACGTGGCCGAGCTGAAGCGACGCTTCCTCATCGCACATGAGATTACACATGACCTTCTGCCTTGGCATCGCTCCTTGCTTCTGGGCGACAATGAGTCCACGCTGAACCCGACATTCCATCAGGCAATGGAGGCGGAAGCCAATTATGGCGGGCGCCATCTCTTGTTTCTCGGGGGAAGATTTCGTCCCGAAGCGTTGGACTGCTCATTTGAATGGAAGAGTATCGAGCAGCTTCGCAAGCGCTACGGGAACACCCTTACGACAACGCTTTGGCAAATGGTTTGCGAACGCGATCCGGACTTTCCCGCCTTCGGCGTTGTCAGCCGGCATCCCTATCACAGAGATATCTGCGAGAAGGCGGGAAATGACAACGTGGCCTATTTCCCGAGATCGAAGGCGCTTGCTGAGCACTTTCCCGGAATCACGACCGAAGTTGCCTATTCCGCGATCTGCGATCACGCAACCAGCCGCAAGCGGGGTCCGGTAGGCGAAGGCGAAAGCATCTTTTATGATGCGAACGGCGAACCTCACATATTCTGGTTGCATAGCTTCTCAAATACCTATGATTTGCTCACTTACTGCATCTACAAGAAGAAACACCAACGCATTTCCCCTGTCGGCTACAGGGCAGCCTGATTACCAACAGACGGTTATTTCAAGTGCCCGATGACAGCACAAAGGCGGCCGCTTGCGGCCCGAGGCTGCCGGAAAGCAATGCCCCGCATTCCAGCCGCTCAGTCGATCGTTGCGCTCTTTGAAGCGGACGAACTGTCGAGAGCTGTGGGATTCGGTAGCCGTATTTTGCCTTGTCGGGAGGCCTGAACGCGCTGCAGATAGCGGCCCATCAGCCGCCAAACGGTCGAGTCGATCAGTAAACCCTCGAGGACCTACCTGCCGTGGCTTTGAAAAAGGCGGATCTGACAGATGCCCGTAAGGATCGCTGCCTTCGTTGGAAACCGGGTTTTCCCCGCTTCGCCTCGCAGCCGGAGCAGGCCAGCTGCGAGATGCGGTCCGACGGATCGAAACTGCTGTCAGGGCGACCACACGAATCCGACAGCAGCCGACAGGCTGCCCGCGCCAGGGGGCGAAGCCGGTTGGCCGAGGCCGCCTGAGCCTTGCGAAGAAAAAGCGGGCTCGGTTCACGAGCACCCGGCACGCGCAGTCAGGCGCGCGGGCGCGTCAGATTTCTGCGCCGTGCGGACATCGGTTTGGGCCGGTCGGGTTCATTCAATCAGAACGAGGTCTTGATGCCGACCATCACCGTCGCCGCGGCAAAATCGCCGCCGATCCAGTCGTCTTCGCCGCCAGTCTCTGCGCCGGTCGCAATGTCATAGGTGTTGTAGTCGCCGCGAGCGGTGAACACCTTTTCGTAGGAACCGGAGACGAAGAAGCTGGTCCGCTCGTTGTACTGGTAGCCGACGCTGCCGCCGACCATCAGAACCGGCGCCAATTCGAAATCATCCTCGAAGCGCAGGTCACGCATCCAGTGATGATCGGTAGCGCCGGCCGAGAAGGTCGTGCCGCCCTTCAGCGCAAAGCCGAAGTTCCAGCGATCCTGGACATAGGTCGCATCGATGCCGGCGAAGGCGACCGGCAATTTCTGCTGGTAGCTGATGGCCTTTGCGTCTCCTGGGAAGTCGCCAACCGAATCCCGGAAGCCGGCAACGCTGTAGACATAGGAGCCGCCATAGGCAGTCCACTTGACCGAGGTGTACTTGAAAGCACCGTTGACGTTGATCAACAGCTGGTCGCTGAACTGGAAATCGTGGCCGAGCGCGACGGTTGCCGAATAGAAGTAATCAAGATCGGTGTCGGAATGGCGCGAACGGTCGCTCCAGTCGTTCCAGCCATCATTGGTCGAGAATGGCGGGATCCAGTCATAGTCTTCCATGTAGCTGTTGCCGCTGAAGGCGATCTGGCCGGAAAGCTTGGCGGTCCAGCCGGCCTCGCTGCGCGCCGTCATCTCGGCTGAAATGACCGCAGAGGTGCTTTCCCAGATAAGGTGGCTCAGCTTCGAGCCGCTGCCGGGAGCCTGATAGACCAGCTCGTTGGCCTCGATGTCGATGACGCCGACGCCGCCAACGAAAGAGAAATTGGGATTGTCGGGCGCCGGTTCGCTCGCCACCGCGTCGCTGGCCATCGCCGGCCAGGCAGCGAGCAACGCTGCCGCTCCACCAAAGACTTTCGCGTACAATTTCATATAACTACCTCATAGGAATCATCCGCCATACGCAGCGTAACCGGGTGCAAGTCGGGTGCGGTCGTCTATGCAGCGCCCCTGTAGGTGGCGAAATTGCCGCCCTCGGCTCTGTTCCTCAACACTCAAGGAAATGCCGTCAGCGTGACCCGATTGACGGCGGTTTGCCGATGCGTTCCGGGCGGCCGGCGTGACGGGAACCCTGCATTATCTGAGGCACACATTTGCGATGACGATGCTGGTACGATTGCAGCGTCAGGCAGCGACCACGCCGGACCTCAACCCGCTGAGGTCGTGCAGGTTGCTTTGAGCAGCCCATAGCAAACTTTGAGTCTAGATAATCCGACAGAGCCGAGGGCCGAGTTCCTCGAACCCGTTGCGCAGATAGAAATCGAGCGTGCGCTTCCATTTTGGTTGCCTGGGCGCTGCAAGCTCAAGTCGCTTCCAACCACGCGCACGGCCTTCCCGCGAGGCGACCTCAAGCAGATGAGGGGCAATCCCTTTGGAGCGCTTTTCGGGTCGAACATACAGCTCCGAAATATAGCCGAACTTACCTCCTGCATAGATCGCCGTGCATTCATTCAGCACCATGATGCCGACCGGCTCGTCATCTGCACTTGCGATCACTGCGACCACACTAGCGTCGGCAAGCATCATCTCCGCGCTTTGTCTCACGTCGTCGGGCGCGGGCGCTTTCCCGCCAGTGAGTTCATCGAGCAGCGCGTGAATAAAACGGACGACCGTCCCTGCGTCCGTTGCGTTGGCGCGGCGCGTAGATATGGAAGGCATATTTTCTCCTACTAGTGGTCAAAATCCCGATTCATGCTGCTATCCGCGCAGATCCGACTCACTCTTTTAAGTAACTCGGACG
>NZ_PNOT02000352.1 GCF_002879535.1 Mesorhizobium intechi
TGGTAGAGCCGATAGCGTTGTTTCGGCATGCCGTCCTCGGAATAGGCCGGTTCGTGGCTGGTCGACATCACCCGGTTCTTCAGCGTCAAATGCTTGAGCTGGTAGGGCTGGAGAAGGGGGTCGTTGCTGGTCATCGTCTTCCTGCAATTTCAAATTGCGCTGGAGCAGGTGCTGCAGCATTTCCTAATTTAAGCATCGGATTCGTCTGAAAACCGCTGCGCACGCCTCGGTCCGATGCTAATGAGCGGCAAATTCGAAGGAACCCCGCCCATGATCGATACCAAAACCCTTACCCAACTCGGCGCGCACGTCGAGACGCCACAGAGCCCCGAAGAAGCGGTCCTGGAAACCGTGCCGTTTTCGCGCGGCGACGGCCCGCCGGCGATCGTGCGCTTCACCTGCCCGGAGTTCACCTCGCTGTGCCCGGTGACCGGCCAGCCGGATTTCGCCCATATCGTCATCGACTACGCACCCGATGCGGCTTTGGTGGAATCGAAGTCGCTGAAGCTGTTCATGACCTCGTTTCGCAACCACGGTGCCTTCCATGAGGATTGTACCGTCATGATCGGCCGCCGCATCGTGGCAGCAACCAAGCCGCTGTGGTTGCGCATAGGCGGCTATTGGTATCCGCGCGGCGGCATTCCGATCGACGTGTTCTGGCAGACCGGCGCTCCACCTGAAGGCGCCTGGCTGCCCGACACGGGCGTCGCCCCTTATCGCGGGCGCGGCTGAGCCCCTCATTCGCACTGATACTGGCTGAGCGCCCATTCGCCGGTCACCGACAGAAGATCGGAAATCTTCCAGTCACCGCCAACCTTCTTGAGCTTCCATTCGAGACGGTGCTGGTGGCCTTCGACAACGAACGCGACGACCACCTTGGCCTCGTCGTCGTTGACGGCCTCGACGGTACGCAGACTTCGGTCGATGGCGAGCTTGTCGTAGTCGGCGTTGTCGAGTGCCATGTTGCGGTCGAGGCATTCGCCCTCACCCGAAGCGCGCAGCGTGTCGCTCTTGTCGAGCACGGTTTTCGCTGGATCGATGAAGTTCTTGCGTTGCGCTGGATCGAGTTCCAGCCCGGGATGTTCGTAAAAGGGCTTGACCACTGCCGTCGGCGATCCCTGCAGAACGGGCGGCGGCGGCGGCAACTCGACCGGCTTTTCCTGCGGCGCCGGCGTTGCCGCGGGAGGCGTAGCGTTGTTGTCTGGAGGCTGGCCGCCGGCGGACGGCGTCTTCGGCGGCGGTGAGCCGAACAGCCCTTGAGCGGCGACGGCGCAGGACCCTGTCAAAACGCACACGATCACCAGGGCCATAAGACGGGCCATCGCATCACTCCAGGCTTCGAACGGTCATGCGTTCAGGCCGGCGGAATGTCCAGCCTTTGGTCGTCGAAGCCTAGTGATAAAGATGCAGAATTTGAGGAAGCCAACAAGCACTTCGAGGCGAACGGCTCGCGCGGCTGCCCGTGCCAACCGTTCAAAAACAATCATTTCCATAGGCCAATCAGGATCATCGGCAACGCCAACGGGCCCAAGGTTGCCGGCACCGAGAAACTTACAGCCATGTCTGGCTGGCGGGTTTGCGTATAGTGTGCCAGTACCCTGGCAGGTTCCGTCAACAAGGAAGACCGTGTCTTGAACTATCTGGACGCCTTGGGGCTAACCCATGAAACGCTTCGGCCGGCCAACTATTGCGAGATCGGCTGCAGACTGGGCTATAGCCTGGCTCTGTCAAAAGTCCCGGCCATAGGCATCGATCCCGACTACGAGATCAAGGTCGCGTTGACCGCCCCCACACGGTTGTTCAACACCACGAGCGACAGTTTCTTCGCACGCGACGACGTGGCACAAATTCTTGGGGCACCCATCGATTTGGCGTTCATCGACGGGTTGCATCTTGTCGAATTCGCGCTGCGCGATTTCATGAATCTAGAGAAGCATGCCAGCCCAGACGGCGTCATTGTTATTGATGACCTGCTGCCACAGCACATGGATTACGCGTCACGGCAACGCAATACAACTATCTGGACTGGTGATGTCTATCGCCTGATACCTATTCTTCGCCACTACCGTCCCGATCTGGACATTCGAGTTTATGATGTCGACATGAAGGGTTTCGGCCTGGTGACCCGGCTCGATCCGTCGTCGGACGTGCTCGCGGCCAACTATAGCGCCATCGAGGCCGACATACAGGCTGGGAAGTGGTCTTTTCCAACCGTCGCAGCCATCCGTGACCACATGCAACCACGCGCCACGGATCTGTTGGCTAGCGATCTTGGGATCATCGCGGCGCAGCGCGCGGCCAAGGCTTCGATCCAATCGGACCGGCGCATGGCGCCAGCGCTATCGCAGCACAAGCCGCGCCTCTCGGTCATCATCTGTGTCTACGATATGGCGCGCGAGGCACCCCGCACGATCTTCTCCGCGACCGCTCCCTATCAGAAGGGACTGAGGTCGGATGAATACGAAGTCATCGTCGTCGACAACGGTTCAAGCACGCCGCTCACATACGAAAATCTGCCGTCAAATGTGCAAATCGTAAGGGCCCCAAACCCCAGGCAATCCCCGGTGTTTGCTCTGAATTGGGCTGCGCGCGAAATCGCCAAGGGGGAGATTTTGTTGTTTGCCATCGATGGCGCCCGCATATTCTCCGAACGACTGATCGATGAGAGCGTAAAAGCTCATGACAGGATGGAGGATGCCTTTGTGTTCTCGCTGTCCTGGCACCTTGGTCCCAAGGTGCAGATGCAGTCGGTGCCGGAAGGATATGGGGCAGAGATCGAGGATGGATTGATCCGGGACGTGCGCTGGCCCGACGAGCCGGACGGGCTGTTCGCGATTTCGGTACTAGCCGGCTCCTCAAGCGCTGGTTTCTTCGGCGACATCACGGAAAGTAATTCTTTCTCGATAAGCCGCACACTGTTCGACCGACATGGCGGCTTCGACGAACGTTTCACATCCCCAGGCGGCGGCTTGGCAAATCTCGAGATATTTCGTCGCTACGTGATGCGCCCTGACGCGCGCAATGTCTGCCTGCTCAGCGAGGGGACATTTCACCAGGTCCATGATTCCGTGGCGACCTCGGGGAAAAACAGGTGGGAGGCTTTTGCCAGCGAATACGAGGCAATCTTTGGCGGTCCCTATCTCAGACCTTCATATCATCGCTTCTATCAGGGAAAGCCGCGCGCCGGTATGGTTCCATTTATCCTGCAATCGCTTCAGGGTTGATTGCCGGCGAAACGCGATCGAGCGGGTTTCAAGATATTCCTTGCGGCCAAGCAGCCTCAAGGCTGCCAGCGCGGCGCCAGGCAGCACCGAAACCGAGTGCCTAGCTGAAGCACGCCCAAAGTCCGTGGAAAGCTTGGTCTTCAAGTCTTACCGCATTCCACCGGACAGCGAGCACGGCCCGGTGGAATGATCTGTGATGCAACAAGGCGCTTATTGCAGCGGCGCACCGCCAGGTCCAGGGAATGCCGTCAGCGGCGTGCCATCCGAGACATTTCCGG
The DNA here is from genome assembly GCF_002879535.1 of Mesorhizobium intechi. Lineage (GTDB taxonomy): Bacteria > Pseudomonadota > Alphaproteobacteria > Rhizobiales > Rhizobiaceae > Mesorhizobium > Mesorhizobium intechi. The sequence goes on from NZ_PNOT02000352.1 coordinate 3,503, forward strand.
AAATCATGTTGTTCTTGAACGACTGCACCACACCTGATCCGCTAGAGGCGACACCGGTTAAGTTGGCAAACACGGTCGATCCGCCAAGCGTGACGATCGAACTGCCGGCGCCGCTGGCAGCCGCACCATTGGCATTCACGCCCACGCCGGCATTGGATGACACCGTCGTATTTGTTACCGTGGCGCGGACCGGAGAAGCCGCGGCAACCGTCTTCACGGTCACGCCGTTGCCGCCGTTCCCGCTCACCAGGCTAGCTGTCAACGCCATATTTATCGCCAAGGTGTTGCCCGTCCCATCGACGGTGATGCCGGTGCCGTTGTTTGTGACCTCCGTTCGCGTGAACGCAGCGTTTATCCCAACTGCGCCAGTCGTCTTGATCAGGATGCCATTCGTGGCTGCCTCGGATATTCGGGTATTGCTGATATAGATTTCGGTAGGTCCGTTCGGCGCGACTTCGACGCCCTGGCCGGTGACCCGCTGGATGATCGAATCTTCGATATGCAGTTGGCCCTGACCAAGAAAGCGTACGCCATTCAGCCCTGTGCCCACGCCATCGATATCCAGCCCCCTGAGATGCACAACGCTTCCAGCCGGAGCATTGACAACGACACCATTGGTTCCGGCGGAGAGAACCCCGCCCTCCGTATATACACAGTCGATCGTAATCGACTTGACGATTGTCACCGTGCCGAAACCACCCGGATCGAGGCAATTGATCTCCCCGCTGACAGCCGTCTTCGAGATCGCCCCGGCAAAGGTCTTGCAAGGTGCAGTTCGGCTACACGGATTGGCGTCGTCGCCGACGCCGGAAACCCAGGTCCGGGTCGCTTGAGCCGAAGCCGGCGTAGCGATCACCGCCATCGCCAAGGCGAGAAATAGCGAAGATAATAGGCAGCCTAGAATTTTCATGATCATTCCCCCTAAATGGAACAAGAGATTCGTTCACAACCAAGCGGAGGAAGTCTAGCGCTTCGCCTTGTCAAAAGCAACGTGACGTCAAAACCGGATCGCCGATTTGAATTTCTCGCGCGCTCGGCGATCCGCCAAGCTACGCAACCGCCTTCATGCCATTGTTACATCGCTTTCACACTACATTCGAAGCGCTTGGCGTTCCACGAAATTACGAAAACTTCACGCGCCGAGCATGCCGAGCGGCGACATGATTCCGCCGTTTCGACGCCCCGGCCGGAACGGCCAAGGTCCATGGCATCACCCCGGATCCTGGCCCGCCACGCATTCGAGCTGGCTCAGCGTCCAGTCGCTGGTCTTCGAAGCAATGTCCGATATCTTCCATTTGCCGTCGACCTGCTTCAGCGACCAGCGCATTTCGCGCTGCGAATCGTCTCCATCCGAAAACAGCTTGAAGCTTGCCACCACTTGTGCCGTGTCGCCATCGACCGTCTCGGACAATTTCAGGGTCTTGGAGACGGTCTTCTGGTCGAAATCCTGCGCATCAAGACCGGGATCGAAGTCGATGCAGGCGACTTGGTCGGGATTCTTCTTGGTCGCCTGGTCGTTGAGATCGAACAGTTTCGTCACCGGCTCGGTGAAACGATCCCGGTATTGTGCATCGGCCTCGAATTTGACCGCCGGAACATAGAAGAACTTCACGGCGTCGGACGCCGGTCCGGCGAAGGCGGCCGCGGGCAAGGCTGTCGCGAGGGCGGCAAGGAGCACTATCCGTGTCATGCAGAATCTCCGGCTCTTGATGGCTTGAAGCAATCAACACCACGCATCCTGCATACCGGCTTTTGCCGCTCATGAAGCCCCTGCCCGGCCTCGCTTCAGCCGTCGAGCCAGACGTTCTGGAGATCCATCTCGAAGGTCTGGTGCACGCCGTAGTTCTTCACCTTCTTGCTGGTGTGGCTGTAGAGCTTCTGCCAGAACGGCTGGATGATGACTCCGGAGTCCTGCAGGATCTGCTCGACGTCCTTCATCACCTCCTTGCGCTTGGCGACGTCGATCAGCGAGAGCGCCTGTTTGAGCTTGGCGTCGAAATCGGGATTGGAATAGGCCGACTCATTCCACGCCTCGCCGCTGCGATAACCCAGGGCCAGCACCTGAACGCCGAGCGGACGCATGTACCAGATGGTCATCGAATAAGGATATTTCGTCCAGTCGTTCCAGAAGGTCGACCCCGGCAGCACCGTGCGTTTGACCTTGATGCCGGCATCGCGCAATTGACCCGCGATCGCGTCGCCGGTGTTCTTCTGCCAATCGTCCTCGATGGTGATCAGTTCGTGCTCGAAGTCCGCCTGGCCGGCTTCCGCCATCAGTTTCTTGGCGCCGGCGGCGTCACGCTCCTTTTTCGGCAGCGGATAATATTCCGGATGGATCGGACTGACATGATGGTTCTCACCGACCGTGCCGCGCCCGGCATAGCCGAGTTGCAAGACGGCATTGTTGTCGACGGCCATCTGCAGCGCGTTGCGCACCCGCTTGTCGTCATAGGGCTTGTGCGTGATGTTGGTACGGGCAACCAGTGTCGTTGCCGTCGCAACCTCGGATTTCTGCAGGCCCATCTTATCGAGAATGTCGATGAAGTCGGCCGGGCTCTCGAAATTGAGGTCAATCTCGCCGGAATCGAAAGCGTTCACCGTGGCATTGAAGTCGGTGCCGTAGTCGACGAATTCGACACCGTCGAGCGGCGCCTCGCCACCCCACCATTTGCCGTTCTCGCGGCGCTTCACCACCGCCTTCTGGCCGACATCGTAAGAGACAAGTTCGAACGGACCCGTGCCGATCGGCTTCTTGACAGGATCGGCGCCGTCGGCATCGAAGTTGCGGTGGACGACGAGCGCGGGATAATCCGTGAAGTTCGGGATCAGCGAAATGTCGGGTTCGCTAAGCTTCAGCTTGACGGTGTGGTCGTCGACCTTGGTGATCGCGCCGTCTCGCGCCTTGCCGGTTTTTGCGTCGATCAGCGCGCCGACGCGTGCGGCCATCGAATTGCCGGCTACGCCTTTCTCGCACCAGCGTACCAGATTGTAGGCGACGTCATCGGCATTGAAGGCATCGCCATTGTTCCAGGTGATGCCCTTGCGCACATGCAGGACATATTCGGTGGCGTCGTCGTTGATATCCCAGCTTTCGAGCAGAACCGGCTCGAAGGTGAATTGCCTGGTGTAGCGCACCAATGGCTCCAGCCAGCTGCGCGAAATGTTGGCCAGTTCCACCCAGTCGTAGGTGCGCGGGTCCTTCTGCGCCTTGACCGACATCGAGACGCGGAGCTTGCCGCCCTTCTTCGGCTCCTCGGCCTGGGCCTGTTGCGGCGCGGCAAGGCCGATCATGCCATAGGCAAGGGCCGTCGATGCGCCGAAGGCGCTTGCCAGCGCCAGGAACTCGCGCCGGTCCATGCGGCCGGCACGCGCCTCCCGCGCCATGGCCTCGATAGCACTCGGGACGCGGTCGCCATTGCTTGTGAAAAGTGTCATTTTCTTCCTCCCTTATGGTTCCCGCCGGGTCTTGGCCCGTTGCGTCAACTCACCGTATCCGGCAGCTTCTCCTCGCGCCGCGCGATCAAGTCCCTGAGACCCTCGGCAATACCCTCGTCGAGCTTCGGTTCCTCGTAATCGGCGAGCATGTTGCGCGCCTTCTCGCGACCGCGCGTGTCGTGGTCCTTCGCCCCTTCGGCATTCCATTGTTCGTAGGAGTTGAAATCCATGATCGAGGGCATGAAGAAGGCGGACTCGAAATGTTCGAGCGTGTGCTGGGTGCCGAGGAAATGGCCCTGCGGTCCGACCTCGCGGATCGCGGCCATGGCCTCCTTGAAATCGTCGAAGGACACCCCCCCGGCGTATTTGTACCAGCCGACGAGCTGCTCGCAGTCGGTCGCGAATTTCGAATAGCCGCAAGTCAGGCCGGCTTCCAGCCAGCCGGCGGAATGCCAGATGTAATTGGCGCCGGACAGGATGGCGGCATGCATGAGCATGTTCGATTCGTATCCCGCCTGGGCGTCGTTCAGCTTCGAGCCGACATGGAATCCCGAGGTGCGCCACGGCAGCCGGTATTTCCGCGCCAGCGCGCCCATAAGATACATCATCTGGGCGGCCTCCGGCGTGCCGCCCATCGGCGCTCCGGTCTTCATGTCGACCGTGACCATGAACTGGCCGTAGATCTGCGGCGAGCCTGGGCGGATGAGTTGGGTTAGCGCCACGCCGGCAAGCGCCTCGGCGTTGACCTGTGCCACCGCGCCGACGGCGGAAGCCGAGGTCGAAGCGCCACACAGCGCGAAAGGCGCCAGGATCAGCGGCTGGTTGTGGCTCGCGTAGACCCGCATGGCATCGATCATGGTGGCGTCCCATACCAGCGGCGAATTGCAGTTGGTGATTGCCACCAGCACAGGGTTGTCGCGTACGAACGCCTCGCCGAAGACGATGGCAGCCATCGCCATCGTGTCCTCGGCGCGCTCCTTCGACGTCACGATGCCCATGAACGGCTTGTCGGAATGCTTCAGCGCCGAGTGGATGATGTGCAGATGCCGTTTCGGCACCGCGATTTCCATCGGCTCGCAGATGACCGAGCTCGAGGAATGCAGCGCTGGCGCCATGTAGGCCATTTTGTGGAAATTGTTGAGGTCGGCGAGCGTGCCATAGCGCCTGACATTGTCGAGGTCGCGGACGTAGGGCGCACCATACATCGGCACGAAAATCGAGTTCTTGCCGCCGACGCGCACCGTGCGCTCGGGATTGCGCGCGTTGAGCGTGAACTCAGACGGAACCTTCGAGACGAGCTCCATCAGCAGCGCACGGTCGATGCGGACACGCGTCTCCCTTACATCGGCGCCGGCCGCCTTCCAGAGCGCGATCGCGCCGTCGTCGCGGAATTCGCAGCCCACCTCCTCGAGGATCTTGAGCGATTCCTCGTGGATCAGCTCCACCGCCTCGTCAGGCACGATCTCATAGACGGGGATGTTGCGCACCAAGGTCGGAAAGGAAGCGATCGGCGCGCTTCTGAGCGCCTTGCGGCCAAGACGGCCACCGCCGCGGCGGTGGGTCTGTTCGGTCAATTCGACGGCCGGTACGTTCATGGAGCCTCCTTCTTCCCGCCACCACGTTAGCGATCCGAAATATGGCTGTGACGCTGGAAAATCCTGATCTTCTGTATAAGCTGTGCTTATGCGAAGCCTGCGCCACCTCCTGCCCTCCGCCGGCAGCCTGATCGTCTTCGAGGCGGCCGGCCGGCTGTCGAGCTTCACCGCCGCCGGGCGCGAGCTCGGCATGACGCAGGCCGCCGTTTCCTACGCGGTGCGCGGGCTGGAAGAACAGCTCGGCGCCAAGCTGTTCCAGCGTCGCCACCGGCAGGTCAGCCTGACCGAAGCCGGCGAACGCTTCCACGCCGATGTTTCGCTGGGATTATCGCATATCCGCAAGTCGGCCGAGGATCTGCGCCTGCAGGCAACGGGTGGCCATGTGACGCTTGCCGCATCGACCGCCTTCGGCTCGTTCTGGATGATGCCGCGCCTGCAGCAGTTCCGTGACGAATTGCCGGGCATCGATCTGCGCATCCAGACCGCCGACCGCGACCTCGACATAATCGCCGAAGGCATCCCGCTCGCGGTGCGCGGCGGCGAGCCCCGGGACTGGCCGGACTACCATTCGCTGCCGCTTGCCGATGAGGAGATCTTTCCCGTCGCCGGCACCAGCTACCTGGCCAAGTTCGGCATGCCGAAAACCGTCGGGGAATTGGCGATGCACCGTCTCATCCATCTTGAGGAACCGTATCGCGAGGCGGCGAGTTGGGACGAATGGTTCCGGTCAGCCGGCGGCAGCCTGGGCGACGCCGCGCGCGGCCTGCGGATCAATGATTATGGCCTGGTCATCCAGGGCGTGATGGAGGGCCAAGGCATCGCGCTCGGCTGGCGGCACCTTGCCGAGCGGCTGCTGGCGACGGGACTGCTGGTGCAGGTGACGGACCACGTGCTCAAGACCGGCAAGGCCTTCTATATCGTCTGGCCGAAGAACCGGGAACTCAGCGACAATGCCCGCAAGGTCAGGGATTGGCTGGCGGCGCAGGCATAAAGCCGTTTCACGGTTCCACCGCAGTTCGCCCTCGCCCGCAACACACGAATCCGCCTATACTGTCGCCATGCCCATTCGCCAGCTTTCCGAAACGATGATCAACCAGATCGCCGCTGGCGAAGTCATCGAACGTCCGGCGAGCGTGGTCAAAGAACTGGTCGAGAATGCGCTCGATGCCGGTGCGTCCCGGGTCGAGGTCGTCACGGCAGGCGGTGGGCTGAACCTGATCCGCGTCACCGATGACGGCTCCGGCATCCCCGAACAGGAGCTTTCGCTGGCAATCGCGCGCCACTGCACCTCCAAGCTCGTCGAGGATATCAACGACATCCGTTCGCTCGGCTTTCGCGGCGAGGCGCTGCCGTCGATCGGCTCGGTGTCGCGGCTGTCGATCCGCTCGCGCACGGCGTTGGGCGACAGCGCCGCCGAGATCGGCATCGAGGGTGGCCGCGTGCTGCCCGTCAGGCCGGCGGCAGCCAACCGCGGCACAACCGTCGAAGTGCGCGACCTGTTCTTCGCCACGCCGGCGCGGCTGAAATTCATGAAGGGGGAGCGTGCCGAAAGCTCGGCCACCAGCGATGTGGTCAAGCGCATCGCCATCGCCTTTCCGGCCGTGCGGTTCACGCTGGCCGGTTCCGACCGCTCGACACTGGAATTGCCAGCGACCGACGACAGTCCGGAAGGCAGTCTGCGCCGCGTCGCCCAGGTGATGGGGGCCGAATTTCCCGACAATTCCATTGCCATCGACGCGATGCGCGAAGGCGTGCATCTGACCGGCCATGTGTCGATCCCGTCGTTCAGCCGCGCCAACGCACTGCAGCAATATGCCTATGTCAACGGCAGGCCGGTGCGTGACAAGCTGATCGCCGGCGCCATCCGCGGCGCCTTCGCCGATGTGCTGCCGCGCGACCGCCACGCGGTGACGGTGCTGTTTCTTTCGCTCGATCCGGCCATCGTCGACGTCAACGTCCACCCGGCCAAGGCCGATGTGCGCTTCCGCGATCCGGGCCTGGTGCGCGGCCTGATCGTCGGCGCCATTCGCCAGGCCATGGCCGATGCCGGCATCCGCTCGGCCACCACGGGAGCCGCGGGCATGATGGCGGCGTTCAGACCGGGTGCCGCGCCTTACAATCATGGCGGTCCGGCCAATGGCCATCGCAGCTATGAAGCAGCATTCCATGCATCCGGCTCCGGTTTCGATCCGTCACGCTCGCCGCAGCGACCGCTCGACATGCAATTCGAGGGCTTCGAACGCGCCGGCGCAAGGCAAGGCGGGTTTGGCGAACCCGGCCAGGCGGCGTTCGATACCGGCGCGCTTGCCAGCGCCGATGCGCGCGCCGGCCAGAGCGAGGCGGCCGAGACCCTGCTTGGCACGGTGCTCGGCGCGGCACGCGCCCAGGTGCATGAGAACTATATCGTTGCCCAGACCAGGGATTCGCTCGTCATCGTCGATCAGCACGCGGCGCACGAGCGGCTGGTTTACGAAGCGCTGAAGAACGCCCTGCATTCGCGCCCCGTGCCCTCGCAGATGCTGCTCCTGCCTGAGATCATCGACTTGCCGGAAGAGGATGCCGAGCGGCTCGCCATGCACTCCGAAACGCTCGCCCGCTTCGGCCTCGGCATCGAGCGTTTCGGTCCGGGTGCTGTTGCCGTGCGCGAGACCCCGTCGATGCTGGGCGAGACCGATGTCCAGCAATTGGTGCGCGATCTCGCCGACGAGATCGCCGACAACGACACGGTCGAGACGCTCAAGGAAAGGCTGGACAAGATCGCCGCCACCATGGCCTGCCACGGCTCGGTGCGTTCCGGCCGGCTGCTCAAGGCCGAGGAGATGAACGCGCTGCTGCGCCAGATGGAGGCGACACCCGGATCCGGCACCTGCAACCATGGCCGCCCGACCTATATCGAGCTGAAGCTCGCCGATATCGAGCGGCTGTTCGGGCGGCGGTGAGCCTGTGAGCGGCGAACAGACGGTCCGGTTCCAATTCGCAACCGAGGTGATCCACTGGAGGGGTCCTTCGCCATACTTCTTCGCGCCAATACCCGAGCAGCATGGCGAAGAGATCAAAAAAGTGGCGAAGTTCGCAACCTATGGCTGGGGCGTGATACCCGTCGAGGCGGCCATTGACGGCTTCATGTTCGGGACATCCCTGTTTCCCAAGGACGGAAGCTATCTTTTGCCCCTGAAGGACGACGTCCGGCGCAAGTGCAATCTAACGGCAGGCGATTCGATTTCCGCTTCCATCTCGATACGGCTTCGCGGCCGATAACGTGGCCTCCGGGCGATCCTGTCGGTGCGAGACGTCTCATCTGCTCAGGCGGTACTTCTTGGTCATGCGGTCAAAGACATAGACAACCGCCTTCTGCCCCGCACCAGTTATCTTGTGGGGTCAAAAAAATTCAGGCGTTCTCGTGTTGATTCGAGAAAGGCAGCCAACCCTTTGATCTAGCGCTTCAAATTCACCACGATGACGCCGCCGAGCGCCAATGCGCCGCCGAGGATGCCGAGCAGCGTCGGCACTTCGCCCAGCCAAAAGAAGCCGATCAGGGCAGACATCGGCGAAACCAGGTAGAGGAAATTAGAGGCACGTGCGGCCGGCAGGCGCGATAGCGCGGTTGCCCAGGCGGCATAAGCGATCAGGCTGGGCACGATGCCAAGAAAGATAACGGCGCCGAGACCGGCGGTGTTGGCGACGGCTGCCTGGGCAAGGCCACTGGGCAGAAAGGGGGATAGACAAAGTGCTCCGAGCACCATGTTGGAGGCCGAGATGGTCAGCGGGTGATTGCGGGCAAATAGCGGCTTCTGGACGATGGTGTTGACGGCCGAACAGAGCGCCGAGCCAAGCACCAGCAGTGCGCCAGCGTTGAAATGCAAGCCTTGTCCGTCCGCCATCGCTATGACGCCGATGCCGGCGAAGGATATCGCCGTGCCAGCCCAGGCCCACCTTGAAAAACGCTCGCCCAGCAGCGCCATCGCCATGATGGCCGTGAAGATCGGGCTGACATTGATGATGAAGCCGGCGGCGCCGGCCGAGACGGTCAGTTCGCCGAAGTTGAGCATGACAGTGTAGAGCGCGACGAAAACCGCCCCGCCAAAGACGAGGCGCCACACCTCGTCGAGCCTGGGCAGCGCCGGACGCTTGACGGCAAGGAAGATCGCCGCCGGCACGGCGGCGATGGCAAAGCGCAGGGCGCCCAGTTCCAGCGGCCCGAAGGCGGCAAGGCCGGCGCGGATGGCCGGAAAGGCGGAGGCCCAGCCGACCACCGTCAGCGCCACGGCAATGGCGGCCGTGGTGTCCATCCGCTGTGTCTGATTCAACGTGCCCGTCATCGCGCTCATCTCACCGTCCTCATGCTGCTCCCGTCCTGAGGGCCACAAAACGCCTTTTCCCGCCTGTTGACAAACGACCAAATCGAGGATCAGCTGTGACTGTGGATCACAGCTTAGACGCAATGGTGCCGCTAGAAACCCTGCGTGCCTTCGACGCGGCGGCGCGAACCGGCAGTTTTTCGGCGGCCGCCGAGAAGCTCAACCTCACCCATGGGGCCATCAGCCGTCAGATCGCCAAGCTCGAGGACTGGCTGGGCCTGAAAGTATTCGATCGCGGCGCGCGCGGCGTGACGCTGACGATCGAAGGCAACCGGCTGCATCTGCGCACGTCGGAGGCTTTCGCGCTGATCTCGAGCCATTCCGACCGCTGGGTCGAGCCGCGCGGCACGGCGGTGGTGCGGCTGACCTCGATCCCCTCGGTGAGCGGGCTGTGGCTGATGCCGCGCATGGCGGTACTGGAAAACAATCCCACGAAGCTGCGCATCGTCCTCGATGTCGACATCCGCCAGGCCGACCTTGCCGATGAAGGCATCGACCTGTCGATCCGCTGCGGCCGCGGCGGCATTCCCGGCCGCGTCTCGGTGCAGCTGTTCGAGGAGCATGTCTTTCCCGTCGCGTCACCGGAACTGGCACGCGAGATCGGTCGCGGCGGCCCGGCGCGGCTCCTCAAATTCCCGCTGATCAACGATTCCGACGCTTCCGGCTGGCGCGCCTGGTTCGCCGCGCACGGCATGGACTATCGCCCGCGCCCGCAGGATCGCCGCTTCGAGGATTATAATCTGGTGCTCGATGCTGCCGCTTACGGGCTCGGCATCGCGCTGGCGCGCCCACCGCTGACCGGGCATCAGTTACAGTCGGGCCGAATCACTGTGGTCGACGAGGGCACCGCGCTCAATCCGGTGTCCTATTGGCTCGACCGGCCGCTGGGGCGGCCACGCACCGCAGCGGCCGACCTTGCACGCCGCATCGCTTGTCAGGCCGGAGTGGCGCCGGACAAGATCGAGGCCTTCATCGAAGCCGAGCGATAGATCTGCCGCACGATTCGACGTTCAGCGGAGCAAAAGCAGGACGAATCCGAGAATCATGGTTGCCAGCAAACCGGTCATGATCGAAACAAAGCCGATCTTCACCAGCAAGCCCTCGGGATTGGATGCCACGGCGGCATGAGATTGATTTGCTGGCCTTCGACGTCCCGGCGGCATCCCCAGTGCGGGGGCGTTTTGAGGGACCGGAACCTGCGGCGGGATAAACGACAGCAAGGACACCCCGGCTGCTCTGGCGGGTGCGTTGTCATTGGCCGTTGCGGAAGGCGGCACGGTGCCGCGCTGCGCTTCGGCTTCGGGCGCCGCTCTCCTCGCCACAATCGTTGCCAGCACCGCCTCGTCCCGGGTGTCGAGCTGGGCCTGATAGGCCTCCACGATGCCGGAAGAAGCAATCTGCTGCGATTTGACGGCCACCGGCGCGGCAGGCATAGCCAACAGAGCGGGTGCCGTGCGTTGGGCGAACACCGAAGACGCGGCGGGCTGGACCAGTTCCCTGACCAGCGCCGTCCGGACCGGATCGGCCTTCGCCAACGGCACGGGTTGCGGTGTCATCGCCTCCTTGAGAAGGGAAGCCAGACGGGCGGAAGAAATATCCATCATGCCCCCGATAAAAGCACTTTTCGCACCTGTCCTAGTGCATCGGCATTGTCCGAGGCTTGTCGCAAGCTTGACCCGGCCGCGGATTTGTGGCGATGAAATCTGTATGACACTTGGCACCACCGCATGATGAACCGTTTCGAAGGCCCGGGCGGCAAGGAAGCCCGCATCCGCTATCTCGATGGCGATTTCCAGGTGACCAGTCCCGGCTCGTTCGTGCGTTGCGCGGTGACCGGGGAAAACATCCCCCTGGACGAGCTGAAATACTGGAGCGTCGCCAGGCAGGAGCCCTACGTCAACGCCACGGCTTCGCTGCGCCGCGAGATCGAGGTGCATCCGGAGCTACGCAAGCGTAGCTAGCCCCTCAGCTTGCGCTGCCGCCAGGCATCGAGCGTTTCCTCGATGATGCGCTCGGGCACATGGTCGAGCTCGAAAACCGTGTCGATTTCCAGCACCTCGAGCCTGTCGAGAAAGTCCTGTGAGGCGCCGTGGCGCAACCGGACGGCGTCCTTGGCCGTGGTAATGAGCCTCAGCCCTTCGGCACGCGCCGTTACCGCCAGTTCGGCGAGTTCGTCCTCGGCGTAGAAATGATGGTCCGGAAAGGGCTTTGAGAGGACCACCTCACCGCCGGCCCCGCGCACCGTGTCGAAGAATTTGTCGGGATGGCCGATGCCGGCGAAGGCCAGGAACCGCATGCCGGCAAGCCCGGCCGTGCTGCTGGGCTCCGTATGGGCCTCGAAGATCGGCCGGCCGGCGCGCGCCGCCTGGCGCACCACGGCGTCTGCGGCGGTGCCCTCGCCAATCTTCAACAGCCCGCTGGTGAAGACCAGCTGGTCGACGATCTTGGCCCTGAGCGGGCCGCCCGGAATGACGCGGCCATTGCCGATGCCGTAGCGGGCGTCGACCACGATCAGCGCATAGTCGATGTGGATGCGCGCGCTCTGAAAGCCATCATCCATGATCAGGAAATCGCAGCCCTGCTTTTCGATGAGCAGCCGGGCGCCGGCGGCGCGGTTCGGCGTCACCGCGACCGGCGCGTGTTCGGCCAGAAGCAGCGGCTCGTCGCCGACATGCTTGGCGGCATCGTGATGGGCATCGACGACATGCGGCTCGGCGAAGGAGCCGCCATGGCCGCGCGATAGGAAACCGGGCTTCAGCCGCATGCGCTTGGCCTGTTGGGCGAGCGCGATGGCGACCGGCGTCTTGCCGGTGCCGCCGACGGTGAAATTGCCGACGCACAGGACCGGCGCATCGATTTTCTCACGCCTCGCCCGCCGCATGCCGCGGCCGGCAACGAGCGCATAAACGGCCGACAGCGGCGACAGCGCCAGGACCTTCCAGTCCGGCTCTTCCCACCAGAATGGTGGTGCTTCGGAGGCCACGCTAGCGCCCGTTGGCGCCCTTCAGGCGCGACTTGACGACCAGCGGCTGGATATAGGGTTCGAGCGATTTCAGCGTGCGCGCCAGCGCGCCGCGCATCTCGTCGACGGTCGCCACCCCCGCCGCCATCATCTCATGGCGCGCCACTTCGTTGGTCAAAAGGAAGTTGACGGCCCCGGCCAGCATGTCGCGATCACGCACCAGCTTGGCCCCGCCGCTGTCGATCAGGCGCTGATAGGCCTCGCGGAAATTCTGCACATTGCGGCCGGCCAGGACCGCCGTGTCGAGCATGGCCGGCTCGAGCGGGTTCTGCCCCCCCTCGGAGGTCAGCGAGCGGCCGACGAAGGCGATTTCCGTCAACCGGAGATAGAGCCCCATCTCGCCGATCGTGTCGCCGAGCAGGATATCGGTGTCGGGTCCGATACGGTCGCCCTTGCTGCGCCGCGCGACCTTCAACCCCATGGTGGCAATCTGCGCGGCAAGGCTTTCGGCGCGGTCGGGATGGCGCGGAACGACGATCGTCAACAGACCATGATGACGCTTGTGCAGCATCGCATGGACTTCCGCCGCCACCACTTCCTCGCCGTCATGGGTCGAGATGGCCGCCCAGGTCGGGCGGCCGCCGATCTGCCGCTGCAAACCGGCCAGCACCCGTTCGTCGACTGGCGGCGGCTTGGTGTCGACCTTGAGGTTGCCCGACACCGTGACCGGCCGGGCGCCCAGCGCTCGAAAACGCTCGCCGTCGACATCAGACTGGGCAACGACATGGGCGAGATTCTCGAACAGCGCCTCGGCGATGTTGGCGCGCTTTTTCCAGGAGGTGAAAGACCGGTCGGACAGCCTGCCATTGACCAGCACCTGCGGCACATGGCGCGCGCCAAGCTCGAGGATGGTCATCGGCCAGATCTCGGATTCGGCGATAATCGCCAGGTCCGGCTGCCAGTGATCGAGAAACCGGCTGACGGCCGGTTTCAGGTCGAGCGGCACATATTGGTGGATGATGCGGTCGCCGAGCCGCTCGTCGGCAACCTGCGCCGATGTCACCGTGCCGGTCGTCAGCACGATGTTGACGCCATAATCGAGAATGCTCTCGACCAGCGGCACCACGGCTATGGTCTCGCCGACGCTCGCGGCATGGATCCAGATCACGGGGCCTTCAGGGCGCGGGCGACCGGCGACGCCGTAGCGCTCGCGCCGACGGTGGCGGTCTTCCTTGCCGCGCGAGGTGCGCCAGGCAACATAAGGCCCAACCAGCGGATAGGCCGCGGCACCGGCGAAACGGTATGCCGTCAGCATGGCGCGCGCCCAGCGACCGCTCATCGCGGGCCATCCACGAGACGGTAGGCTTCGGCGGTCGCGGCATTGAGAGCGGCGGTGATTTCCTGGCGCTTGCGCTCCATTTCGGCGTCATCGGCGTCGGCCGCGACAAAGATCGGCGCGCCGATGGTCACGGCGGACCGGCCGAAAGGCAAGTTGATGGTGGTCTTGTCCCAGCTCTTTTCCAGCACCTTGCGGCGGCTGGTGGCGATGGCGACAGGCAGCAGCGGCCGGCCCGAGAGGCGCGCCAGGAGAACGATACCGAGCCCTGCGTCGCGCGGCGTACCATGCGGAATGTCTGCGATCATGGCGACGTTCTTGCCGGCAGTGAGCGACTTTTTGAGGGCAATCAAGGCCTTGGCCCCACCCTTGTCGAGATGCCGGGCATTGTCGCGCCCACCGGAACCGCGCACAGCCTCGATGCCGAATTTCTCCAGCATCAGAGCGTTGAGCTCGGCATCGGCGCTGCGCGACACCATGGCGACCAGCGGCTTGCGCTTGGGGTAGTAGGCCGGCGTCAAAAGATGCTGGCCGTGCCACAGGGCAATGATGCCTGGCTCGAATTCAGCGTAGGCGCCGCCCGAAAAGCGCGCCGATCCGGCGACCAGGGGGCTGGTCAGGCGAACCAGGCGGACGAACTGCGCGAGCAGGCTGGCAATGGCGTTCTTGACGAATCGCGACTGCGCGAGAGGCTCGCGCACCTTGCGCCAGAACGTCTTGGTCGCGCGGCTGCCGCCCCTGCCCGTGGGCGCGGCCTCGCTGGCTGGCCCTTTCGCCAGGTCATGCTCCATCGAAGTCAACCGGCAGCCTTGTTGTCGGGGTCCAGCAGACGATGCAGATGAACGACGAAATAACGCATATGGGCATTGTCCACGCTGGCTTGCGCCTTGGCCTTCCACGCTGTGTGCGCGGATTGATAATCCGGAAAGATACCGACAATGTCGAGCCCGTCGAGATCGCGGAACTCGGTGCTCCCAAGCTTCTTCAGTTCGCCGCCGAACACCAGATGCAAAAGCTGTTTCTTCCCGTCTTCCGCGGTCATGTCGGTCCTTCACATATTGTGAGTTTGTGACAGGTCTAGACCAAAGCCGCCGACTTTGGAACCTGCGAATGTGCTTTCACGCGTCCAGCCCGGCGATGACATCGACGAGCACGGCCAGCAATTCACCGCTGCCGGCGGCGAGCGCGCCGTGGCGGGTCACCTCGCCGGCATAGAGCGGCGCACGGCCATGCGGGTCGAGCAATCGGCCGCCGGCCTCGCGCAGGATGAGATCGGCGGCGGCGATGTCCCAGTCATGCGCGTTCGGCTTGACGAAGGTGGCGTCGAGCGTGCCGTTGGCGATCATCGCCAGGCGGTAGGCGAGCGAGGGGCTGTAGGGCGCCCGCACCAGCCGTTTCCGCCAGCCGGCCGGCATCAGGTCGATCAGTTGCTTCAACCCTGAAATCTCGGCCTCGTCGCCAAGCGTGCGCACGCCAATGCGCTCGCCGTTGCGGAATGCGCCCTGGCCGGGCAGCGCCCAGTAGGTCTCGTCCATCGCCGGGCATTCGAGCACACCGGCAAGCGTGCGGCCCGCCTCGACCACGGCGACGCTGACGCACCAGGTGCGCTGTCCCTCGAGGAAGCCGCGCGTGCCGTCGATCGGATCGACGACAAACGTGCGGCGCGCCGAAAGCCGCGCCGGATCGTCGACGGTCTCTTCCGACAGCCAGCCGTAGTCCGGCCGCGCCGCCAGCAGCGTGCCGCGTAGATAGGCGTCGGCGGCATGATCGGCTTCACTGACCGGCGAGGTGCCGCCCTTCATCCAGACCTGCGGGCTGTTGCCGAAGTACCGCATGGCGATCAGACCGGCCTCGCGGGCGGCGTCGCGCAGCAGCGACAGATCCCCAGTGGTCCCGGAAGTGGCAGCGGTCAGTTCAGGCTCCGGCAAGGGTCATGCCTTCGATCAGGAGCGTCGGCGCGGCGGTGCCGAAATTGCGGTCGAGATCGTTCGCCGGCACCATGTTGAGGAACATCGTCTTCAGGTTTGAGGCGATGGTGACTTCGGCAACCGGATAGGCCAGTTCGCCGTTCTCGATCCAGAATCCGGAGGCGCCGCGGCTGTATTCGCCGGTCACCATGTCGACGCCCTGGCCGAACACTTCGGTGACGTAGAAGCCGCTCTTGAGCGACTTGATCAAATCCTCCGGCGAGCGTTCGCCCGGCTCGATGGCGAGATTGGTGGAGGACGGCGAGACGGAGGAACCGCTGCGCGAGCCGCGGCCGTTGGTGATCAATCCCAGTTCCCGCGCGGCCGAGGTCGACAGGAACCAGTGGTTGAGCACGCCCTTTTCGACCATGAGAAGCTTTTCGCCCTCGACGCCCTCACCATCGAACGGACGCGAGGCCTGGCCACGCGGCCTGAGCGGATCGTCGGTGACGGTGACGGCGGACGAGGCCACCTGCTTGCCCTTCATGTCGCGCAGGAACGATGTCTTGCGCGCGACGGACGCGCCGTTGATGGCGCCGGCGAGGTGGCCGGCGATGCCGCGCGCCACACGCGGGTCGAACACCACGTCGACCGGCCCGGTCGCTGCCTTGCGCGCGCCGATGCGGCGCACGGCGCGTTCGCCTGCCTTGCGGCCGATATCCTCCGGCGCATCGAGATCGGCAAAGTGCTGGCGCGAGGAGAATTCATAGTCGCGCTCCATGCCGGTGCCCTCGCCGGCGATAACGCTGGTGGAGCGCGAGAAACGCGAGCCGACATAGTGGCCGATGAAGCCGTGCGAGGTGGCCAGCACGATACCGCCCAGCCCGGCACTGGCGCCGCTGCCGGCTGAATTGGTCACGCCCTTGACGGCAAGTGCCGCCGCTTCGGCCGCAAGCGCTGCTTCCTTCAACTGGTCGGCAGACACTTCGGTCGCGTCGAACAGGTCGAGATCGCGCATTTGCCTCGCCAGCAG
>NZ_PNOT02000091.1 GCF_002879535.1 Mesorhizobium intechi
CATCAAGGCGGCAATCGCTGAAGCCTCGACCCTGACCATCGCCAACGGCACCACCAGCATCGAAAAACTGGCGCTCGATGTCGGCGGCGGTTCGGTGACGCTGTCTGGCACCGCCGGTCAGACGCTCGATCTCGCGGCACAGTTCTCCGCGCTGCCGGCGGCCCTGGCCAATGATTTCGCCCCCGGGCTCGATGCGGTGGGCACGCTCGGTGGCACCGCGCAAGTGACCGGAACGCCGGCTGCCCCCGAAGTTCGGTTCGACGCGCGGCTTGCCGGCGTCGAAACCAGCCAGACCCGCCAGGCCGGGCTCGGGCCGCTTGCGGTCGATGCGGCCGGCACCTACACGCTGGCCGGCGGCGTCGTTCTCGACCATGCGACGCTGTCCGGCGACAAGATTTCCGGCACGGCCTCCGGCACCATCAACCCGAACGGCGCCAGCGACTTTGCCCTCGACCTTACATCGTCGGGACCGAGCCTGCCGCTGACGGTCGGAAGCGCTGAGAGCCCGGTGAAGCTCGAGATCCGGTCCTTGTCGGCGAAGGCGGCGGGCGACAGCACGCGAGCCCGCCTGGACGTCTCAGCGATCCTGCCGTCCGTCACCACCAGCCCGGCGAAGGTGGACGGGCTTGTTCTGGCACTGCACTCGGATGCATTCGATCTCAAGAACCGCGCTGGACCAGTTTCCGGCACGGTGTCGGTGGACAAGGTCGGTCTCGACAATGCCGCCATTGCGCCGCTGATCGCCGGCAAGGTGACGGCCGCGCTGAACGCCCGGCTGACGTCGGACGGCGTCGCCATAGACAGCGGCTCGCTCAAGAGCGATGCGCTGAACAGCCAGGTCGCCGGGCAGGTGTCGTTGCGCGATGGCGCCATCGACCTCAAGCTGAGTGCCGATGCCCCGTCATCGGCCTTGCCGGCGGCGGCACGTGGCATGCTTGGAGAGCGCGCGCAGATCAGCGCCATGCTGAAGCGCGATCCCAACGGCAGCATCAATGTCGACGGGCTGAAGCTGGTCTCGGGCGGACTGACCGCACAGGGGCAGGCGAGCCTTGCCGACAACAAACTGGCGGCCGACATCACCGGCGCCCTTGCCGATATCTCGCGGCTGTCCAAGGACGCCAAGGGCGCCATCGCCTTTGCGCTGAACGCACAGGGCTCGGCCATCGCCCCCGATCTGTCGCTGACGGTCAACAGCGATCGGCTTTTGGTGGCGGAGCGCGAGATCACCGGACTGAAGCTCACGGCTACCGGCAAGGCGGATGCCGCCAACCCGGCCGCGAACGTGCAACTGACCGGCGATGTCGCGGGACAAGCCATGCAGGGCAGCGCGGTGCTGGCGACTGCGGACGGCAAGAGCGCCATCAACGGCCTGCTCCTGTCGCTCGGCAAGAACCGGATTTCCGGCGATCTGGCGCTGGACGACAAGTTCGTGCCCGAAGGCACCATCTCGCTCGACCTGCCCGATATCGGCCCGCTCGCCGCGCTGGCGCTGGAAAAGGCGGAGGGCGACGTGCGCGGCACGATCGCCTTCACGAAGAACGGTGGCGCACCTCAGGTCGCCATCAAGGCGGCCACCGCCTCGATCACGCGCGGCGATCTCCAGGCGAAGGCGGTTTCCATCGATGCGCTGATCGCCAATTATCTCGCCGCACCGGTGATCTCGGGCAAGATCCGCGCCGACACCGTCAAATCGGGCGGCACCGTGATCACCGGCATCGATGTCGATCTGAAGCGCGACGGCGACTGGACCGGCTTTTCCGGTGGCGCCACCGTCAAGGGCATTCCGGCCAAGGCCGCCGGCCGCGTGAAGGTGAGCAATGGCACGACCACCATCGAACTCGCTTCCGGCCAGGCGACCGTCCAGGGCATCAAGGCGGCCATCGCCCAGCCTTCGACGGTCAGCATCGCCAGCGGCACGACGACGCTGGACCGGCTGGTGCTCAACCTTGGCGGCGGCACGGCGACGGTGACCGGCAAGGTCGGGCAGGCGCTCGACGTCAATGCGGCGCTGACGAAGGTGCCGATGTCGCTCGCCAACGGTTTCTCGCCGGGTCTCGATGCCGCCGGTTCGATTTCCGGCACGGTGAAGGTGACCGGCGCGCCGGCGAGCCCATCCGTAGCCTTCAATATAGACGCCGCCGGCGTGCAGACGTCGCAAACCCGAGGCGCCGGTGTCGGCGCGGTGAGCGTGTCCTCCTCCGGTACCTTTGCCGGCGACAAGCTGACCTTCAACGCCAACATCAGCGACGGCGCCGGCCTTGGCCTCAAGGGCGGTGGCACGGTGACGACGGCGGGCACGCCGGCGCTTGTGCTCGACTTCAATGGCGCCGTGCCCTTCGGCATGCTCAGCCAGAAGCTTGCCGCGCAGGGCTTGTCGCTGTCAGGAGTGGCCACGGTCAATGTCCAGGTGCGCGGCCCGGCGACATCGCCTGTCATCGGCGGCAGTGTCAGCACGTCGGGCGCGCGGCTGGTCGATGCCCGCTCGGGCCTGGCCGTCAACGATCTCGCGGCCGATGTCTCGATCGGCGGCGGCGTCGCCAGGATCAACCGGCTGACCGGAACATTGTCGACGCGCGGCAGCCTGTCGGCCAGCGGCACGGTCGGCATCAATCCGGCTCAGGGTTTTCCGGCCGACCTGTCGATCAAGCTCACCGACGGGCGCTATACGGACGGACGCGTGGTGACGGCCAATCTCGGCGGCGACCTGACGATCAAGGGCCCGCTGGTATCGGCCCCCGTGATTGCCGGCACCGTCAATCTCGCCAAGACCGTCATCACGGTTCCGGATAGGTTGCCGGGCTCGCTCTCGGCGCTCGATGTCAAGCACAAGAACGCGCCCGCCGCGGTGAGGGCGCAGGACAAGGCCCTGCGCCCGGCGACGACGTCGGGCAAGAGCGGCGGCAGCGGGCTTGCGCTCGACGTCACCGTCAACGCGCCGAACCAGATCTTCATCCAGGGCAGGGGCGTCGACGCCGAACTGGGCGGCTCGCTCAGGCTGACCGGTCCGGCCTCGTCGCCGCAGGCGGTCGGCACGTTCACCTTGCAGCGCGGCCGGCTGTCGATCCTGGGCAAGCGGCTCACCTTCACAGAGGGTACGGTCGGCTTCTCCGGCTCGCTGGTGCCCTATCTCAACCTGACGGCGACCACGACGACGACCAGCGCCACGGTGACCATCGTGGTGTCGGGCGAGGCGACCAATCCGAAATTCACCTTCTCCTCGGTGCCGGCGCTGCCCGAGGACGAGGTGCTGGCGCAATTGATCTTCGGCCGGTCCATGTCGAACCTGTCGCCGCTGCAGATCGCGCAGCTGGCCGAAGCGGCCGGGCAACTTGCCGGTGTCGGCGGCTCGACGTCGCTGCTGGAGAATCTGCGCAGTGCCATCGGCGTCGACGATCTCGACGTCACCACCGACGACAAGGGCGGCACGGCGGTCTCGGCCGGCAAATACCTGAACGACCGCACCTATGTGACCATCCAGAAGGGCGACAAGCCGGGCTCGGGCAAGGCGACAATCGACCTCAATGTCGGGCGTGGCGTCAAGTTGCGCGGCGAGGCGACGGATGCCGGCGAAGCCAAGGGCGGCATCTTCTACGAAAAGGAATATTGAGGGGCTGGCCCTCACCATTGCCTGGGACTGGCGCTGTCGTAACCCGTGCCAATGTCTCAGTTTAATCGTCCCGAGCAGGTTTTTGGCGAAATCTCGGCGCAGTAGCAATTTTGCGTCAAGACTGTCGCTATCGCGCGTACCGCTCCCTTTTCAAAGTTGCACATTCGCCAATATGTTCCCAATCCAAGCCGTCTTTGACATCATGGCCTGGATGCGGAATGTTAATCGGCGGAAAGCCAACAATGGGAGTTAGTCATGACAATCTACAAGAGTAATGGCGATCGCGTTCCGGATCACATTCTGGCCATGGCCGAGGAAGCCAAGGCAGGTAAGGTCGATCGCCGCGAATTCCTGGCCATGGCAAGCGTCTTCGGCGCCTCGACGGCGATGGCCTATGGCCTTCTCGGTCTCGCCGATCCGACGCCGGCAAGGGCAGAAGACGTAAAAGGCAAGAAAGGCGGCACGCTGAAGGTCGCGCAATGGATCAAGGATCCCAAGGACCCTCGCAAGGCCGACTGGTCGGAAATCGCCAATGCCGAGCGCCAGGCGCTCGAGCCACTGGTCAAGTACACCAGCGAATACACGTTCCGTCCTTATCTGCTGGAAAGCTGGGACGTGAATGACGACGCGACCCAGTACACGCTGCATGTGCGCAAGGGTGTGACCTGGTCGAACGGCGACCCCTTCACAGCCTCTGACGTCGTCTTCAACCTGAAGCGCTGGGCCGACAAGAAGGCCGAAGGCAATTCGATGCCCGGCCGTCTCGGCTCGCTGGTCAAGGATGACAAGCTCGACGAAAGCGCCGTGACCATGCCGGACGACCACACGGTCGTGCTCAAGCTCGCCAAGCCCGACATCGCGCTCATCCCCAACATGTGCGACTATCCCGGCCTGATCGTCCACAAGACTTTCGACGAGAAGGGCGGCGACTTCAAGGCCTGCCCGATCGGCACCGGTCCATTCGAGCTCGTCTCCTACGACGTCGGCCAGAAGGTCGTCTACAAGCGCCGCGAAGACAACAAGTGGTGGGACGGCGAAGTGTTCCTCGACGGCATCGAATTCATCGACTACGGCACCGATCCGGCGGCCATGGTCAGCGCTTTCGAGGCTGGCGAAGTGCACACCAACTTCGAAACGTCGGCCGACTATGTGTCGATCCTCGACAAGATGGACCTGGTCAAGTCGGAGATCGTCACGGCTTCGACCATTGTCTGCCGCACCAACGTCAACAACAAGCCCTATGGCGACCAGAAGGTGCGCAACGCGCTGCAGCTCGCGGTCGACAACAATGTCGTCCTGCAGCTCGGCTATGGCAATGCCGGCTCGGTCGCTGAAAACCACCATGTCTGCTCGATCCATCCGGAATATTACGAGCTGCCGAAGGTTGCCCGCGATCCGGCCAAGGCGAAGGCGCTGATGGCGGAAGCCGGCCAAGCCGACTTCGAACACGAACTGATTACGGTTGACGAGGACTGGCACAAGAACACCGGCGACGCGATCGCCGCCCAGTTGCGCGATGCCGGAATCAAGGTGAAGCGCACGGTGCTGCCGGGCTCGACGTTCTGGAACGACTGGACGAAGTATCCGCTGTCCATGACCAACTGGAACATGCGCCCGCTCGGCGTCCAGGTTCTGGCCATCGCCTATCGCACCGGCGAGGCCTGGAACGAGGCTGGCTGGTCGAACCCCGACTGGGATGCCAAGCTCAATGCGGCACTCGCCGTTGCCGACGCTGCCAAGCGCAAGGAAATGATGAAGGACATCGAGCAGATCCTGCAGACTTCCGGCATCATCATCCAGCCGTACTGGCGCAAGCTCTACAGCCACTCGGTCAAGGCGGTGCAAAACTACAAGATGCATCCGACCTTCGAGCGCGACTACGGCAAGGTCTGGCTCGATCAGGCCTGATCGATCGGGCCGAGGGAAAGGGGCAACGCCCCTTTCCCTCCCTCTCTGCATCGCCATTGCAGGTTCGTCCGCAAAGGATGCGGACTCACCCGGGAAGGTCATGCAATAAAACAGGGTTGATCGCATTCGAGGGCCCGTTTGACGGCCTGTCCGCCGGTGACGGCAGGCGAGGCTTTGAAGCCGGCTCAAAACCCAACCCCATCGGCAGGGGGCCGCCATGCTTTCTTTCGTTCTCAGGCGTCTCGGCACCATGGCATTGACGATGCTGTGCCTGACGATGATCGTCTTCTTCCTGATCAACCTCGAACCCAATCTGAAGAAGCTGGCTATCAGCCAGACGGAAATGCACACTTCGGCCGAACAGCTGGAGGACTGGCTGGTCAACCATGGCTACCGGCAGAATTTCTTCGTCCGCTACGGACAGTGGCTGGGCCTGCTGCCCAAGCAGCCGGTGACCGACCCGGCGACCGGCAAGCCGACGCAGCGTTTCACTTTCTGCAACGATCCCGCCGTACCAACCTTCTCCGGCGTCCTCGAAGGAGATTTCGGTTGCTCGACCAAGTTCAAGACGACCGTCGCCTCTAAGCTGTTCCCGGCACTTGGCGCCACCGGGATCCTGATGTTCTGTGTGTTGGCGGTGATGGTGCCGGTGTCGCTTTTGATCGGCATCCTGGCCGGCATGCGGGAGGGGTCGCGAACCGACCGCGTGCTCTCCGTGGCCTCGATCGCCTCGACGGCGACGCCCGAATATGTGTCGGGTGTCATCTTCACCGTCATCTTCGCATCATGGCTAGGCTGGTTGAACGGCTCGGCCGCGTCGGCCAGCCAGGGCATCACCTTCTACAATTTCACCCTGCCGGTCATGACGCTGGCGATCTACGGCATCGGCTACATCGCCCGCATGACTCGCGCCTCAATGGTCGAGGTGATGACGCAGCAATATATCCGCACCGCCCGGTTGAAGGGTATCTCCTTCGGCGGCGTGGTGGTGAAACATGCGCTGCGCAACGCGCTGATCGCACCCTTCACAGTCATCATGCTGCAATTTCCCTGGCTGCTTACC
Organism: Mesorhizobium intechi; assembly: GCF_002879535.1. Taxonomy (GTDB): domain Bacteria; phylum Pseudomonadota; class Alphaproteobacteria; order Rhizobiales; family Rhizobiaceae; genus Mesorhizobium; species Mesorhizobium intechi. Next base: position 6,579 of record NZ_PNOT02000091.1, read on the forward strand.
GGCGTCGTCATCGTCGAAGTGATGTTCCGTTACCAGGGCTTCGGCTACACGCTGGTCGAGGCCGCCGGCAACAATGACATCGACCTTTTGCTTGGCTGCTCGCTGGTCTCGGTGTTCATCGTCTTGATCACACAGCTCATTTCCGATGTCGGCTACGCGTTTCTCAATCCGCGTATCAGAGTTCAGTAGGGGGCGAAGCGGATGCAGGTCCAATATATCAGTGCCTTCAGCGTCCTTCTCGAAGTGCTGTCGCGCTTCTGGCCGGTCTGGATCGCCCTCATCATCGTCATGGGGGCGAGCTTCGCCTACAAAAAGAGGCTGGCGCTCTACGGACAGCTGTTCGACAGCGGCGTCGGCATCGTCGGCGTCGGCATCTGCCTGTTCTGGCTGTTCACGGCGATCTTCGCATCGACCATCTCGCCTTTCGATCCGCTGGCACAGGTCCCGGTGATGAAGGACATGCTGCCCGGCGCCATTGAGCCGCAATCGGGGCTCGTCTATCTGTTCGGCGGTGACAAGCTGGCACGCGACGTGTTTTCGCGTATGGTCTATGGCAGCCAGATCGTGCTGATCATCGCGCCCGCGGCGACCGGCTTCGCACTAATGGTCGGCATCACACTTGGCCTGCCTGCCGGCTATTACGGCGGCAAGATCGACACGGTTCTGTCGTTCCTGGCCAACCTCGTGCTGGCCTTCCCGGTGATCCTGCTGTTCTACCTGCTGGTGACGCCGGGCATCATGGATACGCCGATCCCCTATGCCATGGCCGGCGTGTTCTTCCTGTTTCCGATCATCTTCTTCAGCGTGCTCTTCTGGACACGCTACAAGAACCGGCCGGACCGGTTGTACATCCTGCTCGGCATCACCCTGCTTGTCGGCGGCTGGATCTATCTGGGCCTCGTGTTCGACAAGGACCCGCTGCACATCGTCCACATCGATCCCAACCAGCTCAACATCTTCGTGGCGGTGGTGTTTGCCTCCAGCCCGGGCGTGTTCCGCATCGTGCGCGGCCTGGTGATGGACATCAAGACGCGCGACTATGTGGCGGCGGCGCAGACGCGCGGTGAATCCCCCTGGTACATCATGCTTTGGGAAATCCTGCCAAACGCACGCGGACCGCTGATCGTCGATGCCTGCCTGCGCATCGGCTACACCACGATCCTGCTCGGGACGCTGGGCTATTTCGGCCTCGGCCTGGCACCGGAAAGCCCCGATTGGGGCACCGCGATCAAGGATGCCAGCCGGCTGCTGCGCTCCTTCATCCATCCGGCGCTGCCACCGACGATCGCGCTGATGTCGTTCGTGCTGGGACTCAACCTGCTGGCGGACTCGCTGCGTGAACAGTCGATGAAAGACTGATTGACGGGCTCCGGCCCGCATCTGGTAGAATTTGGATTGGAGCGACCCATGAACGAGGCAGTTCGAAATCCCGCGGAGCCGATCATCGAGATCGAAAACCTGTCGATCTCCTTCTTCACCCGCAAGGGCGAGATTCCGGCGGTCATGGATTTTTCCTGCACGGTCATGCCCGGCGAGGCGATGGGCATCGTCGGTGAATCCGGCTGCGGCAAGTCGACCGTGTCGCTCGGCATCATGCGCGACCTTTCCAACATCGGGAAGATCGTCGGCGGCAGGATCAAGTTCCAGGGCAAGGACATGGGCGAACTCTCCGATGAGGAGCTGCGCGCCATACGCGGCAACAAGATCGCGATGATCTACCAGGAGCCGATGGCAAGCCTCAATCCGGCGATGAAGGTCGGCCAGCAGTTGATGGAAGTGCCGCTGATCCACGACAAGGTGTCGAAGGAAGAGGCTTACAAACGCTCCCTGGAAATGGTGCGCGCGGTCAAGCTGCCCGATCCCGAACGCATGATGCGTTCCTATCCGCACCAGCTCTCCGGCGGGCAGCAGCAGCGCATCGTCATTGCCATGGCGCTGCTGTCGAAGCCGGCACTGCTTCTGCTCGACGAGCCGACGACGGCGCTCGACGTGACGGTGGAAGCGGGCATCGTCGAACTGGTCAAGGGGCTGGGCGAGAAGTTCGGGACGTCGATGATCTTCGTGTCGCACAATCTCGGCCTTATCCTCGAGACCTGCGACCGCATCACCGTGATGTATTCGGGCGAGGCGGTGGAGACCGGGAAGATCAAGGACGTGTTCGACCGGATGCGCCATCCCTATACGCAAGGGCTGTTCCGTTCGATCCCGCTGCCGGGCGCCGACAAGAATTCGCGGCCGCTGATCTCCATTCCCGGCCAGTTGCCGCTGCCGCATGAGCGGCCAAAGGGCTGCAATTTCGGTCCGCGCTGCCACCATTTCGTCGAGGGCGTCTGCAACGCCGCCGAAATCCCGATGGTCGAGGTCGCCGGCCACGAAGGCCATTTCTCACGCTGCGTGCGCTTCAACGAGATCGACTGGGAGGCGCTCCCGCCCGGTGCCAAGAAGGTCAATGAGCGCGTCGTGCCCGGCGCGCCGGTGCTCAAGATCGAGGATCTCAGGAAATACTACAGGGTCGGTGGCAGCGAGGTGTTCGGCTCGAGCGAAGGCCGCGTCGTCAAGGCCAACGAGACCATCTCCTTTATGGCGCGCGAGTCCGAGACCGTCGCGATCGTCGGCGAATCCGGCTGCGGAAAGTCGACGCTGGCCAAGGTGCTGCTCGGGCTGGAGACAGCAAGTGCCGGTACGGTGACGCTGGGCAACAAGCAGATCCAGTCGACCGGCATCGAGAGCCGCAGCGTCGAAACCGTGTCGTCGATCCAGATGGTGTTCCAGAACCCGTTCGACACGCTGAACCCCAGCCATTCGGTGGGGTCGCAGATCATTCGCACGCTGGAGAAGTTCAATGTCGGCAAGACGGTCGCCGACCGGCGCAAGCGCATGCTGGAATTGCTCGACCTGGTGAAGCTGCCGCGCGCCTTCGAGACGCGCAAGCCGCGCCAGCTGTCCGGCGGCCAGAAGCAGCGCATCGGCGTGGCGCGCGCCTTTGCCGGCGACGCCAAGGTGGTGGTGGCCGACGAGCCGGTCTCGGCGCTCGACGTCTCGGTGCAGGCAGCGGTGACCGAACTGTTGATGGACATACAGCGCAAGAACAAGACGACAATGCTGTTCATCAGCCATGATTTGTCGGTTGTGCGCTACATCGCCGACCGCGTCGTCGTCATGTATCTCGGCTACATCGTCGAGCAAGGCACGACCGACCAGATCTTCGCGCCGCCCTATCACCCCTATACCGAGGCGCTTTTGTCAGCGATCCCGATCGCCGACACCAGCGTGGTCAAGAAGCATATCGTGCTGGAAGGCGACATTCCCTCGGCGATGAACCCGCCGTCGGGCTGCCCGTTCCAGACACGCTGCGGCTACAAGAAGCTGGTGCCGGACAATCTGTGCGAGACCAAGGTGCCGCCGGTCAAGCAGCTGGGCGACGGCCATATGAGCCTGTGCTGGCTGTCCGACGATGTGCTGGCCAAGATGGAACCGGTGATCAAGTTCGACGAGGAACACGCTGCGCGTGAGGGCGTGCCGGACGATGCGCCGCATGGCGAAGGTCCAGGCTTTGCCGGATCGCCGCCGGCGCGCCCAAGCGGGAAAAACGCCAATGCGGAAGCCGATGCGACCGGAAAGGCTGGTGAGGACGCGGACGCCGTCTTGCGAGCCCGTCGCCACGAACTCCGCGACGAGGTTTCCGAAACCGGTGTTTCAAAGCCGAAGGATACGACAAGGCGGCACTAGCAGGTTGATGAAAAGGCTCGCAGATACCCGTTTTGGCTCTGATCTGTGCCCGGTTTGATTCTGGTGCGTTCCGTGCAGTTATTCATCGACCTGCCAGTCAGGGCTGAGTGTCAGCTTCCGCACTGCCGCAACTGCGCTTCATAGTCCCGCGCCATCTTGTCGGTGGCCCGTGCATAGCCCTGGACGCCGGCATCGCCGCGGTTGCCGCGGCCATAGGCGGTCCAGCCGAGATAGTAGGCGAGGTAGAGATTGTAGGTGTCGTTGCGGGCGACGCCATAGCTATCTGCTGTCTTGGAATGATACCAGCCGACGAAATCGACGGCGTCGGCGAATTTGGTGCGCCGCGCCGCCCAGTTGCCGCTTTCGCGCTGATATTGCGACCATGTGCCGTCGAGCGCCTGCGAGAAGCCGGTGGCCGACGAGACGTGTTTCCAGGGAATGAAACCGAGAAGCTTGGTGCGCGGCGGCCGGGCATTGCTCTTGAAGCCGGATTCCTTGCGCACCGTCGCCATCAGCACGGGGACCGGCACGCCATATTTCTGCGCTGTCCGTTCAGCCGCGGACTGCCAATTGTCGAACCAGCCGTCGTTCTGGTCGAAGACGGCACAGACATTGTTGATGTGACTGGGCGCGGTCGCGCAGGCCGAAAGTGCCAGCAACACGCCAACTGCTACAATTTTACTAAAACTCGACCTACGCATCGGATGAGCAATAGGCCGAAATCATAAAAGGAATCTTGCTGCCGCCGTTAACGCCTCGCTTGCGCGAAGGCTGGGGAAAATGACTTGTAGATATTCCGACGCCTGTTGCCGCTTTTGATAAAATGGCAACGCGCAGATGCCGCCTTGGCTAAAATCACGCCCGTAGACGGCGTATTTCCGACAGCTTGTCTGGTTTGCCAAGGCTTTGATGCCGGCATGAACGAACCAAGACGCAAGCGTGGCGCCGAGCGCACCAGCAACCGGGGGCCGGCGCCCATCCCGCAGCTGCCCCAACGGCGGGTGACCAATCCCTATCCGCCGATGGCGTTGCTGTCTCCTGAGCAGATCGAGGCGATCCATCAGGCGTCGATGCATATATTGGAGAATTTCGGCATCGAGGTGATGAGCCCACGGGCGCTGTCGCTGTTCGAGAAGGCTGGCGCCGTGGTTGATCACGCCTCGGCCAATGTCCGCATCGATCGCGGCATGGTGGACGAGGCGCTGAAGACGACGCGCTCCAGCTATACGCTGACGCCGCGCAACCCGGCCAACACCATCCATCTCGGCGGCAACACCATCAATTTTACCCTCGTCGCCGGGCCGCCAAACGTGCACGACATGGAGCGTGGCCGCCGCGCCGGCAATCTCAAGGACTATTCGGACCTGACCCGGCTGGCGCAGCATTTCAACTGCATCCACATGCTCGGCAACCAGGTCTGCGCGCCGGTCGAGCTGCCGGCCAATTCGCGCCATCTCGACACCTACTTCACCAACCTGACGCTGACCGACAAGAGCTTCCATGTCTCGGCGATCGGCCGGGGCAGGGCGCTGGACGGCATCGAGATGATGGCGATCGCGCGCGGGCTGACAGTGGACCAGCTGCGCGACGATCCCGGCATCGCCACCATCATCTCCGTCAATTCGCCGCGCCGCTTCGACGAGATGATGGCCGAAGGGCTGATGACCATGGCCGAGTTCGGCCAGTCGGTGGCGGTGACGCCGTTCACGCTGATGGGGGCGATGAGCCCGGTGACGCTGGCGGGTGCCCTGGCGCAGCAGAATGCCGAGGCACTGTTCGGCGTCGTGCTGACGCAATTGGTGCGTTCGGGGGCGCCGGTGATGTATGGCGCCTTCACCTCCAATGTCGACATGAAGTCCGGCGCACCGGCCTTCGGAACGCCTGAAAACACCAAGGCCAATATTGCCTCCGGGCAATTGGCGCGGCGATACGGGCTGCCCTACCGGACGACGCCCGGCTCGGCGTCCAATGCGGCGGATGCGCAAGGCGCCTATGAGACGCTGATGGCGCTGTGGGGCGCGGTGCTCGGTCATGGCAATCTCGTTTATCACGCCGCCGGCTGGCAGGAGGGCGGGCTGACGGCGTCGTTCGAGAAGTTCATCATCGATGTCGAAATGATCCAGCACATGATGGAGTTTCTGCGGCCGATCGTGGTCGACGAGGCCGAGCTTGCCGTCGAGGCGCTGGGCGCGGTGCCGACGGGCGGCCATTTCTTCGGCGAGCCGCACACGCTGGAGCGCTACGCCACCGCCTTCTACCAGCCGATGCTGTCCAACTGGCAGAACTTTGAAGCCTGGCAGGAGGCGGGTAGCCTCGACGCAACGGCGCGCGCGACAAGGCTGTGGAAGAAGGCGCTGGAAGACTATGTCGAGCCGGCGATGGATATCGCCGTGCGCGAGGCGCTCGAAGCCTATGTGGTCAGGCGCAAGGAAGCGATCGGGCAGGGCGACCCATGATGCCTCCCATCCTGAATCCATTTACCCACCCAACTCACTGATATCAGAGAAGAACCCATGAAATCGCATGCAAAGGTCGTGGTCATTGGCGGCGGTGTCGTCGGGTGTTCCGTGCTGTTCCATCTCGCCCGCCATGGCTGGACCGACGTGGTGCTTCTGGAGCGCGACGAGCTGACATCGGGCTCGACTTGGCACGCGGCGGGCGGCATGCACACGATCAATGGCGACCCCAACGTCGCCAAGCTGCAGAAATACACGATCAGCCTCTACAAGGAGATCGAGGAACTGTCGGGCCAGGCGACCGGCGTGCACCTGACCGGCGGCGTGCTGCTCGCCGCGACCGAGGCGCGGCTGGACTGGCTGCGCGGTGTCGTCGCCAAGGGCCGCTATCTCGGCATCGATCTGGAAGTGATCTCGGCGAAAGAGGCGGCCGAGCTGATGCCGCTGCTCGACCCCAGGCAGTTCGTCGGCGCCGTCCGCAACAAGGAGGATGGGCATCTCGATCCCTCCGGCGTCACCCATGCCTATGCCAAGGCCGCGCGGAGGCTTGGGGCGGAAATAGAACGCTTCACCAAGGTCGAGGACATCGTGCGGCGGGCCGACGGCATGTGGCGCGTCATCACCAACAAGGGCGAGGTGGTGGCCGAGCATGTCGTCAATGCCGGCGGCCTGTGGGCGCGCGAGGTCGGCCGCATGGTCGGGCTCGAATTGCCGGTGCTGGCCATGGAGCACATGTACCTGATCACCGAGGACATGCCGGAAGTCGCTGCCTGGAACGCCAAGACCGGCACCGAGATCATCCATGCGGTCGATTTCGACGGCGAGCTGTATCTGCGCCAGGAGCGCGGCGGCATGCTGATGGGCACCTACGAGAAAGCCAACAAGCCGTGGTCGGAATACCAGACGCCTTGGAATTTCGGCCATGAATTGCTCGCGCCCGACATCGACCGCATCGCGCCGTCGCTGGAGGTCGGGTTCCGGCATTTCCCGGCCTTCCAGAACACCGGCATCAAGCAGATCATCAACGGGCCTTTCACCTTCGCGCCCGACGGCAACCCGCTGGTGGGGCCGGTGCGCGGCCTGCCGGGGTTCTGGGTCGCCTGCGGCGTCATGGCCGGTTTCTCACAGGGCGGCGGCGTCGGGCTGGCGCTGTCCAACTGGATGATCGAGGGCGACCCCGGCGCCGATATCTGGGCGATGGACGTGGCGCGCTATGGCGACTGGGCGACGATGGCCTACACCAACGCCAAGGTGCGCGAGAACTATTCCAGGCGCTTTTCGATCCGTTTCCCCAACGAGGAACTGCCCGCCGGGCGGCCGCTGAAGACGACGCCGGTCTACGATCTGTTGTCTGCCAAGGGCGCGCAGTTCGGCGTTGCCTATGGGCTGGAAGTACCGCTCTGGTATGCGCCCGAAGGCATCAAGGACGAGTTCTCCTGGCGGCGCTCCAGCGATTTCTCCCATGTCGCCAGGGAGGTCGCGACGGTGCGCGCGGGCGTCGGCCTGGCGGAGATTTCCAGCTTCGCCAAATACAAGGTGAGGGGCGAGGGGGCGGCCGCCTGGCTCGACCACATGCTTGCTTGCAAACTGCCGAAACCCGGCCGCATGACGCTGGCGCCGATGCTGAAGGACGATGGCAGGCTGATCGGCGATTTCACGCTGGCCAATCTGGGCAGCGATGGCTGGTTCCTCGCCGGCTCCGGCATTGCCGAGCAATACCATATGCGCTGGTTCGAGGCGCATCTGCCTGGCGACGGCTCGGTTCATATCGAGGCGCTGGGGGCGAAACTCACCGGCCTTGCCATTGCCGGCCCCAAGGCGAGAGAGGTGCTGGCCAAGATCAGCCGCGCCGATGTTTCGAACGTGGCCTTCCCGTTCATGGCGGTGGCGAAGATGGATATCGGCATGGCGCCGTGCCTGGTCGGCCGCGTCAGCTACACCGGCGATCTCGGCTATGAGATCTGGGTGGCGCCGGAATATCAGCGCGCGGCCTATCAGGCGCTGATGGCGGCGGGGGCTGAGTTCGGCATCGGCTTGTTCGGATCGCGCGCGCTCAATGCGCTCAGGCTCGAGAAGAACTATGGCTCATGGGGACGCGAATACCGGCCGATCTACGGGCCGCTCGAAGCCGGGCTCGACCGCTTCGTCGCCTATGGCAAGGAGGCGGATTTCATCGGCAAGGCGGCAGCGCTGACCGAGCGCAAGCAAGGCGGAAAATTGCGGCTGCGCGCCTTCATTGTCGAGGCCGACGACGCCGATGTCATCGGCGACGAACCGATCTGGTTCGGCGGCGCGGTGCGCGGCTGGGTGACGTCGGGCGGCTATGCCCATCATTCGAAAAAGTCGGTCGCCGTCGGCTATGTGCCGAAGGAGATCGCCGACGAAAGCGACGGCTTCGAGATCGAGCTGCTGGGCAAGCGGCATGCGGCGCGCATTCAGGCAGCACCGCTGTTCGATGCGAACTTCGAGCGCATGCGAGGGTGACGGTTCACCCCCGCATGGCGAGCGTCATGCTTTGCGGTTGTCCAGCGCGAACGCGCCGGCGCCGGCGAAGACCAGATAGAGGAAGATGAAGCAGAAGGAGATCGCCGCGTCGCCGCCATTGTTGGCCGGGAAGAAGTTGCGCGGGTAGTGCGCCATGAAATAGGCGATCGCCATTTCGCCGGCCAGCAGAAACGCGACCGGGCGAGTGAACAGGCCAAGCGCCAGCAGGATGCCGCCGGCGAATTCGAGGATGCCGGCGGCCGTGGTCAGCCCAGTGAGGACGTGAGGCTCGGCGCTGGCGGGGAAGTTGAACAGTTTCTGGCTGCCGTGCTCGATGAACTGCAGCGCGGTCATGATGCGCAGCACGCCGAGCGCCTGCGGCTGGTATCTGGAGAGGCCTTCAAAAAGCTTCATCTGAAACTCCGTTTTCACCCTCCCGGTCCGGCCATAGATTATGGTCCGGCGATGGACCATTCACTTCCCATGGCGCGCCATCAACAATCGGTGATTGGAAATATTCTCCGGATGCCCTTTCATATAGCTCTCGTCAGGGTTGCATTTGTATCGCTATGGTTGTATTGAGATGGACACTCTAAACCCGTGGGTTCGCTTGCCATGAAAAAAGTCGTCATCAGCCTATTCGCACTCCTTGCAGGCACCAGCTTCGCCATGGCCGAGGACGCCGGTTGCGAGGCCTTCAAGTGGCCTGTGACGCGGGAACAGGCGCTGTTTGCCGCGGCGCCCGCAACGCCGGCTGGAGCGGAACTGGCGGTGGGTGCTGCCGCCGACCTGGCATTGGTTCCTGCGGAGAAAGCCGGTTTTACGCTGCCGCCCGAGCGCGCGCCGGCGCAGGGCACGTTCGGTGCGGTCGCCAGCGTTGACGTGCCGGCCGGGGGAGCCATTCAGATCAGCCTCTCGGGCGAGGCCTGGGTCGATGTCATCCAGGACGGCAAGGCCATCAAGTCGGCGGGCTATAGCGGTGTGAAAACCTGCCCTGGCATCCGCAAGAGCGTACGCTTCAAGCTTGCGGCCGGCCCGGCTACCGTCCAGTTCAGCGGCGCGAAAAAGGCCGAACTGAAGGTGGCGGTGCTGACGCCGGAATAGGGCGGCAAAGCAGAGCAAGCGGCCTTTCGTCGGTGATGAGATGAAAGGCCGTCGCTTGGTGCTGCTGCCGTCAGCGCACCGGCGCCATCAGAGCGAAATGCGCGCCTTGCGGGTCCTGGCACTGCACGATCCAACTGCCGCCGGGCACCTCCATCGGTCCCATCAGGATCTTGCCGCCACTGTCGGTGACGCGTTTTGCGGCTGCGTCGATGCCGATGACATTGAAGTAGAACTGCCAGACCGGGACGGGGATTTGCGCAGGCTTGTTCATGATGCCACCGCCGGATTCGGGGCCGGCCGTGAAGGTCTGGTAGATGCCCATCGGGCCCATGTCGAAATCGCCGGCATTGGTCCAGCCGAACTGACCGGAATAGAAATCGAACGCGGCCTTCCAATCGCTGGTGTACAGTTCGTGCCAGCCGATATGGCCGGGCGTGCCGGCGGGCACGACAGGCAGGTCGGGGCCGTTCGGCTGCAGGAACATGAAGGTCGCGCCTTGCGGGTCGGCGACGACGGCGAAGCGGCCGACGCCCGCAATGTCGCTAGGTTCGCAGTGGACAGCTCCGCCAGCGGCTTTCAAGGATTTGGTCGATGCGTCCACGTCTTTTGTGTGGATATAGCCGAGCCATGCCGGCGGCGCGCCCATCTTCTTGACGTCCTCTGGCATCGTCATCAGCCCGCCGACGCCACGCTCGCCGACATTCATGACGATGTAGCGCGGCATGCCGGGCGCCTTGTCGAAGGGCTGCGCCGTCCAGCCCACAACCTTGGTGTAGAAGGCCTCGGCGGCATCGAGGTCGGATGTCATCAGCTCGTACCAGAAGAAGGGCATCGGGGATTTCGGCATGTTCGGTCTCCTCACCGTTCAGCATCGATCGTTGTCCGATCCACCTTAGGACGATCCTGGCGGCGGACATCCGACAACCGCCCGGACAATAATGCCACCTCATGACATGCGTTCCCGATTGCGTGGCGCGCGATTTTCGATTTCTCTACGGCAAGGGGGTGTTCATGCGCCAGATGTCGCTCACGCCAGAGCTTGTCGCTCTGTGCCACAGGGAAGAGGCCGATCCTGGCCCGGATCCGAGCTGGACGGAGCTGAAGGATGAGGATTTCAGGGCGCTGGCCTTGCGGCTTGCCGGCGAAGCGGATGAGGGGCCGCTTTGGGTGTTCGCCTACGGCTCGCTGATCTGGAAGCCGGAATTCGAGTCGGTCGAGCAACGGCTCGCCACGGCCTTCGGCTGGCATCGCTCCTTCTGCCTAGACATGGTGCGATGGCGCGGCAGTGCCGCGCAGCCGGGGCTGATGATGGCGCTGGAGCGCGGCGGTCGCTGCAACGGCGTGATCTACCGTTTGCCGGAGGGTGAAAAGCCGGCGCAGATCGAAAGGCTGCTGCGCCGCGAAATCAGCGACCATGAGAGCGTCGCCTCGGTCAGGTGGCTGCCTGTGCATTCGGCGCACGGCGCGCTCCGCTCGCTCGGCTTCTGGGTGGGCGTGAAGGGGCGGGGAACGTCGCTCAGCCAGCCGCTGGACAGAGTGGCAAGCATATTGGCCAGAGCCTGCGGCCATATCGGTTCCGCGGCCGAATATCTCTACAACACAGTCAGCCATCTCGAAGCGTTCGGCATCCACGACCGAAATCTGTGGCGGCTGCAGGAACTGGTGGCGGACGAGGTCCGGGCAATCCATGGCCGCCCGGCCGACGAGGGCGGCGCACCCAGGCAAGAGCAGCCCTCGACCGCATAACATGAGTAGAAAAATCATGTTATTACCGAGCCTTTTCAGCGACTTGCGCCAAAAATTGACCAATTGATAAAAAAATAAAACGTGTTAGCCTTCCCCAAAACGAAAACATGGGGAACTGACAATGCCAGAAGGCCAGTTCAAGGAAGGTATCGTTGGCGGCCGGCTTCAAGCCGAGCAGTATGCGGACAATTTTTCCGACCTGCATCCGCCGCTCGATCAACACGAGGCGCTGGTCGAATCCGACCGCTGCTATTTCTGCTACGACGCCCCGTGCATGAATGCGTGCCCGACCTCGATCGACATTCCGCTGTTCATTCGCCAGATCTCGACCGGCAATCCGATCGGCTCGGCCAAGACCATCTTCGACCAGAACATCCTTGGCGGCATGTGCGCCCGCGTCTGCCCGACCGAGACGCTGTGCGAAGAGGTCTGCGTGCGTGAGGTGGCGGAAGGCAAGCCGGTGCAGATCGGCCGCCTGCAACGCTACGCCACCGATGTCGCGATGGCCGAGAACAAGCAGTTCTACCAGCGCCCGGAGCCGACCGGAAAGACGGTTGCCGTGGTCGGCGCCGGCCCGGCCGGCCTTGCCGCCGCGCACCGGCTCGCCCGCCATGGCCATGATGTGACCATACTGGAGGCGCGGCCGAAGGCCGGCGGCCTCAACGAATACGGTATCGCCGCCTATAAGAGCGTCGACAATTTCGCCCAGGCCGAGGTCGACTATGTCACGGCGATCGGCGGCATAGACATCCAGAACGGCAAGGCGCTCGGCCGCGACTATCAGCTCTCCGACCTGATCCGCAATTATGACGCGGTTTTCCTCGGCATGGGGCTTGGCGGCGTCAACGCGCTGCGCGCCGATGGCGAGGATGCAGCCGGCGTGACCAACGCGGTGGAGTTCATCGCCGAACTGCGCCAGGCCGGCGATCTCGCCGCTCTGCCGGTCGGCCGGCGCGTCGTCGTCATCGGTGGCGGCATGACGGCCATCGACGCCGCCGTGCAGTCGAAGCTGCTCGGCGCCGAGGAGGTGACGATCTGCTACCGTCGCGGCCAGGAGCACATGAACGCTTCCGGATTCGAGCAGGACCTGGCAGCCGCCAACGGCGTCACCATCCGCCATTGGCTGCAGCCGAAGCGGGTGATCACCGACGCCGGCCAGGTCTCGGGCATCGAACTCGAATACACGGCATTGAAGGGCGACAAGCTTGCCGGTACCGGCGAGACGCTGACGCTCGTAGCCGACCAGGTGTTCAAGGCGATCGGCCAGAGCTTTGTCCCTGCCGCTCTCAACGGCAGCGAGGCCTCGATCGAGCTCGAGGCAGGCCGTATCAAGGTCGACGGCGAAGGGCGCACCTCGCTGGCGAAAGTCTGGGCTGGCGGCGATTGCATCTTTGGCGGCGATGACCTGACCGTTTCGGCCGTGGCGCAAGGGCGCGATGCGGCAGAAAGCATACACAGGAGTCTAACGCAGGGATAAGGATCATGGCCACGGTGGAACCGGGCATCGCCCGTCACTACGACATAGCGGGTCTCGAGCAGCGCATCCTTGCCGCGCTCGCCGATGCCGGGGTGGACATTGCCCATCTGCGCGCCGGCGATCTGGAAGCGGTCGACGAATTCCACATTGGCGGTATCTCCGCCACAATGGAACTCATCGGGCAGATGGGTTTGAAGCCGGGAGCCAGGCTGCTCGACATCGGATCGGGGGTGGGCGGTCCCGCCCGTTTTGCCGCCAACGAAGCTGGCGCCGATGTGACCGGCATCGATCTCACGCAAAGCTATGTCGACATCGCGACCAGCCTGTCGAAGCGCACGGGCATGGCCGACAGGACACACTTCGTGCAAGGCAGCGCGCTGGACATGCCATTCGCCGATGCCGGCTTCGACGCGGCCATGATCCTGCATGTCGGCATGAACCTTCCCGACAAGAAAAAGCTGATGGGCGAGGCCGCACGTGTGCTGCGGCCGGGCGGCGTCTTCGCGGTCTACGACGTGATGCGGCTCAAGGACGGCGCGCTGACCTATCCGCTGCCCTGGGCTTCGGAAGAGAGCATGTCCTTCGTTGCCACGCCCGACGACTACCGCTCGGCTGCCACGGCTTCCGGCTTCTCCGTCGTCGCCGAGCGGCGGCGCGGTGCGTTCGCCGTCGAGTTCTTCGCCGCGATACGTGCCCGCATGGCCTCCGCGCAAGCGGAAGGCAAGAAGCCGCCACCCGGCGTCGGCCTCGTCATGGGCGAAGACGCCGGCACCAAGATCGCCAATGTCACCGCCGCGCTAGAAGGCGGTATTCTCGCACCCGTTGAACTGCTTCTTCGTCTCGGCTGAAAGGGACCTGTCATGGCAGACCTCCGCAACAATTTCGTCGGCATCAAATCGCCAAATCCGTTCTGGCTGGCCTCGGCGCCGCCGACCGACAAGGCCTACAATGTCATCCGGGCCTTCAAGGCAGGCTGGGGTGGCGTGGTATGGAAGACGCTGGGCGAGGAAGGCCCGCCGGTGGTCAACGTCAACGGCCCGCGTTATGGCGCGATATGGGGCGCCGACCGGCGCCTGCTCGGCCTCAACAACATCGAGCTGATCACCGATCGTGACCTGCAAACCAATCTGCGCGAGATGAAGCAGGTCAAGATGGATTGGCCTGATCGGGCGCTGATCGCCTCGATCATGGTTCCTTGCGAAGAGGCAAGCTGGAAAGCCATCCTGCCGCTGGTCGAGGAGACCGGCGCAGACGGCATCGAGCTCAATTTCGGCTGCCCGCATGGCATGTCGGAACGCGGCATGGGTGCCGCCGTCGGCCAGGTGCCGGAATATATCGAAATGGTGGTGCGCTGGTGCAAGCAGTATACCCGCATGCCCGTCATCACCAAGCTGACGCCCAACATCACCGACATCCGTAAGCCGGCGCGGGCCGCGCATGCCGGCGGCACCGACGCGGTGTCGCTGATCAACACCATCAATTCGATCACCGGCGTCGACCTCGACAGTTTCGCGCCGATGCCGACCATCGACGGCAAAGGCTCGCATGGCGGCTATTGCGGCCCGGCGGTGAAGCCGATCGCCATGAACATGGTGGCTGAAATCGCGCGCGATCCCGAAACACACGGCCTGCCGATTTCCGGCATTGGCGGCATCACCACCTGGCGTGACGCCGCCGAATTCATGGCACTCGGCGCCGGCAATGTTCAGGTCTGCACGGCGGCGATGACCTACGGCTTCAAGATCGTGCAGGAGATGATCGCCGGTCTGGAAAACTGGATGGACGAGAAGGGCCATCGCTCGCTCGACGATATTATCGGCCGCGCTACGCCCAACGTCACCGACTGGCAGTATCTCAACCTCAACTATGTCGCCAAGGCGCGTATCGACCAGGACGCCTGCATCAAATGCGGCCGCTGCCACATCGCCTGCGAGGACACGTCGCACCAGGCGATCACCAGCATGGTCAATGGCGAGAGACACTTCGAAGTGATCGAGGCCGAATGCGTCGGCTGCAATCTGTGCGTCAATGTCTGCCCGGTCGAGAACTGCATCACGATGGAGCCGTTGGCCGCCGGCGTCATGGACCAGCGCACCGGCAAGCCGGTATCGCCGATCTACGCCAACTGGACGACGCATCCGAACAACCCGATGGCCAAGGTGGCTGCGGAGTAGCCAGACACGCAAAAAACGGCGCCTGCGGACGCCGTTTTTTACTTTCCCTATTGCAGATAAAAAATATCCATGATAAGTTATATCCATGAATAGGAGAGCGGCATCATGAAGCTGGGCGAGGGTGTTGAGGCTGCCATCCATTGCGCGGCCACATTGGCGAGCGTCGAGGGCAACAACACCATGCCGGGTGCCGCTCTCGCCGAGTGTTTCGGACTGTCGCCGAGCTATCTGCTGAAGCATCTCAACATGCTGACCGCCGCGAGCATCCTGGAATCGGTGCCGGGGCCGGCGGGTGGGTATCGGCTGGCCCGGGCTGCCGAGCGCATCACCCTGCTCGATATCGTGCTGGCGGTCGAGGGGCGCGAACCGGCCTTTCGTTGCGGCGAAATTCGCCGCAACGGGCCGGTCAAGATCGATGCCTCGGCCTATGTCAAACCCTGCGGCATCAATGCCGCGATGCTAAAGGCCGAGCGCGCCTACCGGGCAGCGCTGGCTGAAGTGAAGCTGTCCGACATCGTGGCGGACTACGCGGCAGAAGGCGATCCCAGATCCTTTGCCGCCAGCTGCGCCTTCGTGGCGCGCCACCAGCGGCCGCAGAAATCCAGTTCAACCCAGCCAAAGCAGATGTGAAAGGATATCGGATGAAACAGAGGATGCAGTTTTTCGCCAAGGCGCCGGAGATCATGACGGCGGTGTCGGCGCTCAACAAGGCGGTCGACGAATGCGGCCTGGAGGTCAGTCTGTTGCATCTGATCAAGCTCAGGGCCTCGCAGATCAATGGCTGCTCCTTCTGCGTCGATATGCACAGCCGCGAGGCGCGGCGCGACGGCGAAACCGAGCAGCGGCTCTATCTCGTCGCGGCCTGGAGGGAATCGCCGCTGTTTTCCGAACGGGAGCGCGCCGCCTTCGCCTGGACCGAGGCGGTGACCCTGATCGCCAACAATGGCGTGTCGGATGAGCTCTATGTCCGCACGCTTGAGCACTTCTCGGAAGAGGAACTGGTCAAGCTGTCCGTCGCGCTCGGCATGATCAACACCTGGAACCGGCTGTGCGTCCCGTTCCAGGCCATTCATCCGGTACCGGCCGCCAAGGCCGCCTGATTTATGGCCATTGGAGCGCCGTCGAGGAGGCGGCGCTCCAAATTGTTTTCAAGGGGAGTGTTTTATGCCTGTCGATTTGCCATCGATCTTGTTGTTTCTGGGCCGCCTGTTGCTTGGCGGCGCCTTCGTTTTCGCCGGCCTGCGCAACATCCTGAACGCCGCTTTCCTGACCGGGCTGATGGCCGCGCGCGGCATGCCGCAAGCGCGGCTGGCGCTGTGGGCCGGCATTGTGCTCCAGATCATCGCCGGTGTCCTGGTGATGGCCGGCCTGTGGACGGCACTCGCCGGCGCGGTGCTGGTGCTGTTCCTGATCGTCGCCACGCCGATGTTCCACAATTTCTGGGATCATCAGGGCCCGGACCGCGCGGCGCGCATCAATGGCTTTGTCGGCAATGTCGCGCTCGGCGGCGGTTTCCTGACGTTGATCGCGCAGTCGCTCTGAGGTTCTAACTCAGGCCGCGAACCGCAACCCGCCATCGCAGGTCAGCACCTGGCCAGTCATGAAGCCGTTCGAGACGAGGAAGGCTATTGCCGAGGCGACGTCCTCGGCGCGGCCGATGCGGCCGACCGGCGTCTTGCCGGCGTATTCGGCAAAGACCGCCTGCCGCTGTTCGTCGGGCAAGAAATCCCACCACGGCGTATCGATGACGCCGGGCGCCACGACGTTGACGCGAAGGGGCTTCAATTCCACCGCCAGGATCGGTGCCACGGTCAAGAGCATGCCGTTGATGGCGCCGATGCCGGCGATGCCGGGCATTGTGGCCTGAGCCGACACCGCCGATATGAAGGTCACCGATCCAGATCTGTTGAGCGTCGGCAATGCCGCCTGCAGGCAGGACAGTTGCGGCCGCACCTTCTCTTCGATGCCACTGCCGATATCGGCAAGGTCAAGCGTCTCGAACGGACCGAGGCCCTTGCCGCCGCTGGCCGCCAGGACGAGGTGGTCGAACGCGCCGATGCGATCGAAGAACTGGCGGACCTCATGCGGTTTCGACGCATCGAACGCAGCCTTGTCAGCGGCGCCGCCAAGGCTCTTCCAGGCGTTGATGAGCTTCTCCTGGTTGCGGCCGGTGATCGTCACCTTCATGCCCGGGCCAAGCAGTTTTCGCGCGGTCGCAAGGCCGATGCCGGACGAGCCGCCAATGACGACTGTGTGTTCCGTTCTGTCACTCATGAATTCAGTTCCTTCGATTTTGAGGAGGCCGGGCCAATAAGGTCGAGGCTCAGTTGTCGCAGTTGCTGCCGTGCCTTGGCGTCGTAAGCCTGGGCATCGGCGCGGGCTTCCCGCAGTCCGTCGAAATACAGACCGCTGCGCCCTTCGAGCGCGGGTGAGGCGGCAAGGTTGACGATCGCTTCGGCGCCGGTCTCGACCGAACTCCATGGCGTCACGCCGGCCTGCCGGACCATGGTGTGTTCATGTAGCTTGCCGGATGCAGCGCGTTGACGGTGACGCCGGTTCCTTTCAGCTCTTCCGCCAGATCGACGGTGAACAGGATTTGCGCCAGCTTGCTCTGGCAGTAGGCGCGCACCCCGCTATACCCATGGGTGAGCATCACATCGCCGAAGTCGATCGCTTGCTGGCCGGCCGACGCGACGTTGACGATACGTGCCGGGGCGCTGGCCTTCAGCAGCGGCAGAAGCTCCAAGGTCAGCAGGAAGCCGACGAGATAGTTGACGGCGAAGCGCAGTTCGTAGCCATCGGCGCTGACCTGCCGTTTGGTGCCTGCCGTGCCGATGCCGGCATTGTTGACGAGGATATCGAGCCGGTTCGTCCGAGCACGTACCGCCTCGGCGAGGCGGCGAACCTCCGCCAGTGAGGCGAGGTCGGCGGCGAGGAATTCGGCCTTGCCGCCGGCTGCTTCAATCTTGGCGACCGCTGCCTCGCCGCGCGCCACATCGCGGCCGTGCACCAGCACCCGGGCACCAGCGGCACCCAGTCGTTGCGCGACGACGCGGCCGACACCGTCGGTCGAGCCGGTGATGAGGATTGTCTTGTCTTTCAGGTCCATGTCCCGAGCCTCCGGTCTGTTGCTCTGAAGGCAAGATGGGACGTCTGGCCGATCTCAAACAGTTCAAACTTTATCCTGGTATCAATACTGCTATAGTAAGCGTCATGGATGCTCCGGCTCATTCCGCTGAAGACAGCCGCCGGCGCGAGCTCGGCGCTTTCCTGCGCTCGCGGCGCGAAAGGCTGACACCCTCGGCGACAGGCATCTCGACCGGCCTCAGGCGCCGCACTCCGGGCCTGCGACGCGAAGAGGTGGCGATGATCGCCGGTGTCGGCACCACCTGGTACACCTGGCTGGAACAGGGCAGGGACGTGCGCCCTTCCGTGGAGGTGCTGACGGCGCTCAGCGGCGCGCTGCGCCTGGACGCCGCCGAGAAGCGGCACCTGTTCACGCTCGCCGGGCGCCAGCAGCCGGAGCGGCGGCGCATCGCGGAGGGAAAGGTCGAAGGCCCCTTGCTGCACATGCTGCAGAGCCTTGTCCTGCAGCCTGCCTATGTCGTCGGTCCGCGCTGGGACGTCCTGGCATGGAACGATGCGGCCGTAGCCATTTTCGGCGATTACGGTCTGTTGGAGGGTGACGCCCGCAACATCATCCACGGTGTGTTCACCGATCCGCACCGGCGGCACCTGCTGGTGGACTGGGAACAACTGGCGCGCGCAACCCTTGCCGCGTTCCGCGCCGAAAGCGCCAGATATGTCGGCGATCCGGATTTCGAGCGGCTGATCGCGCTGATGATGCGCTCAAGTCCCGAGTTCCGCGAATGGTGGCCGCAGCGCGACGTCGTGCATCGCCTCTCCGGCATGAAGCATCTGCGCCATCCGATCGCCGGTGCGATGGCGTTCGAGCATATGAGCCTGTCGATCGATGATGGCTCGGACATGAAGCTGATCGTCTACACGCCGCTCGCCGAACAGAACTCGATCGCCAAGCTGCGGTCCTTGCTGGACGCGCTGCCGGCCGAGCAGCGTAGCGCCTGAGCCGTCGTGGCGGGGGTCAGCGCTTCGGCTTCAGCCCATCCAGGAACAACTGCTCCAGGAATCGTGCCGCGTCCTCGAAGCGGCCGTCGCCGCCACGGTTCGGCCCGAGCACGGCGCGGACCTGGACGTCGAAATCGGCATAATGCTGCGTCGTGGCCCAGATCGAGAAGATCAGGTGCCAGGGGTCGGTGCGGGCGATCTTGCCGGTGCGCATCCAGCCCTTGATGACGGCAGCCTTCTCGTCGACCAGCGTCTTCAGATCGCCGGCCAGCAGCGGCATGATGCGCGGCGCGCCTTGCAGGATCTCGTTGGCGAACAGCCGGCTCTCGCGCGGGAAATCGCGCGCCATTTCGAGCTTTCGCCTGATGTAGCTTCTGAGCTCGGTCAGGGGATCGCCGATGTCGTCGAGCTCCCTGAGCGGCGCCAGCCAGGTGTCGAGCAGGCGCAGCATCAGCGTCTCGTGAATGTCCTCCTTGCGGCGGAAGTAATAGAGCAAGTTCGGTTTCGACATGCCGGCGGCTTCGGCGATCTGGTCGATGGTCGCGCCGCGGAAGCCGTGGGTGGAGAACACTTCGAGCGCGGCCTCGAGGATGAGTTCGCGCTTTTCCTGCTGGATGCGGGTGCGGCGAGGGGCTTCCGTGCCGGTGTTCACCGTTGCGAACCCTCATGTTGGCGGTCATCTGGACCAATGCTCTGGACCAGTTTTTCCCTGGGCTGTGGAACGCACTTGAGGAGCCGCATTTCCGCTAGTAATCCCTTGACCGCCGACAGGGCGGTGCTAACGTTTGTCCAATCGGTCAAAAATTTGCGTAGCATGAAAAGGGCGCAAAGACCAAGCGTTGGACGCACCGAAACAGGTTACAAGGGGAAGTCTTGGTCATGTCCAACCGGCTGAAAGTCACGCCGAACGATCTCAGTGCATTCTGGATGCCGTTCACGGCAAACCGGCAGTTCAAGCAGGCGCCACGCATGTTCGTGTCCGCCAGGGACATGCACTACACGACCAGCGATGGCCGCAAGGTGCTCGATGGCACCGCCGGTCTGTGGTGCGTCAACGCCGGCCACTGCCGGCCGAAGATCACCGAAGCGATCCAGCACCAGGCCGCCGAACTCGACTACGCGCCGGCCTTCCAGATGGGCCATCCCATCGTGTTCGAGCTGGCCAACCGCCTGGTCGACATCGCGCCCAAGGGCATGGACCATGTCTTCTTCACCAATTCCGGTTCGGAATCGGTCGAGACGGCGCTGAAGATGGCGATCGCCTATCACCGGGTGAAGGGCGAGGGTTCGCGCACCCGTCTCATTGGGCGCGAGCGTGGCTATCACGGGGTCAATTTCGGCGGCATTTCGGTCGGCGGCATCGTCACCAACCGCAAGATGTTCGGCACGCTGCTCGGCGGCGTCGACCACATGCCGCACACCCATCTGCCGGAAAAGAACGCTTTCTCCAAGGGCGTGCCGGAACATGGCGCGGAACTCGCCAACGAGCTGGAGCGCATCGTTGCCCTGCATGACGCCTCGACCATCGCAGCGGTCATCGTCGAGCCGGTCGCCGGCTCCACCGGCGTCATTCTGCCGCCCAAGGGCTATCTGCAGAAGCTGCGCGAAATCTGCACCAAGCACGGCATCCTTTTGATCTTCGACGAGGTCATCACCGGCTTCGGCCGTCTCGGCGCGCCGTTCGCGGCCGATTATTTCGGCGTCACGCCCGATATCATGACCACCGCCAAGGGCGTCTCCAACGGCGTCATCCCCATGGGCGCGGTGTTCGTGAAGAAGGAAATCCACGACGCCTTCATGACCGGTCCCGAGCACATGATCGAGTTCTTCCACGGCTACACCTATTCGGGCAATCCGATTGCCTGCGCGGCGGCCTTGGGCACGCTCGACACCTACAAGGATGAGGGCCTGCTCACCCGTGGCGAGGAACTGGCGCCCTATTGGGAGGACGCGCTGCACTCGCTGAAAGGCGAGCC
Organism: Mesorhizobium intechi; assembly: GCF_002879535.1. GTDB lineage: Bacteria > Pseudomonadota > Alphaproteobacteria > Rhizobiales > Rhizobiaceae > Mesorhizobium > Mesorhizobium intechi. The sequence goes on from NZ_PNOT02000091.1 coordinate 27,811, forward strand.
GCATGTCATCGACATCCGGAACATCGGCCTGATCGGTGCGATCGAGCTGGCGCCGATCGCCGGCAGCCCGACCAAGCGGGCCTTCTCGGCCTTCGTCAAGGCGTTCGAGCGCGGCGCGCTGATCCGCACCACCGGCGACATCATCGCGCTGTCGCCGCCGTTGATCATCACCAAGGGCCAGATCAACGAACTGATCGACCATGTGCGTGAAGTGCTGAGATCGATCGACTAGCCTAGTCTATAATCGGACGGCGTTGGGAACCGCCGTCCGATTTTGAATGAAATGGAAGGACCTTGAATGGCCGCACCCGGCGAGAATCTGCGAATCAACTCAGACCGTTTGTGGGATTCGATAATGGAAATGGCGAAGATCGGTCCCGGCATTGCCGGCGGCAACAATCGCCAGACCGTGACCGACGAGGACGGCGAGGGCCGGCACCTGTTCAAGCGCTGGTGCGATGCGGCCGGGCTCGAAATGGGCGTCGACGAGATGGGCACGATGTTTGCCCGCCGCGAAGGCACCGATCCCAGCCTGCCGCCGGTCTATGTCGGCAGCCATCTCGATACGCAGCCGACCGGCGGCAAATATGATGGCGTGCTTGGCGTCCTCGGCGGCCTGGAGATCGTGCGCTCGCTCAACGATCTCGGCATCAAGACCAGGCATCCGATCGTCGTCACCAACTGGACCAACGAGGAAGGCGCGCGCTTTGCCCCGGCGATGATGGCGTCGGGCGTGTTCGCCGGCGTGCTCGACCAGGCAGACGTCTACGAGCACACGGACAAGAACGGCAAGAAATTCGGCGAGGAGCTGGAGCGCATCGGCTGGAAAGGCACGGAGAAGGTCGGCGACCGCAAGATCCACGCCTTCTTCGAACTGCATATCGAACAGGGGCCGATCCTCGAGGACGAAGATATCGACATCGGCGTCGTCACCCATGGCCAGGGCCTGAAATGGCTGCAGGTGACGCTGACCGGCAAGGAAGCCCATACCGGATCGACGCCGATGCCCAAGCGCCGCAATGCCGGGCTCGGCATGGCCCGGGTGATCGAGCTCGTGCATGAAATCGCCATGGACTACCAGCCCGACGCCGTGGGCGCGGTCGGCCACATGGAAGCCTACCCCAACTCGCGCAACATCATCGCTGGGCGCACCGTCTTCACCATCGACATCCGCTCGCCCGAGAAGGAAGTGCTCGACGCCATGGATGCGCGCGTGCGCGAAGGCATCGACACGATCTGCGAGGCGCTCGACATCCAGTACAAGGTCGAGCAGGTCGGCCATTTCGATCCGGTCACCTTCGACAAGAACTGCGTCAAGGCGATCCGCGATGCCGCCGATCGGCTCGGCTATACGCACCGCGACATCGTCTCCGGTGCAGGCCACGACGCCTGCTGGATCAACCGCGTCGCGCCGACCGCCATGGTGATGTGCCCTTGCGTCGACGGGTTGTCGCACAACGAGGCCGAGGAAATCACCAAGGAATGGGCAGGCGCCGGCGCCGATGTCCTGTTCCACGCGGTGGTGGAGACCGCCGTCATCGTGGAGTGAGCCTAGACATCTAGATTCCAAACGCCGCTCATGAAGAAGCGCGAAGAGAACAAGGGAACGAGAAAATGACCAAAGTCATCAAGAACGGCACCGTCGTCACCGCCGACCGCACGTGGAAGGCCGACGTGCTGATGCAGCACGGCAGGATCGTCGCCATCGGTTCCGACCTGCATGGCGATCATGAGTACGACGCCACCGGCTGCTATGTCATGCCGGGCGGCATCGACCCGCACACCCATCTCGAAATGCCGTTCATGGGCACCTATTCGGCGGATGATTTCGAATCCGGCACGCGGGCAGCCCTTGCCGGCGGCACCACGATGGTGGTCGATTTCTGCCTGCCGGCGCCGCAGCAGTCGCTGCTGGAGGCGCTGCAGATGTGGGACAACAAGACGTCGAAGGCTGCCTGCGACTATTCCTTCCACATGGCCATCACCTGGTGGGGCAAGCAGGTGTTCGACGAGATGGCGACCGTCGTCGACAAGGGCATCACCTCGTTCAAGCACTTCATGGCCTACAAGGGCGCGCTGATGGTGGATGACGACGAGATGTACGCGTCGTTCCAGCGCTGCGCCGACCTTGGCGCGCTGCCGCTGGTGCATGCCGAGAATGGCGACGTGGTCGCGGCACTTTCGCAGAAGCTGCTCGCCGCCGGCAATAACGGCCCGGAAGGTCACGCCTATTCGCGCCCGCCGGAAGTGGAGGGCGAGGCGACAAACCGCGCCATCATGATCGCCGACATGGCCGGCGTGCCGCTCTATGTCGTGCACGTCTCGTGCGAGCAGAGCCACGAGGCGATCCGCAGGGCGCGGCAGAAGGGCATGCGCGTGTTCGGTGAGCCGCTGATCCAGCATCTGACGCTGGACGAGAGCGAGTATTTCGACAAGGACTGGGACCATGCGGCGCGCCGCGTGATGAGCCCGCCCTTCCGCAACAGATTGCACCAGGATTCGCTGTGGGCCGGCCTGCAAGCCGGGTCGCTGCAAGTGGTGGCGACCGACCATTGCGCCTTCACCACCAAGCAGAAGCGCTTCGGCGTCGGCGATTTCACCAAGATCCCCAACGGCACGGGCGGCCTAGAGGATCGCCTGCCGGTGTTGTGGACCAAGGGCGTCAACACCGGGCGGCTGACGATGAACGAGTTCGTCGCGGTGACCTCGACCAACATCGCCAAGATCCTCAACATGTATCCGAAAAAGGGCGCCATCGTCGAAGGGGCTGACGCCGACATCATCGTCTGGGACCCGAAGCGCAAGAAGACGATTTCGGCCAAGAAGCAGCAGTCGGTGATCGACTACAATGTATTCGAGGGCGTCGAAGTAACCGGCCTGCCGCGCTTCGTCTTCTCACGCGGCGAATTGTCCATCGAGGAGGCCGAGGTCAAGGCCAAGCCCGGCCACGGCCAGTTCGTCGGCCGTGAGCCGAACGCCGCGGTCAACCGGGCGCTGTCGACGTGGAAAGAGATCACCGCGCCGCGCAAGGTGGAACGCACAGGCATCCCGGCGACGGGGGTTTGACCATGCGCATCGTTTTGCTCGCAATGGCGGCGGCGTCGGTGCTGGCCGCCGGGCAGGCGTCCGCCGCGGCCATCGATCTATCGAAGCCCTATGGCGACAAGTATGGCTGCATCAACAAGAACGGCCAGGAAGTTGCCGCCGACAAGATGCTGCTTCTGACCGACAAGGAACTGATCACGGCGGGCAGCGCCTGCACCTTCTCCGAGACGAAGGCTGGTGCCGACGGTTCGCTGACGATCAAGGCCGAGTGCGAGGCCGAAGGCGAGGACGGCAAGTCGCCGGCCACCTTCACCGTCAAGCGCAGTGCCAAGAACGCCAAGAAACTGTCTGTCGTCGATGAGGACGGCAATGTGATGGGCGAAGTTTCCCGGTGCAGATGACGGCGATCCCGTCGACCTCAGGCGACCAGCGCATCCAGTTCCGGCAGCAGGACGACGCTCTCCTGTTCCTTGGGGTCGGTGCGCGCAATGACGGCCGAGGATGGGGCGTTGCTCAGATTGGCCGGCAGATGCGGCACCCCGGCCGGAATGTAGAAGAGGTCGCCGGCCTTGACCACGATGTGGTGCTCAAGGCGGTCGCCATACCAGGTATGGACCTCGCCGGAGAGCACGTAGATCGCCGTTTCATGGCTCTCGTGCAGATGCGCCTTGGCGCGGGCGCCGGGCGGCATGGTGAGCACGTGCATGCAGATGCCGCAGGAGCCGACCGACTCCGCGGCGATGCCGGCGAAATAGGTCAATCCCTGCTTACCTTCATAAGTGCTTTCAGGCCGGATAAGATGACAAGTGGGTTTGGGCGACATCGGGGAAACTCCGGGCGTCGATTTGCGTGGAACAGGGCCAATGGGACAGGGCGAGTGGAAAACAACATAGCGATAAAAGCAATCGGATTCCGGCCGGCGCCCCCTTGCCGGGAACAGGCAGGCAGCGGCCGATGACAGGGATTTCGCCAGCCGTCGTTGCGGCAAGCAAACTTGGCCTCACCTTCCAGACCAATGACGGCCCCGTCCAGGCACTGTCCAACGTCGACCTGACGATCGGCAAGGGGGAATTCGTTTCCTTCATCGGGCCGTCGGGCTGCGGCAAGACCACGCTGCTGCGCGTCATCGCCGACCTGGAGAAACCGACATCAGGCACGATCTCGGTCAACGGCATGACGGCGGAGCAGGCGCGCGAGAAACGCGCCTATGGCTATGTCTTCCAGGCAGCCGCCCTGTTTCCGTGGCGCACCATCGAGCGCAATGTCGCGCTGCCGCTTGAGATCATGGGCCTGTCGAACGCGGAGCAGGCGGAGCGCATCAAGCGGACGCTCGATCTCGTCAATCTCTCGGGCTTCGAGAAGAAATACCCCTGGCAGTTGTCCGGCGGCATGCAGCAGCGCGCCTCGATCGCGCGAGCGCTGGCCTTCGACGCCGATCTGCTGCTGATGGACGAACCGTTCGGCGCGCTGGACGAGATCGTTCGCGACCACCTCAACGAGCAATTGCTGCAGCTGTGGGCGCGCACCAACAAGACCATCTGCTTCGTCACCCACTCCATTCCGGAAGCCGTCTATCTGTCGACGCGCATCGTCGTCATGTCGCCGCGCCCTGGCCGCGTCAGCGACATCATCGAATCGACGCTGCCCAAGGAGCGGCCGCTCGACATCCGCGAGACGCCGGAGTTTCTGGCGATAGCCGCCCGCGTGCGCGATGGGTTGAGGGCAGGGCACAGCTATGATGATTGACGCGGCCCGCTAGATGGAGTCCTTCCGCGACAAGCTGGTCCCCGTGACCTCCATCCTCGCCGGCGTGGTCGTGCTCTGGTACGTCTTCGCCGTCATCCTCAACGCGCCGTTCCAGCGTGACCTGGACACCCGGGCGAACGAAACGCCCGGCGCCGTCGAGTTCATCGGCAAGACGCTGGCGCAGCCCAAGCCGACGCTGCCGGCGCCGCATCAGGTGGCGGTGAACTTCTTCGAGAACACGTTTCTGCGGCCCATCACCTCGAGCCGTAGCCTCGTCTACAATGCCTGGGTGACCCTGTCGTCGACGCTGCTCGGCTTTGCCTTCGGCACCGCGCTCGGCATCATCATCGCCGTCGGGATTGTGCATGTGACGACGCTCGACCGCAGCCTGATGCCCTGGATCATTGCTTCGCAGACCATTCCGATCCTGGCGGTTGCGCCGATGATCATTGTGGTGTTGGCGGCGATCGGCATCACCGGGCTCATCCCCAAGGCGATGATCTCGACCTATCTGTCGTTCTTCCCGGTGACGGTGGGCATGGTGAAGGGGCTGCGCTCGCCCGAGATCATGCATCTCGACCTTATGCACACCTACAATGCCAGTGCCTCGCAGACCTTCTGGAAGCTGCGCGTGCCGGCCTCGGTGCCGTTCCTGTTCACCTCGATGAAGGTGGCGGTTGCGGCAAGCCTGGTCGGCGCCATCGTCGGCGAACTGCCGACAGGTGCTGTCGCCGGCATCGGTGCCAAGCTGCTCGCCGGCGCCTATTACAGCCAGTCCATCGACATCTGGTCGGCGCTGGTCGCCGGTTCGATCGTGGCGGCACTGCTGGTCATGGCGGTCGGCATTGCCGGGCGCATCGTCGATCGCGCCATGGGCGGGAGGCCGGCATGAACTGGCTGAAACCTTCGTGGCAGGCCGTGCTGGCGATCGTGCTGTGCTTGATCGCAATCGCGCTCGGCGCGATGTCGAAGCCGGAAGCGGCGGCGCTCGCGGACCCGACCGCCAGCATCAACTATCCCTATCCCGGAACCAAGGGCCTGATGCTCGGCCTGGCGATCGTGGCGGCGCTGGTTTCGATGGTCAGGATTCCGTCGCTTGCGGAGGCCGTGGTGCTGTTTGTCGGCGCCCATCTCGTTGCCTTGCTGCTGATCTCGGGCATTGCGGGGTTCGAGGGCACGGCATTGGCACCGTACTTCCTGCTGCTCACGGCCGCCTGGCTGCTTGGCTGGCGCTGCGTGGCGGTATTGTCGGGGCTTCGCCCGATGGCGAACTCGACCCGCAACGCGCTGCGCCTGATCATTCCCACCATCTTCGGCGCCTGGATCCTGATCCTCTGGGAAGCGGTGACGCGGGGCGCCGGCATTCCCTTCATCCTGTTGCCGCCGCCAAGCGCCATCGGCGCGCGCATCGCCGGTTCGCTTCCGGTGCTCGGCGCCGATGTGCGG
>NZ_PNOT02000153.1 GCF_002879535.1 Mesorhizobium intechi
CCCGTCGGCCGAAAGCTCGACATCGATGAAAGTGGCATGGCCGGCAACCGCCTCGTCCATCGAATTGTCGATGACCTCGGCGAATAGGTGGTGCATCGCCTTGTCGTCGGTGCCGCCAATATACATGCCTGGCCGGCGGCGCACCGGCTCCAGGCCTTCCAGCACCTCGATGTCGGCGGCGCTGTAGCCCTCGCTGCCATCCCTGGTCGCGGCGGGGCGCCTGGCTGCTGCCTGCACAAGCGGGTCGGCCGGCCGCGCCGGTGTGCGAACCGGCTGCGGCGGCTTGTCCATATTACCGAAGAGATCGTTGTTGTCGTCCATGCCTGCCATAGGGTCCGGTGCTGCGAATCACCCGCCGATACTGCCACGCTTTTCAACGCCAAGCGACGGAGGTTCCTGTTACGTTCGGGGATCTGACCCGTCTTAGCCTAAAACCATTCGATAACCAAGCGGGCGGAAATAGGTCCAATACCACCGTTCTACATTCCTGATTCTTTAACAATGCGGCCTAGCCTGAGGCCAACATAACAAGAAACTGCGGGCATCAGGGGTTTTCGGCGTGAGGGGCAAGGCCATAACGATGATCGGTATCGCCGCCGTTTTCGGCGCGATCTCGATCTTTGCCGCGGATTTCTGGGTCAAGAGCCAGGCCAAGGCCGATGCCGAGGAGAAGACGGCGTCGATCGCCGCTCCCGTCCCGCCCAGGATCGAATTCAAGACCATCGTGGTGGCGAAGGCGCCGCTGCGCTATGGCCAGGAACTCGACCGCGCCAAGCTGATCGAAATCCCGTGGCCACAGGATTCCCTGCCGCAAGGTGCCTTTGCCACCATCGATGGGTTGCTCGGCGAGGGCAATCGCATCGTGCTGTCGCCGATCGAGGTCAACGAACCGGTGCTGCTGACCAAGCTGTCGGGGCCGAACGGCCGGGCGACGCTCTCCAACATGCTGACGCCCGGAATGCGAGCGGTAACCATCCGCACTGACGAGATCGCCGGCGTCGGCGGCTTCGTCACGCCGGGCGACCGCGTGGATGTCGTGCTGACGCGCGATGCCGGCGAAATCCAGGAAGTCGCCAAGAACGCGCAAGGCGCGGCCGGTTCGACCGTCACCTCCGAGATCGTCGTCGCCGACGCCAAGGTGCTGAGTGTCGGCCAGGGTGCCGACGAGCGCCAGACGACGCCGCAGATCACCAATTCCGTGACCATCGAAGTGACGACCGAGGGCGCGCAGAAAGTGGCGCTTGCCCGCACCGTCGGCTCGCTGTCGCTGTCGCTGCGCTCCGCCAGCGAAGGCGGCGACGGCAAGAACGGCGTCACCACCATCTCGTCCTTTGGCGGGTCGGTGGCGGCCAAGGCTCAGGCCGCGGCCGGCTCGCTGTTCGACGCAGTGACCAAGGAGCCGGAGAAGCCGAAATTCAAGACGGTCATCGTGACGCGCGGCACGAAGGCCGAGGAATATCAGGTTCCTGAGCGGGACCAAAAGTAGAAGCCGGTGGGGACCGGGCGGGACAGGGCAATGTTGATGCGTACCCTATATCGAATGATGGACCGATCGCGCTTTGCGCGCGCCCTGGCGATGGCAGCTGCGGTGCTTGCGGGCGCAATGCTTGCCTTGCCCGGCCTGGCCAAGGCCGACAATGACATCGTCTATGTCTCGGCGACCAAGAATGCGTCGATCAAGGTCGCCAAGGGCAAGCCCAAGACGATCGTGACGAGTGCCGCATTCTACCAGATCGTCATCGGCGATCCTGAGATCGCCAACGTCAATCCGCTGACCGACAAGTCCTTCTATGTGCTGGGCAACAATCTCGGCACCACCGGCATTGCGCTGTTCGACGAGAAGAAGCGGCTCGTCGGCACCGTCGACATCGAGGTGACGCTGGACACGGATCAACTCGCCAGCACCATCCGCGCCAGTGTGCCGGACGCCAAGATCAAGGTCGGCTCGGCCAATGGCCGTGTCGTGCTGTCGGGCGAGGCGGATGATGCGGTCGCCGCCGAAAAGGCGAACAAGATCGCCACCCGTTTTTCCGGCACCGAGGAGGTGATCAATTCGGTCAACATCTCGTCTTCGCAGCAGGTTCAGCTCAACGTACGCTTCGTCGAGATCAACCGCCAGGCGGGGCAGGATCTGGGTGCCAAATACAGCGCCAATTTCGCCTACGGTTTCGGCGGGCGCGACGTTTCGCTCGACCCAGGCACCGTCCCGGCGGCGGGAACCGGTGAAATCATCGGCCGGCTGCTGTCGAACGGCGTGTCGATCGACATCGCCATCAAGGCATTGGAAGAGCGCGGCCTCGCCCGCCGGTTGGCGGAACCGAACCTTATTGCCCGTTCCGGCGAGACGGCGAGCTTCCTGGCCGGCGGCGAATTCCCGATCCCGGTCTCGGAGGACAACGGCAAGATCTCCGTCAGCTACAAGAAATACGGCGTCAGCCTGGACTTCACGCCGACCGTCCTGAAGGACGGGCTGGTCAGCCTCGACATCGCGCCGGAAGTCTCCTCGATCGATGCGTCGTCCTCCTACAACATCGGCACTATCTCGGTGCCGGGATTCATCGTGCGCCGCGCCAAGACGTCGGTCGATCTCAAGAACGGCCAAAGCTTCATGATCGCCGGACTGCTGCAGTCGCAAAACGACATCACCACGTCGCGCATTCCCGGCCTCGGAAAGATGCCGGTGCTCGGGGCTCTGTTCTCGTCGAAATCCTATCAGCGGCGCGAGACCGATCTGGTCATCATCGTCACGCCCTACCTGGTCAAGCCCGTCGATCCGTCGAAGAAAATGGTCGAGCCGACCGACGGCACGCGGCCGGCCAGCAATGCCGACTATTTCCTCAACAACACCGAGGAGGTGAAGGCGTCGGACGCCGGCCGGGCGCTGGCGCTGGCCGATGGCAGCGCCGCACGGACCGCTCCCGCCACCACGGTCGGGCACTTCCTCGACCTGCCGAAGGACTGAAGCCATGCGTGTGGCCTTGAAATCGAGTATCGCCCTGCTTCTTGCCGGTTTGGCCGGCGGTTGCACCAGCGACGATTACATACGCACCGAAGGCGTGACGCCGGGCTCCGGCGACGCCCAGGCCGCCAACACCGTCATGCAGATGGTCGATCCCTGGAAGTACGGCGTCCAGAACACAAGGCTTCTCGTGCCTGCCAAGCGTGGCGATGCCGTGCCGGTCACGCCGGACCAGGCCGCCGCAACGAAGGCATCGCAGAAGACCACGGGCAACTGACCGCAAAGGGCGATCGCCCGCACAGGCTGACAAGAAAATGGCAAACGGCATCAAGACCAAGAAGATCCTGCTCGTATCGACGGACAGGACCTTCGTGCAGGACACGCGGACCGCATTCGCCGCCTCCGAGATCATCCAGCTCTCGACGGTGGACAGGAATGTCACAGAACTGCGCGGCGAGATCCAGGAGGCGGACTTCGGCGCCATCATCGTCGATATGGACGCGGCGAAACTCGAGGAGGTCGAGTCGCTGCAGCGCGTCATGCGCCGGCTCGAGGGCAAGGCGCCGGTGGTCGTGGTCACCCAGGAGTTCAACGCCGCCGCCGTTCGCATCCTGGTGCAGCTCAAGGTCGCGGACTTCCTGGTCAAGCCGATCACCACGGCCGATCTGGTGCGCTCGGTGGTGCGGGCGCTGCAAGGGCCGGGGCGTGAGGAAAATATCGAGTCGCAGATCTACACGTTCATGCCGGCGGCCGGCGGCGTCGGCACCACGACCCTGGCGCTGCAGACAGCCTTCCAGCTGCATCACTCGGTGACGCGCGGCGCCTCGACCTGCGTGGTCGACCTTAATTTCCAGCAGGGAGCCTGTGCCGAATATCTCGACCTCGAGCCGCGTTTCGACATCACCGAGATCGAGAACCAGCCCGAACGCCTCGACCGGCAATTGCTCGACGTGATGCTGTCCAAGCATGCCAGCGGACTTTGCGTCTTGGCCGCACCGACGCATCCGGCCGAGATGCGCTCGTTCAAGACCGATGTCGTGGTGCGCATGCTGGACCTCGTCTCGGCCTATTTCGACAATGTCGTCATCGACATGCCGCGCACCTGGTTTCCGTGGACGGAGACCGTGCTGCTGGGCTCCAACAAGCTCTATATCGTCGCCGAAATGACGGTGCCGTGCCTGCGCCACACGCAAAGGCTGATCCAGGCGGTCTACGAGACCGCCGGCAAGGAAGTGAAGCCGAATGTCATCGTCAACCGTTTCGAGCAGAAGATGTTCGACAACGGCATCAAGCAGGCGGATGTCCAGGAGATCCTTGGCGAGCATTTCGTCGGCGGCATCGCCAACAATTACCGACTGGTGCGCGAGGCGGTCGATCGCGGCGTGCCGCTGCACGAGATCGATCCCAATGCCAATGTCGTCAACGATCTGAAGAAGATCATCCTGCCGGAGGAGGCGGTCGCGACCGGTGCCAAATCGAAGTCGCTGTTCGGTCTCGGCAAGGGCCTCTTGAAGAGGAAAGCCGGATGAGCAGCCGTTTTTCCACCCTGCAGAACCGCGACGCGCGTCCGCAGCGCCCGGCGGAGTCGACGCCGGTCGCGCATCACGCGGTCGTCATCCCGACCAGCCGGAAGGCTTTGCCGGCAAAACCCGACGTCGCGCCGGCAAAGAACGCCAACAAGGTGCTCGATGCGCGCGTGCGCATTCACCGCATGCTGCTCGAGGAAATCAATCTGGTGGCGCTGGAGCGTTTGCCCAAGGAGGAGATGCGCCGGCAGGTCCATGATTTCGTTTCGGAAAAAACCCGCCAGGAGCGGATGGCGATCAACACCGCCGAACTCGAAGCGCTGGTCGACGATATTGTCGACGAGATGGTCGGTCTTGGTCCGCTCGAGCCCTTGCTCAAGGATCCCGACATCAACGACATCCTGATCAACGGCCACCAGAACTGCTTCATCGAAAAGAAGGGCAAGCTGCAGCAGGTCCATATCCCGTTCAAGGATGAGGCGCATCTGCTTAGAATCATTAACAAAATCGTCGCTGCGGTTGGCCGCCGCGTCGACGAATCGCAGCCGATGGTCGATGCCCGCATGCTGGACGGCTCGCGCTTCAACGCGGCGATTCGCCCGGTTGGGGTCGACGGGCCGCTGGTGTCGATCCGCAAATTCTCCAAGAACAAGCTCGGCCTGCATAAGCTGGTCGAATTCGGCGCCATCACCCAGAACATGGCCGAAGTGCTGGCGGCGGCCGTCCACGCCCGCAAGACGACGATCATTTCGGGCGGCACCGGCACCGGCAAGACGACGATGCTCAACGCGCTGTCGGCCTTCATTCCCGAAGACGAGCGGCTGATCACCATCGAGGACGCGGCCGAACTCCAACTGCAGCAGCCGCATGTCGCGCGCATGGAAACGCGCCCCGCCAACATCGAGGGCCATGGTGAACTCAAGCAGCGCGATCTCGTCAAGAATGCGCTGCGCATGCGCCCCGACCGCGTCATCCTCGGCGAGTGCCGTGGCGAGGAGGCCTTCGACATGCTGCAGGCCATGAACACCGGCCATGAAGGGTCGATGGCGACCATCCACGCCAACACGCCGCGCGATGCCATTTCGCGCCTCGAACAGATGCTGGGCATGACCGGCATGCCGATGACGGTGCAGTCGATCCGCAGCCAGATCGCCAGCGCCATCGACATCATCGTGCAGCTGACGCGGCTTTCCGACGGCAAGCGCAAGGTGACGAGCGTCGCCGAGGTGACGGGCATGGAAGGCGACGTCATCCAGATGCAGGAGATCTTCCGCTTCGTACGCACCGGCATGGACGCCGATGGCGGCATCCTCGGCCATTTCGAGGCGACCGGCATCCGGCCGCGCTTCCTGGAAGATCTGCGCGCCATGGGCATCGAGTTTCCCGGTCGGTACTTCGAACCCGGCCGGCCGCAGGAGTAGCCAGGTGTTCGACGGGCTGAGCGCAATCTATGTCGTCTATGCCGGGGCAGCACTGACCGGCATCATGATCGCCGAGGCCTGCTATCTCCTCTATGCCGGACGCAGCGACAAGCGCACCGCCATCAACCGGCGCATGAAGCTGCAGGAAAGCAAGATCAGCCAGGAGCAGGTGCTGATCCAGCTGCGCAAGGAGCGCGGCCTCGACGCGGGCACCTCGCTGTTCTCGCCGGACCGGTTCCGCGCGCTGCGCACACAGTCCGGCATGACCATGCCGCTGTCGAAGTTCCTGATGATCACCTCGGGCGTGGCGATGGCCATGGCCCTGGTCGCCATCTGGCATGGCTTGCCGCTGCTGATGGGGCTTCTCCTGTTCGTGGTGCTGATGCCGCTGGTGCCGGTGATGGTGATGCGCTCCAAGCGCAAGCGCCGGCTGAAGCGCTTCGGCATGCAACTGCCCGAGGCGCTGGAGCTGATCACGCGCGGCCTCAAGGCCGGTCACCCCGTGCCGGTGGCCATCGCCATGGTGTCGCGCGAAATGCCCGATCCGATCGGCACCGAGTTCGGCGTCATCGCCGATGAGGTGACCTATGGTTCCGACCTGGTCTCGGCTTTGAATTCGCTGTTCGACAGGGTCGGCCATGAAGATCTGCCGCTGTTCATCACCGCCGTCTCCATCCAATCCAGTTCGGGCGGCAATCTGCGCGAAATCCTCGACGGGCTGGCGCTGACCATCCGCGAGCGCGGCAAGCTTCGCCGCAAGGTGCGCGCCATCTCGACCGAAGGCCGCATGTCGGCCTACATCCTGACGGCGATACCGGCGCTGCTGTTTGCCGCGATCATGGCGCTGATGCCGGGCTTCTACCGCGATGTCTGGGACGAGCCGAAGACCTGGTACCTGATCGGCGGGTCCGTGGCCTGGCTGATGCTGGGCAATCTGATGATGTTCAAGATGTCGAATTTCAGGTTCTGACATGCAGGGCTTCATAGAATTCCTCGCCTCGCTCGCACCGACCTCCCTGATGCCGGTGGCGATCCTGCTTCTGGCCCTGGGCAGTGTTGCGGTCGCCTGGCCGATGGTGGCGGCGAAGGGCGACCGCAACGACGTCAAGCGCCGGCTCAAGGTTGACCAAGCCGCCGTGGCCGCCAAGCCCGAGCCGCTGCAGAAGAAGAACGCCAATGTCGTGCGCGAAAAGGCGGTGAAGCGGGCGCAGGAATTCTACGCCAAAAGCGATCCGGAGAATGTCGCCCGGTTGCGCATGAAGCTGATCCAGGCCGGCTATATGGAGCCGCGCGCCGTCGGCACGTTCTTCATCATACGCTTCTCGGCGCTGGTCGGCGGCGCGATCGGCGCCTTTGTCCTCAACCAGTGGCTGGCTAGCGCCGAAGCGACGATGACCAGCCGCTGGGCGTTCGTCATCCTGTCGGGCGTGGCAGGCTACTTCCTGCCAGGCCTGGTGCTGACCCAGCAGGTGCGGGAGAAGATGCGCGAGTATCGCAATGGTTTTCCCGACTTCATGGATCTGATGATCGTCTGTTCGGATGCCGGCATGAGCATGGAAGCCGGTATCGAGCGAGTCTCCAAGGAACTCGCCAAGACCTATCCGGCGCTCAGCCAGAATTTGCAGCTTGTGTCGCTGGAACTGCGGGCTGGGCGCAGCCTCGACGACGCGCTGAAGGCGCTCGCCGACCGCCTCAGCCTGGACGAGGTTCGCTCCTTCGCCACGCTGCTTCAGCAGTCGAAGGAACTCGGGACCAGTCTGTCAGGCGCGCTGCGCGTCTTCTCCGACGAAATGCGCCACAAGCGCATGTCGCTGGCCGAGGAGAAGGCACATGCCTTGCCGGCCAAGATGTCGATACCGGTGACGGTATGCATCCTGCCGGTGGTGCTGATGATCGCGGTCATCCCGATCATCGTTAAAATGACGGGTAACCACTAGGCTACGTTGATCTTCAGTGGCGAGCCTGCACATAGCGGCTTGTCGAGCTTGATGCCAAGCTGGGCCGGCAGGCTGCTCCTGCCCGATTCGGCCCTTCAACACGAGGACCTCATGCGAATATTGTTGTGTGCCGCCGCTCTTGCCGCAGCCAGCCTGAGGCCCGCGCTGGCAGCGGCCGACGATTGCGGCGATGCTGCCGCGCTGTTGCGGCAGGCTTATCCCGAGGTTCAAAGAAGCGCCGACGGCCGCTCGTTCACGCTCGAACCGCACACCAGCATCCCGCTCGCGGCTCCTCAGGACGGTATTCCGGGGCTGGTCTGCAAGATCTGGCCTGCCCATGACGATCTTGTGCTGGTCGCGGTGCCTCTGATCGACAGCGCCCAATCCGTCGACGGCCAGCATCTTGGCGACATCGAGCTTCTGGTCGTCGACAGGAAGACCCTGCAGCTACGCCAACGACTGCTCCAGCCCAGGCTGATGAACGACGACGCCGTCGCCATCCGGGGCATCGAATTCGATACCGCCCGCTATGCGCTGGCACCCGGTGTCACCGCCTTCGGCCTGCGCATCGACATGGCCAATCACTCACAGCCCAATCCCTTCAACGAAACCGACCTGCGCCTCTACGCCATCGCCGGCAACGCGCTGCGCGCGGTGCTCGACGGGCTCGCCGTGGCCGGCCATGGCGGCGAAGGCGACGCCAGTTGCGCGGGATCCTTTCATTCCAGCCAGGTCGGCCTGGCGATGAGCCCGACGGTCCATCGCGGCTATCATGACATCATCGCGGTCGAACGACTGGATACCGACGAGCCGTTGCCCGACAAGGACGGCGAGTGCCAGTCCCACCCCGGC
>NZ_PNOT02000242.1 GCF_002879535.1 Mesorhizobium intechi
ACTTCCAGGAATTCATGATCCTGCCGGTCGGTGCGCCGACTTTGCGAGAAGGCGTGCGCTGGGGCTCGGAAATTTTCCACACGCTGCGCAAGAAGCTGAAGGATGCCGGCCATAACACCAATGTCGGCGACGAGGGCGGCTTTGCCCCGAACCTGAAGAGCGCGCCGGTGGCGCTCGATTTCATCATGGAATCGATCGAAAAGGCAGGCTTCAAGCCAGGCGAGGACATTGCACTCGGCCTCGATTGCGCCGCCACCGAGTTCTTCAAGGACGGCAATTATGTCTATGAAGGCGAGAAGAAGACGCGCGATCCCAAGGCGCAGGCCAAGTACCTCGCCAAGCTCGCCGCCGACTATCCGATCATCTCGATCGAGGACGGCCTTGCCGAGGACGATTGGGAAGGCTGGAAGTATCTGACAGACCTGATCGGCAAGAAGACGCAGCTGGTCGGCGACGACCTCTTCGTCACCAACACGGCGCGTCTGCGCGATGGTATCCGCATGGGCGTTGCCAATTCGATCCTGGTCAAGGTCAACCAGATCGGCTCGCTGACGGAAACGCTCGATGCCGTCGAGACCGCGCACAAGGCCGGCTACACCGCTGTCATGTCGCACCGTTCGGGCGAAACCGAGGATTCGACCATCGCCGATCTCGCCGTCGCCACCAATTGCGGGCAGATCAAGACCGGTTCGCTCTCGCGCTCCGATCGCATGGCCAAATATAACCAACTGATCCGTATCGAGGAAGAGCTTGGCAGGCAGGCACGTTACGCCGGCAAGTCGGTGATCAAGGGCTGAAACGCAACATTGAGCTCGGATACTGCGCGAGGGCGGGATCATTCCCGCCCTTTTTCATTTCGCTCGCCAGGGGTCGGTCGCCGTAACCGTCCGTTAAGCACAATCAGGCGAAAAAGGTTGCGGGTCGTTTGAGTTTGCGGCCATGGGGAATCGGTCATGTGGACGCGTCAGCACAAGCAGAGAAATACCGGCCGGCTGATCGTCCCTTCGCTATGCGTGGTGTTCCTGGCCTATTTCGGCTTCCATGCCTATCACGGCGAGTTCGGCATCAATTCGAAATATCAGCTGGAAGCCCAGACGGTTGCGCTGCAGGCTCAGCTCGATGCGATCAAGGCCCGCCGTATGGAACTCGAACGGCGCGTTCGGCTAATGCATGACGGCACGCTGGAGAAGGACATGCTTGACGAACAGGCGCGCAGGGCGCTCAATCTGTCCCAGGCCGATGAAATCACCATCATGCTGCCGGCGTCGGTGAAATAACTGAAGTTCAGTTAATCGCCAATATTTTCAATGATTTTAATCGCTTAGGCGCATGCCAGCTATGCAAATTCGTCATGGCGCAACGCTCTAGCGCGTGTTAGCCTTGCATAAATCGGTGGGGAGAGCTGATCTTCCCAGGGCGGATTTCATCCTGCCCTAATGTCCGCAAAGAGACGCCAACAGGGAGTGATGCATGGCCACCGCAGCCAGAAAAGCGCCTGCCAAATCCAAATCCGAAGGCAAATCAGGGCTTTCCGCGCCCAAGCCTGCTGAATTCACCAAGGATGAGGAGCTTGCCGCCTACCGGCACATGCTGCTCATCCGCCGCTTCGAGGAAAAGGCCGGCCAGCTCTACGGCATGGGCTTCATCGGCGGTTTCTGCCATCTCTATATCGGCCAGGAAGCTGTCGTCACCGGCATGAAGATGGCGTTGATCGATGGCGACCAGATGATCACAGCCTATCGTGACCATGGCCACATGCTGGCCATGGAGCTTTCCCCGCGCGGCGTCATGGCCGAACTGACCGGACGCCGTGGCGGCCTGTCCAGGGGCAAGGGCGGCTCCATGCACATGTTCTCCAAGGAGAAGCATTTTTACGGCGGCCACGGCATTGTCGGTGCGCAGGTGTCGCTCGGCACGGGCCTGGCCTTCGCCAACCGCTACCGCGACAACAACAACGTTTCGCTGACCTATTTCGGTGACGGCGCGGCCAACCAGGGCCAGGTCTATGAAAGCTTCAACATGGCCTCGCTGTGGAAGCTGCCGGTGATCTACATCATCGAGAACAATCGCTACGCCATGGGCACCTCGGTGTCGCGCTCGTCGGCCGAAACCAATTTTTCGCATCGCGGCGCTTCGTTCAAGATTCCCGGCATCCAGGTCGACGGCATGGATGTGCGCGCGGTCAAATCCGCCGGCGATCAGGCGACCGAATGGTGCCGCGGCGGCAACGGGCCAATCATCCTCGAGATGCAGACCTATCGCTATCGCGGTCACTCGATGTCCGACCCTGCGAAATACCGTTCGAAGGAAGAAGTGCAGAAGATGCGCTCCGAGCATGACCCGATCGAACAGGTCAAGGCGCGGTTGACCGAGAAGAAGTGGGCGACCGAGGACGAGCTCAAGGCCATCGACAAGGAGGTTCGAGACATCGTCGCCGACGCCGCCGAATTTGCCCAGAACGATGCGGAGCCGGATCCGTCCGAGCTCTGGACCGATATCGTATTGTAAGGGAGGGCCAGGACATGCCGATCGAAATTCTCATGCCCGCTCTCTCGCCGACCATGGAAGAGGGCAATCTTTCCAAGTGGTTGAAGAACGAGGGTGACAAGGTCGTCGCCGGCGACGTCATCGCCGAGATCGAAACCGACAAGGCGACAATGGAAGTCGAAGCTGTCGACGAAGGCACGCTTGCCAAGATCGTGGTTCCTGCCGGCACCGAAGGCGTCAAGGTCAACGCGGTGATCGCCGTGCTTGCGGTTGAAGGCGAAGACACCGACAAGGCCGGCGAAGCTATCGGCGAAGAGCCCGCCAAGGCTGAAACCGCAGCGCCGGCGCCAGCTGCGGCGAAGAGCGAGGCCGCCGCACCGGTCGCGGCGGCGCCGAAGAGCGAGATTGCCGCAGACCCGGATGTTCCCGCGGGCACCGAGATGGTCTCGACCACGGTGCGCGAAGCACTGCGCGATGCCATGGCCGAGGAAATGCGCCGCGACGGCGATGTCTTCGTCATGGGCGAGGAGGTCGCCGAATACCAGGGCGCCTACAAGATCACCCAAGGGTTGCTGCAGGAATTCGGGCCGCGGCGCGTCGTCGACACGCCGATCACCGAGCATGGTTTTGCCGGCGTCGGCGTCGGCGCGGCGATGGCCGGGTTGAAGCCGATCGTCGAGTTCATGACCTTCAACTTCGCCATGCAGGCGATCGACCAGATCATCAATTCGGCCGCCAAGACGCTCTATATGTCGGGCGGCCAGATGGGCGCGCCGATTGTGTTTCGCGGACCGAACGGGGCTGCCGCCCGCGTCGCCGCCCAGCACTCGCAGTGCTACGCTGCCTGGTACAGCCACATTCCTGGCCTGAAGGTGGTGATGCCGTATACGGCCGCCGACGCCAAGGGACTGCTCAAGGCAGCTATCCGCGACCCGAATCCGGTTATCTTTCTCGAGAACGAAATCCTCTACGGCCAGTCATTCGACGTGCCGAAGCTTGACGATTTCGTGCTGCCGATCGGCAAGGCGCGCATCCACAAGCATGGCAAGGATGTCACCATCGTTTCCTTCGGCATCGGCATGACCTATGCGGTCAAGGCGGAAACCGAATTGCGCGGCATGGGCATCGACGCCGAGATCATCGACCTGCGCACCATCCGCCCGCTCGACTTCGACACCATCATCGCTTCGGTCAAGAAGACCAACCGGCTTGTCGTGGTCGAAGAAGGCTTCCCGCAAAGCTCGGTCGGCGACCATATCGCCAGCCAGGTGTCGCAACGCGCCTTCGATTTCCTCGACGCGCCGGTCATCACCATCGCCGGCAAGGATGTGCCGATGCCCTATGCGGCCAACCTTGAAAAGCTGGCCTTGCCGAATGTCGGCGAGGTCATCGAGGCGGTCAAAGCCGTCACGTATCGCTGAACCGGCCGGGAGGATAAAATGCCAATCAACATCACCATGCCGGCGCTCTCGCCCACGATGGAAGAGGGCAATCTGTCGAAGTGGCTGGTCAAGGAAGGCGATAAGGTTTCGCCGGGCGATGTCATCGCCGAGATCGAGACCGACAAGGCGACGATGGAGGTCGAGGCCGTCGACGAGGGCACGGTTGCCAAGCTCGTCGTTCCCGCCGGCACCGAAGGCGTCAAGGTCAACGCAGTGATCGCCGTGCTTGCCGCCGAGGGCGAGGATGCGGATGCTGCCGCGAAAAGCGGTGGCGCTGCCGCGCCGGCGAAAGCCGAAGCGCCGAAAGCGGACGCTCCCAAGGCTGAGGCACCCAAGGCTGAAGCACCCAAGGCTGAGGCACCAAAGGCTGAACCTGCTGCCGCAGCCGCTCCGAAGGCGGACTCGGCTCCGGTCGCCAATGGCCATGCGACTGGCGAGCGCACCTTTGCATCGCCGCTTGCGCGGCGTATCGCCAAGGAGGCCGGCGTCGATGTGTCGGCCGTGACCGGCACCGGCCCGCATGGCCGGGTGGTGAAGGCCGATGTCGATGCCGCGATTGCGGGCGGCGGCGCCAAGGCAGCGCCCGCCGCCAAGGCTCCGGCCGGTGCGCCTGTCGCCGCTGCTCCGGCGGTGAAAGCGATGTCGGACGACCAGGTGCTGAAGTTGTTCGAGCAAGGCTCCTACGAACTCGTCCCGCACGACAATATGCGCAAGACCATCGCGCGCCGCCTGGTCGAGGCCAAGTCCACCATCCCGCATTTTTATCTCACGCTCGACTGCGAGCTCGATGCGCTGCTGGCGCTGCGCACCCAGATCAATGCCGCCGCCCCGATGAAGAAGTCGGACAAGGGCGAGGCTCCCGCCTACAAGCTGTCGGTCAACGACATGGTCATCAAGGCGATGGCTATGGCGCTGAAGGCTGTGCCGGATGCCAATGCCTCGTGGACCGAAAGCGCCATGGTCAAGCACAAGCATGCCGATGTCGGCGTCGCCGTGTCGATCCCCGGTGGCCTGATCACGCCGATCATTCGGCATGCGGATGAAAAGACGCTGTCGACCATCTCCAACGAGATGAAGGACCTGGCCAGCCGCGCCCGCAGCCGCAAGCTGAAGCCGGAAGAGTATCAGGGCGGCACCACCGCCGTCTCCAATCTCGGCATGTTCGGCATCAAGGATTTCGCCGCCGTCATCAACCCGCCGCATGCGACCATCCTGGCGGTCGGCGCCGGCGAGGAGCGGGCGGTGGTCAAGAATGGCGAGATCAAAATCGCCACCGTGATGTCGGTGACGCTGTCGACCGACCATCGCGCGGTGGATGGAGCCCTTGGCGCGGAGCTGCTGGTCGCCTTCAAGCGGCTCATCGAGAACCCGATGGGCATGCTGGTCTAGGAAAGGAAAAGGCTCGTGCGGAAATTCTTCACCAGCCTTTTCGCCTTCTTTATTTCCTGGTTTGCCGGCGGTTTGGTCGCGCTTGGACTGGCCATCGCAACCGACGTGCAGGAAGAATACATTCTGGTGTTCATGGCGTCCGCGCTTGTCACCATCGTCGTGACGATCGTGTTTTTCGTCGCGCAGTTCTTTTCGAATGCACCCGCGATCATCGACTGGCTGGCCCTTTGCACCATCGTCCTGTTCGTGCTTGTCGGGCTCGGCCTGATCGGCTGGACGTTCTCGCAGCCGGTCGACAAGCGCCGGTGGGGAGGTGACCTTCCAATCGTCGCCGGCCTGGTCTTGCCAGGCCTGGCCACGGTGCTGGTTCACTGGCTGTTCGTACGCTGGCGGGTGGGACGCGGTTTGATGAATGCACAGGTGAACGCATGAAGACGGTGCTTTGCTACGGCGACTCGCTGACCTGGGGTTACAACGCCGAAGGCGGGCGCCATGCGCTGGAAGACCGTTGGCCAAGCGTCCTGCAGGCCGGCCTTGGAAGGGACGTCCAGGCTATCGCCGACGGACTCAATGGCCGCACCACGGCCTTCGACGATCATCTGGCAGGTGCCGATCGCAACGGCGCGCGGCTGTTGCCGACGGTGCTGACGACACATGCACCGATTGACCTGATCGTCATCATGCTCGGTGCCAACGACATGAAGCCGTGGATCCACGGCAATCCGGTGGCGGCCAAGCAAGGCATCCAACGGCTGATCGACATCGTGCGTGGCCATGACTATCCGTTCGACTGGCCGGCGCCACGGATACTCGTTGTGTCGCCGCCTGTTGTAAGC
>NZ_PNOT02000347.1 GCF_002879535.1 Mesorhizobium intechi
GACCTCGGCAAGATCGCCATCGTCGCCAACAACATCAAGCAGGGGTCACTCGCCGGTTTCGATTCGGGCGAGGGCGTTGCCGTCGGCAAGCGCATGGCCGAGAATCTCGGCCTGACGCTGGGCGACACCATTACGCTCATCTCGCCCGATGGCGACGTGACGCCGATCGGCACGACGCCGCGCATGAAAGGCTACAAGATCGCGGCGATCTTTGAAGTCGGCATGTCGGAATATGACACGTCCATCGTCTACATGCCCTTCTCCGAGGCGCAGCTCTATTTCAACATGGATGGCCGCGCGCAGACGATCGAGATCTATGTCGACAATCCCGACAATGTCGACGCGCTGAAACCGAAGGTGGAAGAGGCGGCGCAACGGCCCATCGAGATGGTCGACTGGCGCCAGCGCAACGAGACCTTCTTTTCCGCCCTGCAGGTCGAGCGCAACGTCATGTTCATGATCCTGACGCTGATCGTGCTGGTGGCGGCGCTCAACATCATTTCAGGACTGATCATGCTGGTGAAGGACAAGGGGCACGACATCGCCATCCTGCGCACCATGGGCGCCTCGCGTGGCGCCATCCTGCGCATCTTCCTGATGACGGGGGCGGCGATCGGCGTCACCGGCACGCTCGCCGGCGTGCTGCTCGGCGTCGTGATCTGCACCAACATCGAATCGATCCGCCAGTTCTTCTCCTGGATGACGGGCAAGGTGCTGTTCAACCCGGAGCTCTATTTCCTGAGCCAGCTGCCGGCGAAGATGGACCCGCGCGAGACGACCTATGTCATCATCATGGCGCTTGGGCTGTCCTTCCTGGCGACGGTGTTTCCGGCATGGCGGGCGGCTCGCCTCGATCCGGTCGAAGCCTTGAGGTACGAGTAGTGGCCGAGGTCATTATCGAGCTGAAGAGCGTCGAGCGGCACTATGTCCAGGGGCCGCGCAAGCTCACCATCCTGAACGGCGCCGATTTCTCGCTGAAGCGCGGCGAGATGGTGGCGCTGGTTGCTCCCTCGGGCACCGGCAAGTCGACGCTGCTGCACACGGCCGGCTTGCTGGAACGCCCCGACGCCGGCGATGTGATCCTGGCCGGCCGCGCCTGCGGGCGGCTCTCCGATGACGAACGCACGTCGATCCGCCGCAACGATGTCGGCTTCGTCTACCAGTTCCATCATCTGCTGCCGGAGTTTTCCGCGCTGGAAAACATCATGATGCCGCAGTTGATCAAGGGCCTGCCACGCAAGGAAGCGGCCGAGCGCGCCGCGCAACTGCTCGACTATATGCAGATCGGCAAGCGCGCTTCGCACCGGCCGTCCGAACTCTCGGGCGGCGAACAGCAGCGCGTCGCCATTGCCCGCGCCGTCGCCAATGCTCCGCTGGTGCTGCTGGCTGACGAGCCGACCGGCAATCTCGACCCGGTCACCGCTTCCTATGTCTTCGAGGCGCTGGGCGCGCTGGTCAAACAATCGGGCCTGGCGGCACTGATCGCCACCCACAACCACGAACTGGCATCGCGCATGGACCGGCGCGTCACGCTCGCCGACGGCAAGGTCGTGCCGCTTTAAGGCTGTGCCGACATTGAGGCGAACAGACCGGACATCGACAGATCCAGCGGCGATTCAGCGAAGATAGGTTCGACCGAATCTCATCAGGTTTTCCGAACCCCGCCGACGGCCTGTCCTCACGCATTGTCGTGGCCTGTTGATAAGCGCCGCGCCGTCAACCTTTCCTTAACCCTGCCAATCTGATCGCCCGGAGATTCTGGCGAGGCCGGATTCTGCGCGTTGACATTGAAACAAAATTAGAACAAATTGCGAACATATCAACAACAGGAGAGAGTTATGACCGATCTGGTTCAGGATGTCATCTCACTGGTTTGCATGAGCACTTTCCTCATTTCCATGGCGATCTGGATCGGCGCCATGTGAGCTGGCGGCTCTCGCCGCCGTCGGTCCTCGTGGGTGAAACCCGCTTCCCTGTTAAGCCTTTCTTGCCGCCGCGACGCTAAGGTGCGCCACTCTGGCAGGAGCAACATTCAGGTGTCGCCCATCGTCACGGCCATTCTTGTGGCCAGCAATCTCGGGCTGATCTTTCTCTTGATGACCGTGCCGCTTGGTTCGCGCACGGTCAGGGTCAGCCGCGTGATTGCGATGGGCCGCCAGCGCCTCTGGCAGGCGCTATGGCCGCTTGGCAGCGATGCCGGCTGGTCCGGCGAGATCGTGTCGGCCGAGCCGCTGGACGGGGAGGGTGTGTCCCGCATCATGCTGTCGTGGGAAGGCCGCGACGGCGAGCCGATCGAGCGCAGGGCGCGGTTTGACGATGTCGTCGAGGGCAGCCGCTTCTCGATGCGAGTGCTTGAGGATACCGCGCTCGATGCTTCGTTCTGGAAAGACTATCGCGAAACCGCAGAGCTGGTTTCCGAAGGCAGCGGCACGAGGGTGACGCTTGGCCGGACGGATCGTTACCGTGGCGTTGCCTTTCTGGTGTTCCGCTACTTTGCCATGCGCCGCGAACTGTCCAAGCTGCAACGTTGGGCGATGACCGGGCAGTACCGCAAGGGCGGCTGGTTCGAGCATCCGCTGAGCCAGGTCGGTTTTGCCGTGCTGTCGGCACTGATCCTGTGGCCGTTCTTCGGCCTCCATCTTGGCGGGCTGGCGCTGGCCGCCATCCTGACGTCCGTCGTGGCCCTGCACGAACTCGGCCACATGGCGGCGTTCCGGCTGATGGGCCACCGCAAGGCGCGGATGATCTTCATCCCGCTGCTCGGCGGCGTCGCCATTGGCGGCCGGCCCTACAACAGCCGTTTCGAAGTGGCCTTCGTGGCGCTGATGGGGGCGGGCTTTTCCGCTTTCCTGGTGCCGATCGTCATCGCGGCCAGTGCGCTGGCCGGCAACGAGGGGCATAGGGGCGCGGCAGCGCTGCTGGCGGCACTGGCAGGCTGTGCGGCCCTGTTCAACATCGCCAATCTGGTGCCGGTGTGGAAGTTCGACGGCGGCCAGGTTCTGCGCCAGATCTGCCCGGGGCCGGTCGCGCTGGCCCTGGCCTCGTTCTTCCTGCTCTCGGCGTTCCTGGCGGTGGGCTGGCAGGCCGGCTTTTCCTCCGGCTTCCTGCTGGCGACCGGAGCGGTCTTTTCAATCCTCAGCCTGCTGACGATGGGCAGCGGAGTAAAGCCGCGTTACGAGCTGAAACCTATCCGTACCGTCGACCGCTTCGCCATCGCCGGTGCGCTGCTGGCGGTGTTCGTCATCCATGGCTGCGGCGTTCTGTGGGCGTCGGGGCAGTTGCTCTGAGCTGGTTGGGCCCGAAAGGATCAACCTGTCTTGCGGACGGCCTCGGCAGGCAAAGCCGCCACGGGACCGAAAACATCCTCGAAGGCTGATTTCAGCGCGAGATCCAGATCGGCCATGCCGACGGGCAGGCCAAGGTCGACGAGACTGGTGACGCCGTGGTCCTGAACCCCGCACGGCACGATGCCGCCAAAATGCTCGAGCTCCGGTTCGACGTTGATGGCGATGCCGTGAAAGCTCACCCAGCGCCGCAGCCGGATGCCGATGGCCGCGATCTTGTCCTCGGCGGGCGAGCCGTCCGGCAATGCAGGGCGATCGGGCCGCACCACCCAGACGCCAACCCGGTCCTCGCGGCGTTCGCCGCGCACGTTGAAGGCGGCGAGCGTGCCGATGATCCACTGTTCGAGCGCGGCGACGAAAGCGCGCACATCCTCGCGCCGCCGTTTCAGGTCGAGCATGACATAGGCGACCCGCTGGCCTGGCCCATGATAGGTGTATTCGCCGCCACGCCCGGCGGCAAAGACCGGAAAGCGGTCGGGCTCGATCAGGTCCTCGATGCGGGCGCTGGTGCCCGCGGTGTAGAGCGGGGGATGCTCGACCAGCCAGACCATTTCGCCGGCGGCCCCGCTGCGGATCGCCTCGGCCCGCGCTTCCATGAAGGCCAGCGCATCGGGGTAGGCGGTCAGGCCGGGCTCGATGCGCCACTCGACCGGTGCCGAACCGGGGAGCGGCAGGAACGACGTGGCGATCTGGCTGCGTTCTGTCATGGGTCTTCGTTTTTGTTCATGCATGCCGCGGTCCCAAAACCGCCACGCACTTTCGGGCAACATGCATCCGCCTTCCATATGGCGATATCGGGTGCAAACGTCCAGTTCCACATGCTCATTCCGATCCTGTGGACGGATATGCCAATCGGCTGACATTATTGCGCATCGCGCACTTGTTTCGCCGGAAACGATTTGCTACACGCCGCGAGCCGGTCGGTTCCGGCTCCTACCACGTGCGGTCGTGGCGGAATTGGTAGACGCGCAGCGTTGAGGTCGCTGTGGGGCAACCCGTGGAAGTTCGAGTCTTCTCGACCGCACCAAAATTTCCTGAAGCAAGCCTTCGGAGGCCTCGAGATAAGCTCCGGCAATCTGGGATCATCGGACCCCGGGCAGGGCGTCGCCCCTCCTATAAGGGCCGGACCTTGGGCGCATTCGGCAGATCGACGGTCACGACGAGGCCGCTTGGCTGGTTGTCGTGCAGTTCGATCTTGCCGCCGTGACCCTGGATGATGTCCGCGACGATCGACAGGCCCAGACCGAAGCCGTGTTTCGACGCAACGCCGCGCGACATGTCCTCCTTGAAGAAGGGTTCGAAAACACGGGAGCGCGCCGTCATCGAAATGCCTGGCCCATCGTCGCCGACCGCGATGCGCGCCGCCGTGTCGGTCTGCGTCAATGCGACGGTTACGTTGCCGGCGAATTTGACCCCATTGTCGCACAGGTTGGTGATGGCGCGCGCCAGCGCATTTGGTTTGCACCAGCCCAGAAGCCTGTCCGGCCCGGAATAGGCAACCGAAAACCCGACGTCGGAGAATTCGGCGCAGACGGTCTGCAGCACGCTGGCAATGTCGGCCCGCTGCAGCGTTTCCGTCGAGACGTCGTTGCGCAGATAGGTCAGGGTCTCGTCGATCAGATCTTCGATGTGCTGGATGTCGGACAATATGGCGGTTCGAACGGGGCCTTCATCCATGCGCTCGGCGCGAAGCCGCAGCCGCGTCAACGGCGTGCGCAGATCATGACTGACGCTGCGCAGCATGCGGGTGCGGTTTTCGATCATCGTGCGGATTCGCGTTCGCATCCTGTTCAGCGCGCGCGCCAAGCCGACCATTTCGATGGAGCCGCGTTCGGCGAAAAGCTCTTTGCCATTCTCGATCTCGGCTTCCCCCACTGCGTTCGAGATGCGCTTCAACGGCTCCGTCACAGCCCGGACCGCAAACAACCAGATCAGTAAGGGCAAGGCGACGAAAGCCATGAACCTGTAGAACGAGACCCGGACGAAGCCTGACGTTAGCCAGGAATCGGGCATGCCGAAATGCGCCAGGACGCTCTCCTGGTCCAGATCGATGACAAACGCATACTGGCCGCCGAGCCTTATCCAGCGCCCAGGGATCGAGCAGCTCTCGATCTGGAGAAGCCATCCGATGCTTCGCCATTGCAGATAGGAATCCGGAATATTGCTGATCTGTTGCCTGGGCAGGATCTTGAAATCAAAGCCGGCGCGCGTCGCCGCAGCCAGAACAGCGCCGCGAGCTTCGCTTGGTGTTTGGCGCAGCAAGGCAGCGACAACGGCAGCCCGCTTGGCGCTATCTTCCACGACGGGAAGGTCGATATTCGCTATCAACCCTTCGACGACCGATCCGACGGACAGGATCGCGATCACCGCGATGAAAATGATCGCCGCGAACTGCCCACGCACCGACTGCGGCAGGAAACGGCGGACCAAGCGCCTCACGCTTCCTCCACGGTGGCGGTGAAGATGTAGCCACCCAGCCGGACAGTCTTGAGAAGTACCGGATCGCGCGCGTCTTTTTCGATCTTCTGGCGAATCCGGCTGACATGGACATCGACGCTTCGCTCGATCGGGCCGGCAAGCCCGGCATGGGTGACGCTGAGAAGCTCCTCGCGCGACAGAACACGGCCCGCATTGCGGCAGAACGCCAGCAGCAGGTCGAATTCATGCGTCGTGGTCGCAACCCGCGCATTGCTGGGATCATGCAATTGCCGGCGGACGGGATCGAGGCGCCAGCCGTTGAAGCGAAGCACCTTTGTGCGGTCCCGTTCGTCGGGAGCGTAGGCCGTGCGGCGTAGCAACGCCCTTATCCTTGCCGTCAGTTCGCGCGCGCTGAACGGTTTGGTCACGTAATCGTCGGCGCCGATCTCCAGCCCGAAGATGCGGTCGATCTCCTCGCCGAGCGCGGTCAGCATCAGGATCGGAACGTTCGTTTGCGCACGAAGCCGGCGGCAGATGCTGAGGCCGTTCTCGCCAGGCAGCATGATATCGAGCAAGATGAGATCGAATTTCTGGTTGCGAAGCGCGGCGTTCATGCGGACGCCGTTGGCGGCGATTTCCACGATCATGCCGTTTTCCGTGAGCGTCTCGCCCAGCATGCGGGCGATCTCGATATCGTCTTCGACAATGAGGATATGCGGGCCTTGCCTCGGCGATCTGAACTCGGCGTTCAGATCGATCCGGCTGGAGCCTGCCGCGGCCTGCATTGCACTATGTGTGGGCATCAAAACCGATATCCGACCAGAAGCATCCCCGAGGGCTGGACCTTGTCGACGACAACAGGGCTGTCGGCAGCGTCGCCCATAAGTATGCCGACCCCAGCCTGGCCACGCAC
>NZ_PNOT02000391.1 GCF_002879535.1 Mesorhizobium intechi
GGCCGCACCCGCCTTGCCGATGGCCAGCGTCCCAACCGGAATGCCGGCCGGCATCTGGACGATGGAGAGCAGCGAATCCTGCCCCGACAGCGCCTTCGATTCCACCGGCACGCCGAACACCGGCAGCGGCGTCATCGCCGCCGTCATGCCGGGCAGGTGAGCCGCGCCGCCGGCGCCGGCGATGATCACCTTGTAGCCGGCGGCCTTGGCGCCCTTGGCGAATTCATAGAGCCGGTCGGGCGTGCGATGCGCGGAGATGATCAGGCGCTTGTGCGGGACGCCGAGCGCTTCCAGCGTTTCGGCCGCCTGGCGCATCGTCGCCCAGTCGGACTGGCTACCCATGATGATGGCGACATCGGCGCATTGGTCGTCCAAGCTTCTGCTCTCCGGCAACAAAGGCGCGCCTTAGCGGAATTCGGCAGCGACGGCAAGGATACGCGGGCATGCTTGCGCTCCAGCGAGGCGGAAACCGGCCCGCTAGAGGCTGTGAGGCTCTGCTTCGGGCCGAGACGGGCTCAAAGCCTTGGGATCGACAAATGAGGGAGGGTAGCCCTCACACCGCCGCCTTGCGAAAGCGGGCGACGAAGTCGTCGAGTTCCGGGCGTTCCATGTCGGAGATCGCCCAGTAGGAGAAGGCGCCGTCGCTCCAGTGCACCATCGAGAAGCCGCCGGAGGAAAGGTCGTCCGGCTGAGTGGTCTTGCCGCCTTGCTGCGGTTCGGCCACCAGCGTGATCAGATGCTCGCGATGGCGGTAGACCAGGGCCGGCACCGGCCGGCCGGATATCACCTCGACCCGGCCACCGATCAGCGCGTAGCCATCCTGGACAAGGTCGGGCGCCGGCGGCGAGACGCCGATGCGGGCGTCGAGCCAGGGCTTGACCGTATGGCGGTCGGACGAGACGATATCGATCGGGCTCGCGGCAAGCAGGCTGCGGCGATGGCCGCTGGCGACCGCGGCGGCGAAGCCGTCATCCACGCCGCTCTGTATCATCCATTGCGTCGCCCCGCTGGCCAGCACGGCGCTGATCATGATCGACGCGGCCATCGCGCGCCAGTCGAACGAGCCGAAGCGGCGCGTTCTCTGTGATGGACGCGCCTGAGAAGGACGTGTCCCGGCTCCCCGTCTCTGGCCGCCGCCAGCGCCGGCAATCAACCCCGGCAGCGTCGGCGGCGTACCCCGCTGTGGCTCCGCCTCGACCGAGGCCTGCCGTTCTGTGCCGGCCATGCCGATCGCCGCGATGCGGGCCCGAAATGCGTCGCTGACATCGGGGCGCGGCAAGCGGCTGACGGCGCCTTGCAAGGCGACAATGCGGGCATGCTCCGCGGCAAGCCTGGGGTCGGCGGCAATGCGACGCTCCACGGCAAGAGCGGCCGCCGCATCAAGCTCGCCATCGACAAGAGCATGGATCATCAGTCTGATACCTTCGGGATCGTTGGGCAGTCCGTCGTCGTGTGTCATGACGCTCTCCCGAGTTCAGACGCGAGCAGGCCACGGGCCCGGGCCAGCCTGGACATCACCGTGCCGATCGGCACGGCAAGCATGGCCGATATCTCGCGATAGCTCAGGCCATTGATATCACGCAGCACCAGCGTCTCGCGAAATGGCTGCTGCAGGGCAGCGATCGCCGCCTCCAGTGCCGCACTATCGGCTTTGGCGATCAGGCTTGCCTCCGGGCCGTCCTCGTCGGGCATGCTGGTGCCGTGCGCCGCCGCCATGTCATCGAGGTCGCCGAGATCACCGACGGCCATCATGGCACGCGGCCGGTTGCGCGCCATCCAGGTGTAGGAGGTGTTGCGCACGATGGTCAGCAGCCATGCGCGGGCGTTGCCGCCGGCGTAGCCTGATATGCCGGCATGCGCCTTGATGCAGGCATCCTGCACCACGTCCTCGGCATCGGCGGCATTGCCCGTCAGCCAGCGGGCCAGCGCCAGCGCATCGCCGAGATGCGGCAGCACCACTTCGTTGAAGCGTTCTGCCAGGGCCCTCTCGCTCAAAGCGGCACCATGATCCGAAACTCCAGGCCGCGCCGCCTCAGGATGCGACGGCGACCTTGCCCTGCTCGCAGGGACAAAGCCCCCGGAAGCAGGCAGGGCCGCCTGCCTTGCCGAAACTGAATTCATCTGCGTCACCGGTGTCAAGCGCCACGTAGGAGACGCCGATGATGATCACGCGGTCCAACTGATGCCAGCAGCGGTTGCCACGCCCCTGTGCGCTGTGCTCGTCATGATACTGCATGTCGGTCTCCTCAACGCCAGCAGAGGCGTATGCTTGGAAGACCTGTTGCGACGACGGTTTATTCCCGCCTTGCGAAAAAATCGTTGTTCGCGGTCGCGCGCGATCAATCCGGCCAGCGCAGTGCGCCAGAAGAATCCTTCCGCGCTGCCTTCATGGCCTCAGCGGGCCGATCCTTCGCCGTCAGCACGGCACGCAGCCGCTCGGCGACAACCTCCGCTTCCCCGGGATGGAGGTTGCAGGGATCGAGGAAGAAGTGGCCGCGCTCGACTTCGTGGTTGCGCACGATGATAGGCGGCGAGCCCGCGGCCAGCGCCGAGGCAAGGCCGGCGGCGCTGAAGCGGCTCTCAGGCGACACGAAGACCTGCAGCCGGTCGAGCGGGTTGGCTGTCGGGTCAGGGATGATCTTGGCAAGGATACCCGGCAATCCCTGCAGAGCGTCCTTCCAGAGGTTGAGCGCCGCCTCCTCACGCCGGCGGATGCCGGCGTGGTCGCGCTTTTCCCAGGCTTCGAGTGCCGCCATGGTGCCGGCGATGCTTTCCTTGCCGACCTTCATGGCCCGCGCCACGCCGCGGTTCTGCAGATAGGCGGCGCGTACCAGATCCTTGCGGCCGGTGACGATGCCGCTGGTCGGGCCCGAGAGGAATTTGTGGCCGCTGTAGATGACCACGTCGGCGCCGCGCGCCAGAAAAACGCGCAGATCATATTCGGACGCGGCATCGACGATCACCGGCACGCCCTTGGCATGGCAGATTTCGCAGAATTCCTCCAGCGACAGCATGCCGTACTGCACCGTGTGGTGGGCGACGACGTAGAGGCCGGCCGCCGTGCGCTCGTTTATCGCTTCGCGCACATGATAATCCTGGGTGACGCTGACCGTGCCGGCGGGCACCACCTTGGCGCCGGCGACGCGGATCGACTGGTCGATCGGGGCGCCGTAATTGACGATGTGGCCAAGCTGGATGACGACCTCTGATTTGAGGTCGCCGGTGTCATCAGGCAGGCGCTCGATGGCGAGCAGGTTGGTTCCCGCCATAGCGCCGGCGATCGCCATCGTGATGCCGCTGGCGCAGCAGGCGGTGATGAAGCCGGCCTCGCCGCCCGTGAGGCGCGCCACCACCGTGCTCGCCGCGCGCTGCAGATCGTCCATCTCAACCCATTGCGAGGCGATCTCCGCCATGGCGCTGATCGCCTCCGGAACGATGATCGATGCGCCGAGCGCGGTCATGGTGCCGGAGACATTGATGATCGGTCGCAAACCCAGCCGCTCGCGAATGGTGGTGTTGGAACCGGTGTCGGAGTAGGTTTTCATGTGAGCGGATCCCGTGAGTGGCAGGTCAGGCGGCGATCTCGACGACCGCCTCGATTTCGACAGTGATGTTTCCAGGCAGCGAGCCGACGCCGATCGCCGAACGGGCATGGCCGCCGATCTTGTCGAACACATCGGCGAACAGGTCCGAACAGCCATTGACCACTTTCGGGTGGTCGCTGAAGGTCGGCGTCGCGTTGACGAAGCCGAGCAGCTTGACGACGCGTACGATGCGGCCGAGATCGCCGGCGGCGGCATGCATGACGGCCAGCAGATTGAGCCCGGTCAGGCGCGCATGCTCATAGGCCTGTTCGACGGTCACGTCCTCGCCGACCTTGCCGGTACAGAGCGTGCCGTCGGCGCGCAGCGGCCCCTGGCCTGACAGGAAGATCAGCCGCCCGCTCTCGGCATGGGTGACGAAGTTGGCGATGGGCGTCGGCGGCTCGGGCAGTGTCAGGCCGAGTTCGGCGAGCCGGATGTAAGGCGTCATGGAAGCGGGCTCCTTGGGACGGTGTTGGCCGTCAGAAATGCGAGGCGCGGAAGCGCGCCAGGAAGGTGCGGAGGCGCTCATTGCTGGTTTCCGCCGCCAGGATCTCCTTGGGCGGGCCGACGGCGCTGACGCCGCCATCGGCCATGAAGACGATGCGGCTCGAAGCGTCGCGGGCAAAGGCCATTTCGTGCGTAACCATCAGCATGGTCATGCCGTCCTCGGCGAGGCTGCGCACCACGGCCAGCACCTCGCCGACCAGTTCGGGGTCAAGCGCCGAGGTGATCTCGTCGAGCAAAAGGATTTTCGGCTCCATCGCCACGGCACGCGCGATGCCGACGCGCTGCTGCTGGCCGCCGGAGAGCTCGGCCGGCAGGCTGTCGGCCTTGTGGGCGAGGCCGACGCGGCCGAGCCAGTGTTCGGCGATCTGGCGCGCCTCGGTCTGGCTCTTTCCCCGCACCTTGGTGAGCCCGAGCATGATGTTGCCGGCCGCCGTGAGATGCGGGAACAGGTTGAAGCTCTGGAACACCATGCCGGTCTCGGCGCGCATCGCGGCCAAGTCGCGTTCGCTGCGGCGCCGGCGCGTCCCGGCCTCGCGATAACCAACCTCCTTGCCGTCGATACGGATCGAGCCTGAGTCGTAGCTTTCGAGGAAGTTGACGCAGCGCAGCAACGTGGTCTTGCCGCTGCCGGAGGGGCCGATGACGGTGACCACTTCGCCGCGTTTCACCTGAAGGCTGACGGATCGCAGCACCTCGACGGCGCCGAAAGCCTTGGAGACATCGTGCACGTCGAGCAGCGCGGGACTGGCGTTTGTGGCGTCGGACATCGTGCTATTCCCGAATGAAGGCAAAGCGCCGCTCGAGCCGCCGGCTGGCGAGCGAAAGCGCGTAGTTGACCGCGAAATAGATGAGCGCGCCGAGGATATAGAGCGGCATCGCCTCATAGGTGCGGCCGATGACCTGGTTGATGGCCTGCATCAGATCGGTGATGCCGAGCAGCGACACCAGTGCACTGCCCTTGACCGCGTCGGTGACGCCGTTGATCCAGGGCGGCAGGAAGCGCCTGAAGGCTTGCGGGAAGATGACGGAGGTGAGCCGCTGGCGGAAGGTCAGCCCGATCGCCATCGCGGCCTCAGACTGGCCTTTCGGGATCGAGGCGACCGCACCCCTGAGATATTCGATGACCTGGGCCGTCTTGAACAGGGTGAGCGCCAGCACGGCGGCCCAGAAGGACGGCAGATGCAGCCCGATCGCCGGCAGGCCGTAATAGACGAAGAACATCAGCACCAGGATCGGAATGCCGCGAATGGTGTCGGAGAAGATGCGCACCGCCCAGCGCAACGGGGCGGGGCCATAGACCAGGCCGACGCCAAGCAGGACGCCGGCGACGAGCGACAGGGTGACGACCAGAAACGACACCCAAAGGGTCAGGGCGAAGCCTTTGGCGAGGAAGGGCAGGGCGTAGAGGATCTGGCTCGCCATGTCAGCGCGCCGCCCTGAACCGGCGCTCGACGAGCCTGAGCCCGAAAAGCAGGATATAGCCGGTCACCAGATACATCGCCGTCGTCACCAGATAGACCTCGACGATGCGGAAAGTGTTGAAGTTGATCCACTGGGCGCCGAAGGTGAGTTCCGGCACCGAGATGACCGAGGCGATCGAGGTGTCCTTGAAGAGCGAGATGAAGGTGTTGGACAGAGCGGGCAACGTGATGCGCAGCATGGTCGGCAGGCGCACATGGACGAGCCTTTGCCAGGGCGTCAGGCCGATCGCCCTGCCGGCATCGAGCTGGCCGCGCGGGACGGCCTCGAGGCCCGAGCGAAACACCTCGACCAGATAGGCGCCGCTATAGACCGACAGCGTCAGGACAAACGAGGTCGGCGCGCTGTAGGCCAGGTCGACCACGGTCGGCACACCGTAGAAGACGAGATAAACGAGCAGGATCAGCGGCACGTTGCGGATGAATTCGACATAGGCGGCGATGATCGCCCGCACGACGCGTCCGGCCGAGACATACCAGACCGCGAGCGCCAGGCCGATGACGGTGCCGATGGCGATAGAGATCACCGCAAGCTCGAGGCTGAGCAGCAGCCCGCCCCACAGCTTGTCGAAATGCCGCCAGATCAGGTTGAAATTGAGGGCATAGCCCATGCGTGCGCCTCGATGTGAAGGCCGTGGGATGGATTGCGGAAGGGCTGGAATGCCGCCCTTCCGCAATCCCGGATCAGATGACGGGGAAGCCGGGGTGGCGTGCCGGCGGCTCCTGGCCGAAGTAATCCTTGAAGGCGGCATCGTAGAGCGCCGATTCATGGCCGAACATGGCGATGGTGAAGGTCTGGTTGACGAAGGTCAGCCAGTCGAGGTCGCCCTGCCGCAAGGCCGCGCCGTAGAGCATTGAATACCAGCTCTTGCCGGCGTCGAAATATTTGTCCGGATTGCGCGAGGCGAGCCAGCGCACGGTGGACAGGTCGACCGCGGCGGCGTCGGCGCGCTTGGATTCCAGCGCCTGCAACACGTTGGCCTGGGTGTCGATCTGCAACACCTGTGCCTGTGGCAAGGCATAGTGGACGGAGCTTTCGGCATCGACATTCTGCAGGATGGAGATGCGCGTCGCCGAACCGCCGGCAAGCAGCTTGTCGAAGGTCTTGTTCTCGGCGGTGGGCAGCGTCAGCAAGGCGACGCCTTCGACATAGTAAGGCCGGCTGAAGTTGATCAGCTGCGAGCGCTGCGCCGTCATCGTCATGAACTGGATGGTGATGTCGACCTTGTTGGTGGTGACGTTGGGAATGCGCTGCGCCGGATCCTGCATGACGAATTCGACCTTGGTCGGATCATCGAACAGGCCCTTGGCCAGGATGCGTCCCATGGTGATGTCCATGCCGACCAGTTCGCCGGCATCGTTCTCGAAATGCCAGGGCGCGTTGGTGCTGCCGGTGCCGACGATCAGCTTGCCGCGGTCGAGTACGGTGCGCAGCAGGCTGTCGGATGCCGCCTGGGCGGCCGCCTTCTGCGCATCGACGGTTGCCAGCACGCCGGCCGTGGCCAGTCCCGCCATTCCCAATTTCAGAAAATCACGTCTTCCGGATGTGTCGTTCACGGCGACCTCCTTTCGTGTTGTGTTCCCCTTGTACAGGCAAGACATACGTCGATGATTTTACTTAGATTGTCTCTTACAAGAGACGCATGTATCCTGTACAAGACAGATACTAGCACGAGGAATCGACAATGCAAGATGGCAATGCCCTGGCCGTTTCGGCCGACGAAAAGACGACGGCCTCCAGGGAGAAGGGCCTCAACCGGGTGCTCGAGATCCTGGACTTCCTGCACACGACGCAGCGGGCGATCGGCATTGGCGACCTGGCCAAGGGGGTGAACGCACCCCGCTCGACGACCTACACGTTGGTGCGGTCGCTGGTCGACGCCGGCCTGCTGGAGATGGCAGGCGACGGCAACCGCGTCTATTTCGGCAAGAAGCTTTATCTCTATGGAATGGATTATGTGCGCGGCAACGACCTGCTGCGGCGCGGGCGCCAGGAGGTCGACCATCTGTCGCGCGAGACCGGCGAGACCTCGGAACTGTGCATGCTGCAAAGCGGCCGCTACACCATCGTCCACTCCAGCCCAGGCACCAGGCCGTTTCGCATCAGCTCCGCCACCGGCCTGCAGATCCCGCTGCCCTGGACCGCGTCCGGCCGGCTGCTTCTGGCGGGGCTGGAGCGGGCCGAGGTCGAAGCCATGGTGTCGGAAGACGATCTCGTGCTGCCCGACGGCCGCAAGCTGCGGCTCGACGATTTCATCGCCGACATCGCCGAGGCGCGGATCACCGGCTACTGCGTCACCTCGGGCCTGGTCGATGCCTATACGAAGTGCCTTGCGGTGCCGGTCTTTTCAGCGCCGGGCAAGGTCGAGGCGACGATGTGCCTGGTTGTTCCCATCGACACCTCCGACGAGCGGACCGGCAGTCTCATCGGTCTGCTGCGCGACCGCGCGACAAGGCTTTCGATCGGCGCATAAGGGAAAGCGTTCAGGCGATGATGTCTGGGATGATCTTGTCTTCCAGCTTCATCAACCGGTCCTTGAGCACGAGCTTCTTCTTTTTCATGCGCTGGATCTGCAGCGGGTCGCAGTTTGTGGCGATCATCGCGTTGATCGCCGCATCGAAATCGGCATGTTCCTGCTTCAGCCGGGAAAATTCGAGGCGAATATCGGCCTGTTCCTGATCGGACATTCTCTACCGTCTGCACGTCTGCGGCGCCCAAAAACTGGGCCTGATTGGGCGGGGATGGCAATTTTCTGCCACCGGCGCGCAGGCCATATCACATTTCACCTTGTCGTGGAATGCTACCACGCAGCATTCGACATCGCAGTCGGAAGGTGGCAAAGTGTCATTGTGCCGTCACAGAAGCGACCTGCGGTGGACGCGCCGTGACGGCTGCAATCGAGGAAACCATGAAAGGGAGAACCAATCATGTCTCTTGCATCCCATCTTGATGAGTTGCAGCGGAAACACGGCGACATCGAACGCGAAATCGATGACGCGATGAACCACCCGTCGGTGGACGACCTCGAAATCGTGAATCTCAAGCGACGCAAGCTGGCACTCAAGGATGCGATTGAGAAACTGAAAGCGCAACCGACCACGCATTGATGCACGACTGACATAGCCGCCACTATGCGGTCCTTGCCGGCGGCAACCGCCGCCGGTGCAGGTTGTTTGATTTTCAGCACGATGTCATAAGCCGCAGCTAATATCCTTTCCGCTGCCTTTTTCCCCCCTGGCCACAGCCGGGTCTTGTGCCGTTTCAGCCCGCCGGCTGGGATCAATTGCTGCCAGTGGCGACCTGTCGCCATTGACAAGCCATCTTTGCTCCTCCACCTCATGCCCGAACCTCAGCGCATCGGCCCCGGGGAGTGCTTGTGTGTCCGAGCGGACGCATGGGGCTTCAGAGACAAAAGGCTGCCGGCATGACCGGATATTTTTCCTTTCCCTTCCCACGCCGCACCTCGGTCGGCGTCGATGTTGGCGGCGTGGTCGTCGGCGGCGGCGCGCCTGTCGTGGTGCAGTCGATGACCAACACCGACACCGCCGACATCGATCAGACCGTCGCGCAGGTCGCGGCACTGCACCGCGCCGGCTCCGAGATCGTGCGCATCACCGTCGACCGGGACGAGAGCGCGG
This sequence comes from Mesorhizobium intechi, assembly GCF_002879535.1. GTDB lineage: Bacteria > Pseudomonadota > Alphaproteobacteria > Rhizobiales > Rhizobiaceae > Mesorhizobium > Mesorhizobium intechi. The sequence continues at coordinate 9,209 of NZ_PNOT02000391.1, forward strand.
CCGCCGTGCCGCGCATTCATGAACGGCTTCGGCGCCTCGGCATCAATGTGCCGCTGGTCGGCGACTTCCACTATATCGGCCACAAGTTGCTCGCCGACCATCCAGCCTGCGCCGAGGCCCTGGCCAAATACCGCATCAATCCGGGCAATGTCGGCTTCAAGGACAAGAAGGACCGGCAGTTCACCGATATCGTCGAAATGGCGATCAAGCATGACAAGCCGGTACGCATCGGCGTCAACTGGGGTTCGCTCGACCAGGAGCTTCTGACCCGGCTGATGGACGACAACCAGAACAAGGGTTTTCCGCTGACGGCGCAGGAAGTGATGCGCGAGGCGATCGTGCAGTCGGCGATCCTGTCGGCCGAGATGGCCGAGGAGATCGGCCTTGGCCGCGACAAGATCATCCTGTCGGCCAAGGTCAGCGGCGTGCAGGACCTGATTGCCGTCTACACCGAACTTGCCACCCGCTCCGACCATGCGCTGCATCTGGGCCTCACCGAGGCCGGCATGGGCTCGAAAGGCATCGTCGCCTCGTCAGCCGCCATGGGCATCCTCTTGCAGCAAGGCATTGGCGACACCATTCGCATCTCGCTGACGCCGGAGCCGAATGGCGACCGCACGCGCGAAGTGCAGGTGGCGCAGGAACTGTTGCAGACCATGGGGTTCCGCCAGTTCGTGCCGATCGTCGCGGCCTGCCCCGGCTGCGGCCGCACGACCTCCACCGTGTTCCAGGAGCTTGCCCAGAACATCCAGGCCGACCTGCGCAAGAACATGCCGGTGTGGCGCGAAAAATATCCAGGCGTCGAGAACCTCAAGGTCGCGGTGATGGGCTGCATCGTCAACGGCCCCGGCGAGTCCAAGCATGCCGATATCGGCATTTCGCTGCCGGGCACCGGCGAGACGCCGACGGCGCCCGTCTTCGTCGACGGCAAGAAGGCGGCGACGCTGCGCGGACCGTCGATCGCGGCGGATTTCGAGAAAATGGTCGCCGACTATATCGAGCAGAGGTTCGGACGCGGCGGCAAAGCCGCGGCGGAGTAGACGACATGCAGCGTTTCCTCAGGGCGACGCTGGTTCTGCTTTGCGCCCTGGGGTGCTCGACATCCGTTCAGGCGGATCCGCCGCAATCCGCCAAGCAACGGCTGATCGACAAGGTCTGCAACCTGATCCAGGCCCATGCCGACCGGAACGGCCTGCCCCGTGATTTCTTCGCCAGGCTGATCTGGAAGGAAAGTCGTTTCGATCCGAATGCCGTCAGCCCCGTCGGCGCCGAAGGCATCGCCCAGTTCATGCCCGGCACCGCCAGAATGCGAGGCCTCGAAAACTCCTTCGACATCAACCAAGCGATCCCGGCTTCGGCGAAGTATCTCGCCGAAATGAAAACCAGCTACGGTAATCTCGGCCTGGCGGCGGCGGCCTACAATGCCGGCGAAAGCCGTGTATCGCGCTGGCTGGGCTCGGGCGGCTTCCTGCCGATGGAGACCGAGAGCTATGTCTTCGACGTCATGGGCGAGCCGGTCGACAAGTTCACAGACCCCGCCTATGCCGGAAAGATCGAGCCGCTCGACGCCAAGACGGATTTTGCCGTCGCCTGCCGCAAACTGCCTGTCATCATGTCGCGGACCGTGGCGATGGCATCGATCAACGTCAAACCATGGGGCGTCCAAGTGGCCGGCAATTTCCGCCGCGGTGCCGCCATCAGCCAGTGGCTCAGGGTCAGGAGCCGGTTCCCGGCGCTGCTTGCCGGCCATGATCCGGTGGTGAGCCGGGTGCGCACGCCGATCGGCCGGCGCGGCATCTACGCGGTCAGGATCGGCATCGACGATCGTGCCGCCGCCAATGTCATCTGCCAGAAATTGCAAAGCGTCGGCGGGGCATGCGTGGTGGTACGCAACCGGTAAGAACCTGAAACGCCATGTGTCTGAAAGGCATCTGACCATGACCGCCAAGATCGTTCTGCTCAACGGCGTCGGCAGCGCCGGCAAGAGTTCGATCGCCAGGGCGCTGCAGCCGATCACCGCATCGCCGTTCCTGCATGTCCAGATGGACAGGTTCATCGAGATGCTGCCCGATGCCTTGCAGGATCACCCTGATGGTTTTTCCTATGAGACGACCGAGCAGGACGGCAAGCCCGCGGTCGTGATCAGGATCGGACCGGTCGGCGCGCGGACCCTGGGCGGCATGCGCCATGCCATCGCGCCGATGGCCGCGCAAGGCAACAACCTCATCGTCGACGACGTGCTCTGCTACGGCGAAATATCGGAATATCTCGGACTGCTGTCCGGCTTCGACCTGCATCTGGTCGGTGTGATGGCGCCGCTGGAGGTGCTCGAAGCGCGCGAAGCACGGCGGGACGGTCGCTTGCCGGGTCTGGCGCGCTGGCAATATGAGCGCGTCCACAAGGATATCGGCTACGATCTCGAAGTCGACACCTGCCGGCTCACGCCACTCGAATGTGCCCGTCGCATCCAGCAGGAATTTCGATTATAGGCGGCGGCTGATCGGCCGGGGTTGTCCTGCCCGCGACGAACGACGAGGTGAGCGGGATGTTCGACGCCTACATTATATGCGGCACGCCGAGAACTGGCAGCACGCTGCTGTGCAAGCTCCTGGCCTCCACGGGGACATCAGGCGATCCGCACTCCTTCTATCGGCGGCAAGACCTGTCGGAATGGGCCGACGAGTGGAAACTGCCAGCCCGCCACACGATGGGCGAACTTGAATTCAACCTTGCCTATCTCGATGCGGCAATCACCGCCGGCAAGGGCGGGACAGGCATCTTCGGCCTGCGCCTGATGCGCGAAAACCTGGATGAACTTTCGGTGATCCTGGACCGGATTTTCCCAGGGCTGGCGTCAGACACAGCGCGCTTCGAAAAGGCCTTTGGCCGCATTCTCTACATCCACCTGTCGCGTGAGAACAAGCTTGCGCAGGCGATCTCGCTGATCAAGGCACAGCAGACCGGCCTCTGGCACATCGCGCCGGATGGCACCGAGATCGAAAGGGTCGCACCGGCGCAGGAACCCCGGTATGATTTCGAGCGGATCAAAGGGGAACGCGCCAAGCTCGAAGCCTATGACACGGCGTGGAACATCTGGTTCGCGGCGCAAGGCATAACACCGCTGCGGGTTGGCTACGATCGTCTCTCCGCCGATCCGGCGGCGGCCTTGCTGGGCGTCTGCGAGGCCCTTGGCGTTCCTTCGCCGAATGCCGGGGACATCCGGCCGGGCGTCGCAAAGCTCGCCGACGAGACAAGCCTCGACTGGATGCGCCGCTATCGTCTGGACGCGGCCGGCTGACGTGGATCACGCCGTCTTGGCCACCACCGTCTCGCTGAGCCAGGTGCCGATTTTCGTCCCCAGGCGGTCGGGCGAAACCGGCTTCGGCAGATAGTCGTCCATACCGGCCTCGATGCACTTGTCGCGATCGCCCTTCAGCGCGTGAGCGGTGACGCCGATGATCGGGATGTGACCGCCCGACGAGGTCTCGATCGCCCGGATGGCGCGGGTTGCCTCGTAGCCGTTCATCTCGGGCATCGAGACATCCATCAGGATCAGTTTCGGATGCAGCGACCGGTACATCTCGACCGCCGTGCGGCCGTTGCCGGCGATGCGGTAGCTCAGACCGAGCCCGTTGAGGATCTGGCCGAACACCAGCTGGTTCACCTCATTGTCCTCGGCGATGAGGATGTCGATCGGGCCGTTCGGCGTGGCGGTCGATTCCGGCACTGCCATGACCGGCATGGCCGGGCCGCGGATGACGGTGAAGGCGGGCGGAGCCGCCTGCGGCACCGGCTTCGGCTGGACCGGTTCGCGGGTGAACTGCGCCTTGCCGACCTGCGAGCGAGCCTTCTGGATGACCGAGATGACCGTGCCGAGCAGGACCGCCGAACGCGCCGGCTTGGTCAGATGCGCCGATATGCCGAAATCGATGATCATCTTGCCGAAATCGACCTGATCGACCGAGGTCAGGATGACGATGGGGATGGCCGACAGCCGGCTGTCGGCGGCGATCGCCCGGGCGACATCGGCGCCATTCATGCCGGGCATCTGGTAGTCCAGGATGATGCAGTCGACGCTGGCACCCAGCTGGCAGGCGCGATCGAGGAAGGCCAGGCCCACCGCGCCGCTTTCGGCGGCGGCGCAGTCGAAGCTCCAGCTTCTGAGCTGCTCGAGCAGGATCTCGCGGTTGACCGGGTTGTCGTCGATGACCAGCACACGCGCGCCGGTGACGTCGACCGGCACGATCGCTTCGCGCGCCTCGGCATGATGCACGGGTAGCGGCACCGCGAACCAGAAGACGGAGCCGCGCCCGATCTCGCTCTCGACGCCGATCTTGCCGGCCATCAGGTCGACGAGGCGGGCGGCGATGGCAAGGCCCAGGCCGGTGCCTTCATGGCGGCGGGTCGAGGAGCCGTCGACCTGCGCGAATTTCTCGAACACGTTCTGCAGTTTCTCGGCCGGGATGCCGATGCCGGTGTCCTCGACCCGCAGCCTGAGCTGGACGACATCGTTGACGGTTTCGCCGCCGACATCGATCAACACGTGGCCCTTCTCGGTGAACTTCACGGCATTGCCGACCAGATTGGTGACGATCTGCCGGAAGCGGCCGGCGTCGCCGACGACATGGGCCGGCAGGCGCGGATCGACACGCACGATCAGTTCCAGGTTCTTTTCGGCGACGCGTGCAGAGACCAGTGTGGCCACATCCTCGACCGCTTCGGTGAGACGGAAAGGGGCAGGGTCCAGGGTGAGCTGTCCGGCGTTGATCTTGGAGAAATCGAGGATGTCGTTGATGATGGTGAGCAGCGCATTGCCGGATTTGACGATGACGTCGGTGAAGGTCTTCTGGCGTGGGGTGAGTTCGGTCTTGGCCAGCAGCTCGGCCATGCCGAGCACGCCGTTCATCGGCGTGCGGATCTCGTGACTCATATTGGCCAGGAATTCCGACTTGGCGCGATCGGCGGCCTCTGCCTTGAACAGGGATTCGGCCGATTGGGCAAAGGCGCGGCGGATCGCCTGCTCCATCGGCCGGAAGATCCAGAAGGCAACGATGGCCAAGACGCCGAACAACAGGCCGCTCGCCCATAACAGCAAGCGGTCGCTGGAGGCGTCGGCCAGATGGCGCTCCTCGTCCATTGCGGTGCGGACGCGAACCAGCATCGGCTGAACGAACAGGTCGTTCTGATTGCGGATTTCCCGATAGCTCCATTCATCGGCCTTCTGCGCCACCGACATCAGATTGAAGTTGCGCACCATGTCATGCGCCGACCAGAACAGGTCGCCGTTGACCGAGGCTGTTTCGAGCTCGTTGAGGGTCTTGGCCGACAGTCGCGAGCGCACCGCGGCGAACTGGGCGGTCAGCGTGTCGATTTCGTTGGTCAGGCGTTCGGAATGGTCGCGGGCCGAGGCGGTCAGCGCGTCGCGTGTTTCGTTGCGCCAGGCGGAACCGGTCGTCTCGGCGAAGCTGGTCGCGTTGCGCAGGTCGCGGGTGAAGACGACGAGGTTGCTGCTCAGCGCGTCGATCTCGTGGCGGAAGGAATTGACACGGTTGAGCGCAACCATGATGGCCGTGGAAGCCAGCGCGAAAATCAGCAATCCTGAAAGATAGCGTATCCGGACAAACCGGATGAAGGAAGAATATTCCGGCATGCGCAACCCCAACACATACGCATTATTTTAACGACCGGGATTACGCTTCATTTACATTAAGATTTCGTTCGCGCGACCGGCCCGATTGCTCGTCCGTGCGGCGGCGCCGCGATCAGAGCGAGGCGGTGATGCCGCCGTCGACATAAAGGATATGGCCGTTGACGAAGGACGAAGCATCAGAAGCCAGGAAGACGCAGGCGCCGACCAGTTCCTCGACCTTGCCCCAGCGGCCGGCGGGGGTGCGCTTCTCGAGCCAGCCGGTGAAGGCCGGATCGGCGACGAGGGCTGCGTTCAGCGGTGTGTCGAAATAGCCGGGCGCGATGGCGTTGCATTGCAGGCCGTGTTTCGCCCAGTCCGTCGCCATACCCTTGGTCAGGTTGCCGACCGCGCCTTTTGTAGCCGTGTAAGGCGCGATACCGGGGCGGGCGAGGGCGGTCTGCACGGAAGCGATGTTGATGATCTTGCCGCGGCCGCGGCTGATCATATGGCGCGCAACCGCCTGGCCGACATGGAAGACGCTGGCGACATTGGTCTGCAGCAGCCGCTCGAACGCATCGGCGGGAAAATCCTCGAGCGGCGTGCGGAACTGCATGCCGGCATTGTTGACCAATATGTCGATTGGTCCGCCTGACAGCTCGAAATTGTCGATCGCGGCGCGAACCGCATCATGGTCGGTCGCGTCGAAGACAAGCGTTTGCGCCCCAGGGATCTGTGCCGCCGCGGCGCCGACCTTCCCCCCGTCACGGCCGTTGAGGATCACGCTTGCGCCGGCTTGCGCCAGGCCCTTGGCCAGAGCGAGCCCAATGCCTTGCGACGAGCCGGTTACGAGCGCCCGGCGACCGCTGAGATCGAACAGATTGGCCGACATTGAAGCTGATCTCCCATTTGTCTCTGAACCCGCACCGACATGGGGGGCACTCAGCTGTTGCGCGTCGCGATGAAGGTCGCAGCCTCCTTCAGCAGCGCCGCCTTGTCACCAAAGGGATCGAGCAGCGCGTGGGCCTGCCCGACAAGGCCGTGCAACTGGCTGCGCGCCCAATTCGCACCGTGCAGCGCCACCAACGTTCCCTTGCCGGCGGCGGCGTCCTTGCCGGTCGCCTTGCCCATCTGGCTGGCGTCGGCGGTCAGGTCGAGCAGGTCGTCGGCAAGCTGGAAGGCAAGGCCGATGGCCGAGCCGAACTCAGCCAGTCTTTCGCGATCCTCGGCCGCAGCGCCGGCAATGATGGCGCCGGCCTCGCAGGCGAAGCGGATCAGGGCGCCGGTCTTCATTGCCTGCAACGTTATGATGCCCGCCTCGTCGGGCGACGTCTGCTCGGCTTCGAGGTCGAGCATCTGGCCACCGACCATGCCGCCGGCTCCGGCCGCACGGGCAAGCGCAAGCACCAAGGCGGCTCGCCGCTCCGCCGGCAGCACGGTCGCCTCGCCGGCGATGATGTCGAAGGCCAGCGTCAGCAAGGCGTCGCCGGCCAGGATCGCGGTTGCCTCGTCGAAGGCCCTGTGCACTGTCGGCTGGCCACGGCGCAGATCATCGTCATCCATCGCCGGCAGATCGTCATGGATCAGCGAATAGCAATGCACGCATTCGAGTGCCGCCGCGACGCGCAGTGCTGATTCGCCGTCGGCGGAGAAAAGGGCGGCACTTTCCATGACCAGGAAGGGGCGCAGGCGTTTGCCGCCGTTCAGCACACCATGGCGCATCGCCGCCATCAGCCGAAAGGGCCGCGCGATCTCACCCGAAAGCGGGCGATCGTCGAGCAGGCGCCGCAGCAGCACCTCGACGGCCGCTGCCCGCCTGATGAGCGCCATTTCGAACGCCATTTCGTCGTCATTCGTCATGGTCGGGACCGGTAGCCGACACTCAGACGTTGCGCAAGAAGGCAAGCGCCATTATGCCGGAGCGAGGAGAAGCACGGGTTGGGCGGCTTGGCGGAACCGATCGTCGATCATGAAACCGAAAAGCTGGACATGGCGACGAGATCGCGCGGCGTGAACCGCCGCGGTCTCAGGCGCTGGGTCCGGCGCGGCCTTGTCGTGGCCGCCGTGCTGGCGCTTATCCCGACAGTGCTGACGTTCCTCTATCTGCCGTCCTTCGTGCACCCGGTATCGACACTGATGCTGAAGGATCTGGCGACCTTCTCCGGCTATGACCGGCGCTGGGTGTCGATCGATGATGTCGCGCCGGTGCTGGCGCATTCCGTCATCATGTCGGAGGACGGCCAGTTCTGCTTTCACCGCGGCGTCGATCTGGGCGAATTGCGCGGCGTCGTCGACGATGCGCTGGCCGGCGAGGCGACGCGCGGCGCCTCGACCATCACCATGCAGACGGTGAAGAATCTCTTTCTCTGGTCGCGCCCGCTGGGCTCTGTGCGCAAGGTCGTCGAGCTGCCGCTGGCCGTCTATTTCGACGCGGTGATGTCGAAACGCCGCATCATGGAAATCTATCTCAACATCGCCGAATGGGGACCGGGCATCTACGGCATCGAGGCGGCGGCGCAGCACCATTTCGGCATTCCGGCAAAACAGCTGTCGCGCCGGCAGGCAGCACTTCTCGCCGTCGCCTTGCCCAACCCCATCGCCCGCAATCCTGCCAAACCCGGGCCGGGCTTGAGACGGCTCGCCAATCTGATCGAGCGCAGGGCCGGCCGCTCAGGCGCCTATGTCGGCTGTCTGGAGTAGCCAACTCAAAAAAATTCACCGCAGTGCTGGCCAAAACGGTGTCAGGCGTGTATAGGCACCCGACTTTCTCAGATTTAGGCCCCGACATGGCCCTTTCACGAGGGCGGGCGGGGCTTTTGACCATGTAATGGAGCATATCCATGGCCGTTCCGAAACGCAAAACCTCTCCGTCCAAGCGCGGCATGCGCCGCTCGGCCGACGCCCTCAAGGCCCCGACCTATGTCGAGGACAAGAATTCCGGCGAAATGCGCCGCCCGCATCACATCGACCTGAAGACCGGCATGTATCGCGGTCGCCAGGTGCTAACCCCCAAGGAAAGCTGAGAGCAGCTTTCTTCCAAGGGTTTGAGTTGCAAAGGACCGGCCTCTGGCCGGTCTTTTTGCGTTTGGCGAAGCTGATGGCCGAGGCGAGGGCTCAGGCTGCCACCTCACCGGCGTATAGCGCGGCGGCTCCTTCAAACGCAGAACCTCGGTCCTACGCTTGCTCCATGTCGGCTGACATGGTTGTTGCATCCGGTCTTCGACCGTGTTTGCCGCTTCGCACGAAAAATCTTGACGGCGTGGCTGTGGCGCATTCTACAGAAGGTGCCCCCATATGGAGACGCCAGATGTTCGGTGCCGTCCCGCTTTTGATCGTGCCTTTCGTTCTCTACAATCTTGGCCTGCTCGGAATTTTCGGCGGCGGCGACGACCCGTGGGCGAGCGAGATCTTCTCGTTCCGCATGATGTCGGGCGGGGTGTTCTCGATGACGCTCGGCGACCTGATGATCCTGATCGGGCTGATCTTCCTGTTCCTCGAAATGGTGAAGTCGGCGCGCACGACCAGCGCCTCGATCATGGATCATCTCCTGTCGACGCTGGTCTTCGTCGCCTTCCTGGTCGAATTCCTGTTGGTCAAGGGCGCGGCGCACTCGATCTTCTTCACGCTGATGATCATCGCGCTGTTCGATGTGATGGCCGGGTTCGCGGTGTCGATGCGATCGGCGAGCCGGGACATCAACCTCAACTAGACATTCAGCCTGGATCCGCGGTGAAGCCGGCGGCCTCGATGCCGGCGATGGCCGCGGCCTCGTCATTGTCCGACGTATCGCCTGAAATGCCAACGGCGCCGACGATCGTGCCGGCCTTGTCGCGGATCAGCACGCCGCCGACGACCGGCAGCACGCGTCCACCCGACACGTCGGAGATACCGGCGACCAGATGCGGCCGCTCCTTGGCGAAAGCCTCGACCTTGCGCGAGCCCATGCCAATGGCCAAAGCGCCATAGGCCTTGCCGGCCGACATTTGCGGGCGCAGGAACGAGGCGCCGTCCTGGCGCTCGAAGGCGACCAGATGGCCGCCAGCGTCAAGGACGGAGACCCCGAGTGGCCTGAGCTTGAGTTCGGCGCCCTTGGCGAAGGCGGCATCGATGATTTGCCGGGCTTTTTCGAGCGGCAACGTGGTCATGGCAATCTCCTGTTGGGAAAGGGACAATCATCGACGGCCTGCCGGCCGAAGCAATCCCGGTTTTGGTTGAAATTGCTTCTTGTGAAGCGGCGGATGAGGAACCGCTGCCGCCAGGGCGGCGCCGGCGAGCAACCGAATCGACACGCGAACGGTGCAGGCTGGTCAGACCGGGTTGCCGAAAGGCCGTGCGGCTATTTCTTCTTGGCGCGGGCAGGCTTCTTGGCGGGCGCCGCCGGCGCGTTGGCGAGGTCTTCGGCTTCCTTGGCCAGCCGCAGAGCCCGTAGCTTGTCGGTCTTGGCCTTGCGGGCGTCGCTCTCGGCGGCATACTCCGCCATCGCCTTCTGGCGGACGGTGGCCGCCTCCTCCTGCTTCTTGAAGCGCAGATCGGCGCGCGCGCGGGCGGCATCCCGAGGGTTCTCAACCAAGACCTTATCCCATCCCGTGAATTGTGGTTTCCGCTTCTTCTAGCAGAGCCGGCCTCCAAACGGGGGAAAATAGTTGGCTACGCGGCCGGGCTGGCGCCCAGAGCCTTGCGGGCGACCACGGCTTGATAGGCCGCCTGCAGGGTCGCGCGTACAGAAGGACCGGACGCCGTGTCGAGCGGCATACCCAGATGCTCATGGCGCAACTCGTCCATGAATTTCTCCCACAGTGGCGGCCCGCCCTTTTCCAGCAGCTCGGCGCGGATCGAGAGTTCCTCGCTGGTCGGCAGCCAGACGCGGCCCCAGGCGCCGAGATGAGCCAGGATCGGCACCAGCGTGATGGCCATCTCGGTCAGGCTGTAGATCGCCTTCTGCTTGTGACTGGGATCGTCGGCCTTGGTCAGCATACCCAATTCCATCAGGCGCTTCAGCCGGTCGGCCAGGATGTTGGAGGCAATGCCTTCAATCGATCCGTTGAGCAGTTCGCGGAAATGCCGCCTGCCGCCAAAAATCATGTCGCGAAGGATGATTAGGCTCCAGCGGTCGCCGAACACTTCCAGCGACAGGTTGATCGGGCAGCCGGACCGGCGATCGAGGCTCATTCGATTCTCTCCGTGGAAAACCAGTTGCATTATCGTATCAGTTTTATTATGGTGCAACCGATTGCAAAATGCAATCGGATCAGGAGACTGAGTGATGAGGACGATCAATCGCCCCGAGATCAAATCCGAAGCCTTCGGCGATCCTGAAAATCCCGCGCTGCTTTTGATCATGGGCGCGATGGCCTCGATGCTGTGGTGGCCGGAAGCGTTTTGCCGGGAGCTGGCGGACGCACGCCTGTACGTGATCCGCTACGACAATCGCGATACCGGCCGTTCGACCAAATATCCGCCGGGCAAGCCACCTTACACATTCGACGACATGGCGGACGATGCCATTGGCGTGCTTGACAGCCATGGCATAGGCAAGGCCCATGTCGCCGGCATGTCGATGGGCGGCATGATCGCGCAACTCGTGGCGCTCAAACATCCCTCCCGCGTCGCGTCGCTGACGGTGATCAGCAGTTCTCCGGTGGGGATGGACACTTCGCATCTGCCGCAGACCACCGCCGCCTATATCGAACATTCGGCCGCGGGTGCCGATGTCGACTGGTCGGACCGCGGCCAGGTGATCAATTTCGTGGTCAAGGATGCGCGGGCGATCGCCAGCACCACACATCCGTTCGACGAGGTCCAGATGAGAGCCTTCATCGAAAAGGATTACGAGCGATCCGGCGGGTTCTTGAGCGCGACCAATCATTTTTCACTCAAGGGTGGCGATGCATGGAAGGGGCGGTTGCCGGAGATGGCGGCGCCACTGCTGGTCATCCACGGCACATCGGATCCGATCTTTCCGGTCGAACATGGCGAGGCGCTGGCCAAAACGGTCGACGGCGCGAAACTCCTTCGCGTCGCGGGCGGCGGTCATGAGCTGCATCGCCAAGACTGGCCGGCGATATCCGCCGCGATCGTTGCGCATATCCGGTCCAGTTAAGCCTTCGCGGGTGGTCTTGACGGGCAAGGCATGTCGCAATAGTTAAGTAAATGCTTCAGTGTTGACGCCCCTGATCGACGAACCCCGAAACGGAAGAGCAAAGAATGTCCCTTACGCTGCATTTCCACCCGCTGGCCTCTTTCTGCTGGAAGCCGCTGATCGCGCTCTACGAGAACGCCACCGCCTTCAACCCCGTCATCGTCGATCTCGGCGACGAGCATTCGCGAGCGGCCTTCCTGAAGATATCGCCGAACGGCAAGATGCCGGCGCTGCGCGACGATGCGCGCGGCCGCACGGTGCTGGAATCGACCATCCTCGTGGAATACCTGGCCGCGCACTATCCGGGGCCGGTCGAACTCGTTCCCGCCGACATCGATCTGGCGCTGGCGGTCCGCCAGGCCGACCGCTTCTATGATTTCTACGTGCAGGAGCCGATGCAGAAGATCGTTGGCGACCGGTTGCGGCCGCAGGACAAAACCGATCCGTTCGGCGTCGAGCAGGCGCGCGGCCAGCTGCGCAATTCCTACGCCATCGTCGAGCAGGAGATGCAGTCGAGGACCTGGGCGGTCGGCGAGACCTTCACCATGGCCGATTGCGCGGCGTCTCCGGCGCTCTTCTATGCCAACAAGGTCGAGCCGTTCGGCGACCAATATCCCGCCGTGAAGCGCTATCACGACCGCCTGCTGCAGCGCCCTGCCTTTGCCAGGGTGATCGAGGAGGCGCAGCCCTACTTCAAGTTCTTCCCCTACAATAACGGCTGACCGCCATGCTGCACGATCCCGCCCAGCTCGACCTGATGTTCCAGGCGCTTGCCGATCCGGCGCGGCGGCAGATGGTCGACCGGCTGTCGCGCGGTCCGGCCTCGGTCAGCCAGCTGGCCGAGCCGCTGGCAATGTCGCTGTCGGCTGTGGTCCAGCATCTCAATCTTCTGGAAGCAAGCGGCCTGGTGCGCACGCAAAAGGTTGGACGGGTGCGTACCTGCCAGATCGAGCCGAAGGCGCTGAGAGCAGCCGAACACTGGATCAACGAGCGACGCCTCGCCTGGGAGCTGCGGCTGGATCGGCTCGGCGACTTTCTGGCGCAAACCAATGATGAAAACTGAAGGAGACCAACATGACCGAAAGATCCGTCGTCCATTCCACCTTTGTCGTCGAGCGGAGCTATCCGGTGGCGCCGGCGAAAGTCTTCTCCGCGTTCAGCAATCCTGATGCCAAACGGCGCTGGTTCGTCGATCCGCACGACCCGATGCCCAGCCGGCATGAAATGGACTTCCGCGTCGGCGGCAAGGAGGTCAACGCAGGCTGCCCGAGCGATGGCCAGATGCATTTCTTCAACGCGGTCTATCAGGACATCGTGCCGGACCAGCGCATCGTCTACAGCTACGAGCTGCTGTTCGGCGAAACCCGCGTCTCCGTGTCACTGGCGACGATCGAGCTTGTGGCCGAAGGCGGGGGCACGCGGCTGGTGATGACGGAACAGGGCGCCTTTCTTGACGGCCATGACACCCCAGCCACGCGTGAGCACGGAACGGGCGAACTGCTCGACACGCTCGGCGCCTTCCTGGAAGAGCCTGATCAATGTGGCGATGTCGATGACAAAGGGCGAGCAGATCAAGCTTCCCAGAACTGATCGAGCCAGATGTTGAGTCTCAGGAAGCCGGCATTGCTTACCGTGTAAACGCGCCGCGTGCCCTCGGCTTTGGCGTTTACCAGTCCGGCGTCGAGCAATACTTTCAGATGCTGTGATACGGCCGGGCGTGAGACTGGAAGTCCGGCCGCCAACTCGTTGACGGTTTTCGGACCGCGTCGAAGTTCTTCCAGAAGGTGGCGCCGATTGGGGTCGGCGATCGCCATGAAGGCGTCGGAAAACATCATGCCTCATTTGTGAGGCAAACTTTTTCGAATCTCAACTGTCTGCTTCTGCTTTTCTTCTTGGATCGAGCCGCAATGCTTCCGGCGTCACCGAACGGTCGGCCGGCTGCGTCTTGAAGGCGTCGCGATCGCCGATCGGCACCGGAGCGCGGCGGCTGATGCGCAGCAGCGTATAGCCTGCCAATGACAGATGCGCGAAGGCGGTGGCCAGGAACAGGCCTTCAGGGCGCATCCAGCCCATCAGCGCCGCCGCCAGCAAAGGTCCGATCATGGTGCCGAAGCCGTAAAGCAGCAGCAGTCCGCCCGACACCTTGACGAAGTCCTCGGCACGGGCGTGGTCGTTGGCATGCGCAACGGCGATCGAATAGAGCGTATAGGCAAAAGCGCCGTAAGCGGCGGTGAAGACGATGACGAAAATGCCGGAGCGCGGTTGGAACAGGAAGATCAGCAGCGCGAACAGGGCCGCGCCGAAAGCGGCGCCGGCCAGCACGAAACGCCGGTCGGTCTTGTCGGACAGCCGCCCGGCCGGCAACTGCATGGCGGCACCGGCGACGACGACCAGGCTCATCATCAGGGCGATCTCCGCGGTGGAAATGCCGATGCGCGCGCCATAGACCGCGCCCAGCGTGCCCCAGGCGCCGTTGGCGATGCCGATCAAAACGCAGGCGATCGCCGACACCGGCGAGTTGGCGTAGAGGCCCTTGACGTCGAGCTTGACGTCCTGCAGCGGCTTGGGGTGCGACGCCGTCGAAACCGCGGTCGGGAGCAGCGACAGGCAGAACAGGATGCCGGTGATCATGAACAGCGACGCCGATTTCACGTCGCCGCCGGCGACGATCATCTGGCCGCCCATGATCGAGGCATAGGTGACCATCATATAGAGGCCGAAGACGGTGCCGCGGTTCTCGTTGGTGGCCTTCTCGTTCAGCCAGCTTTCGATGACCATGAAGGCGCCGGCCATGGTGAAACCGGTAAAGGCGCGCAGCAGGATCCAGACATATTCATCGATGATCAGGCCGGTGAGCAGGGCCACGATGGCGCCGGACGCGGCGAAGGCGCCGAAGGCGCGCACATGCCCGGCGCGGCGCACGATGCGCGGGGCAAAGAAGCAGCCGGTGACGAAGCCACCGGCCCAGGCCGTGCCCATCAGGCCAAGCGATGCGGTGGAGAACCCTTCCACCTGGCCGCGCAGGGGAAGCAGCAGCCCATGCAGACCCGATGCCGCCAGCAGGAAGGCAGTGCCGCGAAGCAGGGAGAGGATCGGTCGGTAGGATGCGAGCATTTATTGATCCGGCTGGACTTCTGGAGGGACTCAAGGTGTGAAGACAGTCGCATTCGGGCTTTTCGGCGGCGGGCTGTCGCGCCCGTCTGCCTATCCGCGGCGGAACAGCGCCTCGGCGGCCGATTTGGTGTTGTCCTTGGCCGTGAGCTCCGCCTCCAGCCTTGCGATTTCGTCGCGAAGGATGCCGATGCGCTCCGACAGTTCGCCGACGGAAAGCAGCGACAGGTCCTGCCCTATCTCGTGCGGGCGTGCCTTCTTCTTGGGTTCGTCGTCGAAGATCGCCATCGTTGCTCCTCCTCCGCCACACCAGATTGGCCATTTGCCTGATTTGGCAATCAGCATACATAGGGCAAGGGCGTCGATGCAAACAGCCGGTAAGAATGCGGCGAGGAAAGACGGGAAACTCCATGGCAAGCGGACAGAAAATTCCAGCGAGGATGACGGCAATCGCGATCTCGGAACCGGGTGGCCCACGGGTGCTGAAACCGGAGACGCGCGATGTCCCCTTGCCCCGCCCAGGCGAGATCCTGATCAGGGTGCATGCCGCCGGCGTCAACCGGCCCGACGTGCAGCAGCGCAAGGGCGCCTATCCGCCGCCGCCCGGCGCATCGGACCTGCCGGGCCTCGAAGTGTCGGGCGAAGTGGTTGCCCTTGGCGACGAGATATCGCGCTGGCGCATCGGCGACCGGGTGTGCGCGCTCACCCCCGGCGGCGGCTACGCCGAATATGTCAAGGTTCATACCGGCAGCGTGCTGCCGCTGCCCGCCGGTTTCACCCACACGGAAGCAGCGGCGGTGCCGGAAAACTATTTCACCGTCTGGCACAATGTGTTCGAACGCGGCGGCCTGAAGAAAGGCGAGACGCTGCTGGTGCATGGCGGCTCGTCCGGCATCGGCACGACGGCGATCCAACTGGCTTCGGCCTTCGGCGCCCATGTCATCACCACCGCCGGATCCAGGGAGAAATGCGACGCCTGCGTGAAGCTCGGCGCCGACCGGGCGATCAACTACCGCGAGGAGGACTTCGTCACGGCGGTCAAGCAGGCGACGGATGGCAAGGGGGCCAACGTCATCCTCGACATGGTAGGCGGCGACTATGTCCAGCGAAACTACGAAGCGGCGGCGGTCGAGGGCCGCATCGTCCAGATCGCCGTGCAGGCTGGTGCCGTCGCCACCGCCGATTTTTCCAAGATCATGGTCAAGCGGCTGACTCATACGGGTTCGACGCTCCGGCCGCGCACGGTCGAGTTCAAGGCGGCGATCGCGGCGGCACTGGAGGCACAGGTCTGGCCACTGCTTGGCACGCGCAAGGTCGCGCCCGTCATGGACATGATCTACCCGCTGACCGATGCCTGGCGCGCGCATGAGCGGATGGAGGAGGGCGAGCATATTGGCAAGATCGTCCTCGACGTCGGCTAGGACGGCGATATCAGCCAAGGCCGGCCTGCAAATGATAGCTTCCTGCGCTTCCGGCCTTCGCCGACCGCAGCGTTCATGTGGGCGCCGAGGCGGCCAAGGCTATCGTCGGCGTAGGCCGGTGCTCACCTACTTGAGTACGCTCCGCACCGGCTCTGGGAAACCAACATTGTCGACCCGGCCTGACCGGAATCTCGACACGTCCTGGGATGGCGCCCTTTGCCTCCTGCCTACAAGATGAACAGACGCTTAATGGTGCAATGCAGCATTTGCATCATTGCTATGCAAAATCGGCCGTTCAAGTCCTCATCGATGATCACTATCTGTGCAGCATCGAAACGAACACCCCATTCAGGAGGACTACCATGAACCCGATCCGCGCTTTCCGTAACTGGCGCATGTACAACGAGACCGTGCGCGAACTGAACCGTCTCAACGCACGTCAGCTCAGCGATCTCGGCATCAGCCGCGCCGACATTGAACGGATCGCCCGCCAGGCGATCTGATTGCAAGCATGATCCGGCCGCAGGGCTGGGGTCATGTTGAGAAGTAGAGCCGTCGCAGACGTTCCCCGTTTCCGGTTCCGAGCCCGCTGGACCTTGTCCAGCGGGTTTTGTCTTTTTGGGGGTCGTGCAATTTCCCTGGCAATTCAGAACACTCGCGGCACTTGTGCGGGCTGCTCAAAAGTAGCTGTCCCCCTTGGCTAACGTCGCTGGCGCCCCAGCCATCCGAACGTGCCTGCCGGCTCGCGAACCCATCGGGGCGGCCGCGCTTCCAAAAACATTGCGAAACGGCAAGGGAACGGTTATACAGACCGCGAATTTCCCATTTTGGTGGCTCTAAACCACCGCCCGCGCGGGAACGCGGGCGAACGAGAAGGATTTTTCTAATGGCCAATACGCTGTTGATGCCTAAGGCGACCGCCGTCTGGCTGGTCGACAACACCGCGCTCTCCTTCGAGCAGATCGCGCAGTTCTGCGGGCTGCATCCGCTCGAGGTCAAGGCAATCGCCGACGGCGAATCGGCGCAAGGCATCAAGGGTATGGACCCGATCATGACCGGCCAGCTGACCCGCGACGAGATCGCGCGCGCCGAGAAGGATCCGAACCAGCGCCTGAAGCTTTCCGACCCCAAGGTGCGGGTGCCGGAATCCAAGCGCAAGGGCCCGCGCTACACGCCGCTGTCGAAGCGCCAGGACCGGCCGAACGCAATCCTGTGGCTGGTGCGCAATCATCCCGAACTCAAGGACGCGCAGATTTCGCGTCTCGTCGGCACCACGAAGTCGACGATCGAGCAGATCCGCGAACGCAAGCACTGGAATTCGGCCAATCTGCAGCCGATGGATCCGGTGACGCTGGGTCTCGCCTCGCAGATCGACCTCGACATGGAAGTCAACCGCGCCTCGCGCGGCCGCGAACAGGCGCAGCCGGTCGGCGACACGCTGCTGCCGGCGGCCCTGACCGAGCGGCTGGTGCCGGCCCCCGAAAAGCCGAAGGACGAGGATGCCGAACTCGACGCCAACGCCGTGTTCGCCAAGCTCTCGGCGCTGAAGTCGAAG
>NZ_PNOT02000122.1 GCF_002879535.1 Mesorhizobium intechi
GCGTCGGCGTTTCCGTGGTCAACGCGCTGTCGGATCATCTCGAAGTCGAGGTCGCGCGTGGCCGCCAGCTGTATCGCCAACGCTTTTCGCGTGGCATTCCGGTAAGCGGCCTGGAGCAGCTTGGCGAGGTCCACAACCGGCGCGGAACGAAAATCCGCTTCCATCCCGACGAGCAGATCTTCGGCAAGGGCGCGGCCTTCGAACCGGCGCGGCTCTACCGCATGACGCGATCGAAAGCCTATCTGTTCGGCGGGGTGGAAATCCGCTGGACCTGCGATCCCTCGCTGATCAAGGAAAAGGACCAGACGCCGGCCAAGGCGGAGTTCCATTTCCCTGGCGGCCTGAAGGACTATCTCAAGGCGTCGCTCGGCGACGACTTTCAGGTCACCCGCGAAATCTTCGCGGGAAAAAGCGAAAAGCAAGGCGGCCATGGCTCGCTCGAATGGGCGGTGACCTGGTTCGGCGGCGACGGCTTCATCAATTCCTACTGCAACACCATCCCGACCGGCGAAGGCGGCACGCATGAAGCCGGCTTCCGCAACGTGCTGACCCGGGGCTTGCGCGCCTATGCCGATCTCGTTGGCAACAAGCGCGCGTCCATCGTCACCTCCGAGGACGTCATGATCTCGGCGGCGGGCATGCTGTCGGTGTTCATCCGCGAGCCGGAATTCGTCGGCCAGACCAAGGACAGGCTGGCGACGATCGAGGCGATCCGCATCGTCGAGACCGCGATCCGCGATCCGTTCGATCATTGGCTGGCCGACAATCCGCAGGAAGCCTCGAAACTGCTGGAATGGGTGATCGCGCGCGCAGACGAGCGGGTGCGCCGGCGCCAGGAAAAGGAAGTGTCGCGCAAAAGCGCGGTGCGCAAATTGCGCCTGCCGGGCAAGCTCGCCGACTGCACGCAGAATGCTGCTGCCGGTGCCGAACTGTTCATCGTCGAAGGTGACTCCGCCGGCGGCTCGGCCAAGCAGGCACGCGACCGTGCCAGCCAGGCCGTATTGCCGCTGCGCGGCAAGATCCTCAACGTGGCCAGTGCCGGCAACGACAAGCTGGCCGCCAACCAGCAGATATCGGACCTGATCCAGGCACTCGGCTGCGGCACGCGATCAAAGTACCGCGACGAGGATCTGCGCTACGACCGGGTCATCATCATGACCGACGCCGATGTCGACGGCGCCCATATCGCTTCGCTGCTGATCACCTTCTTCTACCAGGAGATGCCCGCACTGGTGCGTGGCGGCCATCTCTATCTGGCGGTGCCGCCGCTTTATTCGATCCGGCAAGGCGGCAAGGTCGCCTACGCCCGCGACGACGCACACAAGGATGAGCTTCTGCGCACCGAATTCACCGGACGCGGCAAGGTCGAGCTTGGCCGCTTCAAGGGCCTGGGCGAGATGATGGCCTCGCAGCTCAAGGAGACCACAATGGATCCGAGGAAGCGTACGCTTCTGCGGGTCGATGTGATCGACGCCGAGGCAGCGACGAAGGACGCGGTCGACGCGCTGATGGGCACCAAGCCCGAAGCCCGCTTCCGCTTCATCCAGGAACGTGCCGAATTCGCCGAGACGGAAGTGCTGGATATCTAGCTGCTGGCCAGTTTAGCTTGCGCTTCCGATAAGGAGACCGGCATGTGACCTGGGCGCGGCTGAAAGCCTATTTCGAGACGAGTCTGGCCGGGTTGACGCAGCCGACGCGCTCGGACTGGATTTTTGCCCTGCGCACCGTTTCGGCCGGCCTGATCGCGTTGCTCGCCGCCTATGCCCTCAAGCTCGACCACCCGCAATGGGCGATGATGACGGTGTTCATCGTCGCCCAGCCTGTCGCGGGCATGGTGCTGGCGAAGGGGTTCTACCGGTTGCTCGGCACGCTGGCGGGCGGGCTGGCGGCGATCGGCATCACCACGATCTTCGGCACCAACCCATGGGTTTTGGTGACGGTGCTCGCCGTCTGGATCGGCATCTGCACCTTCGTCTCCTCGTTGCTGCGCAATCCCGAAGCCTATGGTGCGGCACTTGCCGGCTACACGGCGATGATCATCGGCCTGCCTGCCTTCGGACAGCCGCACCTGGTCGTCGATCTCGCTGTCGCCCGTTGCGCGGAAATCGTGCTTGGCATCGTCTGCGCCGGCGTGACCAGCAGGCTGATCCTGCCGAAACTGGCCAGCGATGCCATCATTTCGCGGCTGAAGCGCTGCATTCTAGACCTTGCCACCTATGCCGCAGGTGCCTTCTCGGGAGGTGATACAGCGACACTTTCCGCACTGCATCGCAAACTCGTCGCGGACACCCAGACACTGGGCGAGATGCGCGCCTATGCCAGGCTGGAAGCGCCGAGCTTCGCGCCACGTGCCCACCCCGTGCGGCGCACCATCGGACAATTGCTCTCGGCCCTGTCGGCGGCACGCGCGCTGCATTCGCACGCCGCTCCGAAAAACGCCGTCCTCATCCCGGTGCGTTCGGAATTGCAGGCCCTTGTCGGTGATTTGGCGGCAAAGCCCGGCGCACTGGACGACACGGCACCCTGGGTGCAACGGCTCGACGCGATCGCGGCCAAGGCCCGGCAACTGCCCGATGCCTCGGTCGATCAGGGTGACGACAGGGTTGGCACCATCACCCGCCTCACCATCGCCGCCGATTTCGCCGAGGCGCTCAAGCAGGTGCTGCGCGGGCTCGATGCCTTGCGTTCACCGGTCACCCGCACCGGCCGCGCCAGCAGGCAGCCTGCCCTGGTGGTGCACCGCGACTACCCCGGTGCATCGCGCAATGCCGTGCGCGCTGCCCTTGCCACCTTGCTGGTCGCGGCCTTCTGGTTGACGACGAAATGGTCCGAGGCGGCGGGCACGGTCATTCTCGTCGCCGTTGTATCCAGCCTTTTTGCCGCCCGCCCCGATCCAGTGCAGGTGTCCTGGGGCTTTTTCAGGGGAACGCTGCTTGCCTTGCCCTTTGCCTTTCTCATAGGCCAGATAGCGTTGCCCGCCCTGCCCGGCTTTGGCTGGTTCGTCCTGTTTGTCGTGCCTATCCTGGTGCCGACGGCGCTGGGCATGGCCAATCCGCGCTATGTCGGCGTCGCCACGGCCTTCGCCATCAACTTCCTCGCTTTCCTCAGCCCGCATCAGGCGATGACCTACGATCCCGGCCCGTTCTTCGCCTGCTCGGCGTCCGTGCTGGTCGGCATTCTGCTGGCGATCGGCGTATTCGTTGCCGTGCTGCCCGCCGATCCGTGGCTCGCGGCAAACCGGATCGTACGGGCCATGCGCGAGGATCTGGCACGGCTTTGCCTGCACGAGCGCGTGCCGAGGCGTTCGGCCTTCGAAAGCCTCGCCTATGACCGGATCAACCAGCTGATGCCGCTGGTACAGAACTCCGGCAGGAAGGGCGAGGCGGCGCTGGGCGGCGGCGTTGCCGCAGTGACGGTCGGCCTGGAGATCCTTAGGCTGCGCGGCGCGAGCCAAAACCATGCCATCCCGTCCGAAACCTCGCTTTCGATTGCCAATTTCCTGAGGGGGCTGGCGCGCGAACTGCTTTTCCGCGCTCCGGGTGATCCGCACACAGCCACCGTCGCTGTCGCCCGGCAGTATGCTGCGAGCATCGCCCGGCGCAACGCCACCGGCGACACGCTGCAGATCGCGGCATCCCTGCGCATCATTGCCGCCGCGATGGAGGATTTTCCGGACTTTTTCGCGAAAGACCGAGGCTAGGCCGCCGCTATCGCCAGCGCATGACCGCGTGCGTTTTCGCGCAGCGCATCGAGATGGATCGACTTGACCAGGGCGGCGAGATCGCCCTCCGCGGACTGCCCGCCCAACTCCTTGAGCATAAGCCAGCTGACTTCCTGCACGCCGGCGACACGCTTGCCGTTGGCGACCTCGCGCCAGATCTTCAGCGCACGCAGGATGATCGCATGTGTTGCCGCAGCCAGGCCCGCGCTGCGAAACAGCGCCTGCAAGGCGACATCGTGGCCGCCGGCCAGCAGCGCCCTCACGCGCGGTTCGGACATCTGGCCGAGTGCCACCAGCGTGGAGCCGAAGAAATCGACCTTGCCATGCGCGATCGTGCGGATGAGGAAGCCCGCGGTGAGATCGCCGCGCAGCCTGAGATGCTCGATCAACGCGGCATGTTCTTCCTGGCGCGTGCCCTCGATCAGCGTCACCGAGGCCTTGACGCAGGCGTCCCGCAGGACGCGATCGGCTCGCGCGGCGCCCATCAATGCCATGACCAGCGGCGATGTCTTCAAAGTCTCGCCGAGCTTGATGAGCAGCATGTGCCGGCAGTCGGCAGGCAGCCTGATATCCGAAATCAGCGCCTCGCGCACCAGCGGCAGATGCCCATGGCGTTCGGCCATGCGACGGAAGCTCAGCGACGCGATGTTGGCGCCGCTGTTGGCGAGCAGCACCGCGCAGGCTTCAGACTCGCCGATCTCGGCGATTGCCGCCGACAGCGCCATCGAGACAACAGGACGGTCGGCGATCAACTTCTGCGTTGCCTTCTGGCTCGCCGCCACGCGGTTGATCAGATCGGCATCGGTAAGCAGCGGTGAGCGCGCCAGCACCACGCCGGCGACTTCCGGCTGGTCGGACGCCAGCGCGCTGATGATCTGCAGCGGCGCATGGTGGCTCATGGAGAGCGCTTCGGCCATCGCCAGCCGCACTTTCGACGAAGCATCGTCGAGCAGCAGCGTCAGCGCCGCCTCAGCGGCGCAGCGGTCCTCGAACGGCAATTCGGAATTGACATAGGCCCGGGCCAGCGCGTTGGCCGCGGCCGCGCGCTCGGACACTCTTGCCGTGTAGATCCATTTCAGGAAATGCGAAACAACAACCATGCCAGTCTGCTTACGCCCCTTGCCGGAAGGCTTCCGGCCCCGCTGAAGACGGTAGGCAGAAATGGTTTACGAACGGTTCACCATGTTCATTAACTGGCTTGCGACCGCCGGATGCAGCGCCTATCAACCGTCAATCAGCGCAGGAGACTGAAGATGGCCGGCCTACATCTCGAGGAATTCGTCGTCGGCCATGTCTTCCAGCACACGCTGCGCAAGACCGTGACCGAGAGCGACAACATGCTGTTTTCGGTGATGACGCTGAACCCGCAGCCGCTTCATATCGACTTCGATTTCGCCGCCAGGAGCGAATGGGGCAAGCCGCTGGTCAACTCGCTGTTCACGCTCGGCCTGATGATCGGCATTTCGGTCAACGACATCACGGTCGGCACGACGGTCGCCAATCTCGGCATGAAGGAAACGGTGTTTCCGCATCCGGTCTTCCACGGCGACACCATCCGCGTCGAGACCACTGTCATCTCGGTGCGGGAATCGAAATCGAAGCCGGATCGCGGCATCGTCGAATTCGAGCACCGCGCCTACAACCAGCATGGCGACCTGGTCGCCAAGTGCACCAGGCAAGCGATGATGCTGAAGAAGACCGCCTGATGCGCTCGCTGCTGTTCGTTCCCGGCGATTCCGAGCGAAAGCTGGAAAAGGGATTCGGCGCCGGCGCCGACGTCGTCATCGTCGACCTCGAAGATTCCGTGGCGCCGCAGAACAAGGCGACGGCGCGCGTGGTCGCGGCACGCTTTATCGCCGAACGCAGGGGGCAGATCGGCTCGGCGATCTATATCAGGGTCAACGATCTGTCGACGGGATTGACGGATGATGATCTTGCCGCGCTCGTTCCGGTGAAGCCGGACGGGGTCATGCTGCCGAAATCCAACAGCGGCCAGGATGTCCAGCAGCTCTCGGCAAGGCTTAGGGTCCGGGAGGCCGAGAACGGCCTGTCCGACGCCACCATCAAGATTGTACCGATCATCACCGAAACCCCGGCGGGTGTACTCGCCGCCGCGAGCTATGCCGGCGCGAGCGCACGGCTCGCCGGCCTCACCTGGGGCGCGGAAGATCTGTCCGCGGCGGTCGGCGCACGCACGGCCCGCGACGAGCACGGCCGCTACACCGACGTGTTCCGCCACGCTCGCCTGACGACCATCCTGGCGGCGGGTGCCGCTGAGGTCGCGGCGATCGACACCGTGTTCCCGAACTTTCGCGACATGGCTGCCTTCGCCGCGGAATGCGCGGAGGCCGAACGCGACGGCTTCACCGGCAAGATGGCCATCCACCCCGATCAGGTGCCCGTCATCAACGCCGCCTTCACGCCCTCGGCCGAGGCGGTGAAGCGGTCGGCGGCGATCGTCGCGGCGTTCGAGGCCGCGGGAAATCCCGGTGTCATCGGCATTGACGGCAAAATGTTCGACCGCCCGCACCTGCGGCTGGCCGAACGGCTGCTGGCGCGCGCGAAGGCGGCAGGGATCTCCGT
Source organism: Mesorhizobium intechi (assembly GCF_002879535.1). Lineage (GTDB taxonomy): Bacteria > Pseudomonadota > Alphaproteobacteria > Rhizobiales > Rhizobiaceae > Mesorhizobium > Mesorhizobium intechi. Next base: position 6,305 of record NZ_PNOT02000122.1, read on the forward strand.
TTAGTCTGGCGAGCCTTTGCTCGTCAGTCCCGCGCCAGCACGATGATCCGGTCTTCGGGCAGGTAGGCCAGCGCTTCCGACCTCAGGGGATTGACGGTGACGCCGCCCAGCGCCCGCTGGTCGGCATCCCCGGCGCGGATGCGCCGGTAGCCTATGGCGATCTCGCCGCGCAGCCGCGCCGATTCCGCGATCGTCCAAAAGGTCAAGGGCTGGTCGATGGCGACATAATCGGCGACTGGGCGCATGTAGATTTCGGAGCCTTGCTCGTCGAGCAAATCATCGAAGATCGCGGCCAGATACGGGTTCTCGGAGGCCTGCGCCAGCATCAGGCTGACCAACCGGTTGCTGACGACGAAATCATCGGCCTTGGTTACCGCCGCAAGCTCGCGGTTGCGCACGTCGATCATCTCGCTGACGATGGAGATGTGCAGGCCGGCATCATCGGCGATCTTGCGCAGATGCAGCAATGTCACCAGCGTGCGCGTGTCGGCCGGCTGCGCGGCCATGGTTTCGCTATAGCCGAGGACGAGCACGTGGTCGAAGGAAGGCACGTCCAGGCTCGAAAGCGCCGTGCTGCTCGACGTGTCGGTGATGCGGCAGGAAACCGACAGATTGTCGCCGGCGACCGGCAGTCCGGCAACTTCCTGCTCGAGGCCAGGCGTATCGGCGGCGATGGTCAGGATCGAACCAGGCGCGACATAGCGCGACAGTTCATAGGTGATGATAGGCCCGCGCCGGTTCCAGCCGAGGATCAGCGTGCGCTCCGGCTTCGCCTCGACAGGCTGTGGCCCGCGGATCGCCGCTGCATCGATCTGGATCGCAGTGCTGCCGAACCTGATCGCGGCATCGTCCTCGGCGATGATGATGGCGCGCATGTCCTTGTCGATTACCAGCTCCGACGACGGGTTGAGATTGACGTGCCCCTTATGGTCGCAAAGCCCGATCAGCGTGCAATGCTCATAGGCCATCACCGCCTCGCCGAAGGTCTTGCCGGTGAGTTCCGGCTGCGCCGTCGTATAGATCTCGCAGCCGTCGAAGTCGAGCAGCTCCGAATAGACGCCGCTCAGGCCCGACTGTCGGCTCGAATGCACGACGATGCGCGAGATCAGCTGATCGGCCAGCACGAGCTGCACCTCGGCCCCGCCGACGACGCGGGCGACCTCGGCATTCTTGCCGTCGCGGATTTCGGCGGCGATGTTATAGGGGTCGGTGCGCCGGCTCGGGTCGTTGACCAGCGCCAGCACCGTCTTGATGACCTGCGAATCCGGATCGTCACCGTCCGGCGACAGAACGATGACCGACCGCGAAGTCTGCGGATTGACGATGGCCAGATCATAGAGATCCGTCGGATCGCCACTGCGGCAGATGATGCGCGTGTTGCCCAGTTTGCCGACCTTGGCGGTGATTTCGTCCTCCATCGCGACCTTGTCCATATTGGCCATGACGACGATGCGCGGACGGCGGCGGCTGGCATTGGCGATGACGAGCTCGGAGATGACGTCGAAGATCGACGGCGACCAGTTGAGGATGATGGTATGATCGGCCTCCAGGACGCGCGAACGGCCCTTGCGCAATTCATCGAGCTTGCTGTCGACGCCGGCGCTGAGCACGCCGATGAGGGCAGACACGACGAAGATGCCGGAAAGCGTGACGACCAGCATGACGATGCGGAAGGCCCAGCCGGTGTCGCCGCCCATCGTCCCGGAATCGAGCGTGCGCATCAGCGATTCCCAGAACGCTTCGAAAAAGTTCAGCGGCTCGCCGCCTTCCGGCGCGATGCGGGTCACCGCAAGGAAAGCCGCCGCGGCGACGATGATCAGCAGGGAAACGACCGCAAGCCAGCCGATCAGCGCGATCGGGCCGGCGGCCATGCTCTTGTCGAAGCCGTAGCGCAGCCGGGTTCCCAGCGTGTCTCGTCTCTTCATGCCACTGGTGCCCCCGCACTATTCCAAGGTCGATGCGCCAGCCCAACGCATCGCCGAAGCCGCTCTCTTAGCGTGTGTTCAGAGGAAGGGGAATCGTTTTCGCGCGGCCACGGCTAAGGAAGCCGCGGAGAGGCGAACCTGCCGCACGCGTCTCTGGGGTCGCTGCTACCAGACCATCGGGATCAGGCGATAGCGCACCCGCGTTGTGTAGTCGTCATAGCCGCGCAGGCCGGTGCGCAGCGTCTTCTCCTCGATGAAGGTGCGGATGGCCAGGAGAACGACGAACGCGAGCACCGATACCAGCCCCCACCAGGAGCCAAGCAGGAGTGCCGTGCCGGCGAAGAAGAGGATGGCGCCGGCATACATCGGGTGACGAACGTAGCTGTAGGGGCCCGTGGTGATGACGTGCTGTCCGCGTTCGTCCTGGATCTTCACCACGGGTGCCGCGAAACTGTTCTCTAGCATGGTCAGGTAGCAGATCCAGATGCCGACCACCATGACCATCGCGCCGACCGCCTGCGCCCAGAACGGGACCGGCGACCAGCCGAAACGGAAGTCGAATCCCATGAAGCTCAGCCAGCCGAAGATGCCGATGAGAAGTATGGAGAGGAGGACCTTGTCGGCCGGGGTCTGATCCTTCTGGATGGGAGGACTCAACCGCTCGTTCATCAGGCCCGGATCGCGCCGCGCCAGCGCCACCCCCATGGTGAGGCTGAGCCCCATCATCACGATCAGATAGACCCATGCCCCTGGCCAATGCACCGTTCCGGCCGACAGGAAGAGCAAGGCGCCCATGACGCCGAACCAGATGAATGTCTGAACCACCAATTTCGCGATCATGATCGACCTTCCACGTTATGCCCTTCGCCCCATTGGTTGAAATAGACCAATGGTCTATCATACCGACCGGCGGTCTATATTTCAAGCGGACTATCTGATATGAGTGCTGGACGGGAACAGCCGTCGCGTGCAGAAGATCTGGTCATGCCCCGTGTCATCAAGCATCCAGAGATCAGGCGAGAAGACATTCTGGACCATGCCCAGGCCCTGTTCCTGACGCAGGGCTACGACAGAGCGAGCCTCAACGACGTGATAGCCTCCGCCGGCATCTCGAAGGGTGCCTTCTATCACTACTTCCCCTCCAAGGAGGCTCTTCTGGAAGCCTTGGCCGACCGTTTCGCGCGGCAGGCGCTGGCTGGGGTCCAGGGTATACTTGATGATCCCGGCCTCGACCCGCTTGGCCGGCTGAACAGCCTGCTCAGCCAGTCTCGGCAGGCCAAGATCGAGACCGCGGCGGAGGCCTGGGCTCTTTTCGAAACGATGTTCCGGCCGGAGAACCTGGTGCTTTTCCATCGCATCAACCTGGCAGCCAACGCGTCGTTTTCGCCCCTGCTGGTCAAGATCATTCGGCAAGGTGTCGAAGACGGCACCTTCAGGACCTTCGATCCGGAGGGTGTGGCTGATATTGTCATGCAGTTCGGCTTGGCCACGCACGATGTCGTCGCCAAGGCGATTGCCGGCGGCAGCGATGCCGATATGGAGGTCGCGATCGAAGTCCTGGAAAAACGCGTCAGGCTCTACGAAATCGCTCTCGACCGCATCCTCGGCCTTCCCGACGGCAGCATACGGATCGGAGAACCCGGCTATATCAGAGCCGTCATGACGGCCCGACGGAAAGCCGACAAGGCGCGGTGACTTGCCAGGTCCAGAACCCTACTCTTTGCCCCAACGTGGCCGGCGCATCGAAAAGACCTCGTCGACGCTGGCGTAGTCCATGTAGCCGAGCCGAGCCACATTGCCGGCCTTGGTGATGTCGAACAGGCCGTCTTTCAGGAAAGCGTCGTCAATATGCACGCCGACCACCTCACCGGCGACAACGACGGCGCTCGTCGGCGTTCCATCCAGCGCCTTCGGGCGAAACACCTCCGTCACCCGGCATTCCAGCGCGGCAGGCGCGGCCGCCACGCGCGGCGGCTTCACCAGACGCGAAGGCGCCATGGCGAGATCGGCATAGACGAACTCGTTGACGCCGCGCGGCGCGTTGACGGACGTATAATTCATCTTCTCCGCGAGATCGCGGCTGACCAGATTGGCGACGAACTCGCCGGTCTCCTGGGCAAAGGTAGCGCTGTCCTTCTCGCCCTCCGAGGAGAACCAGACGATGAAGGGTCGCGTCGAAACGGCATTGAAGAAGGAGTATGGCGCCAGGTTGATCTCGCCTGCCCCATTCAGCGTCGATATCCAGCCGATCGGCCGCGGCGCCACGATCGCCTTCGACGGATCATGCGGCAGCCCGTGCCCCTTGGACGGCTCGTAGAACATTCAGCCCGCCCAGGGCCCTGAGTAATCGGCATAGAGCTTTGCCGGATCGGGCCTTGGCCGCTCCGGCGCCGGGCCCGCATAGGAGCCGATATGGATGAAACCGACGATGCGCTCCTGCGGCGCCAGTCCAAGGATCGCCCTGCCCTCCGGCACGTCGGAATACCAGTTGCTGATCATGTTTGTGCCATAGCCCAGCGCATTGGCTGCGATCATCAGGTTCATCGCCGCCATGCCGCCGGACAGGAACATCTCCCATTGCGGGATCTTGGGGTTCTCCTTCGGCACCGACACCACGCCAATCACCAGCGGCGCGCGCGAAAAGCGCGCCAATTCCTGGTTGCGGCGGCCCTCGGGCAGCGGCCCTTCCCTCTGTTCGGCAAGCGCCGCCAGCTTCTTGCCGATCTCGACACGGGCATCGCCGCGATAGAGGATGAAACGCCAGGGTTCGAGCCGGCCATGGTCAGGGACGCGCGTGGCAGCAGCAATCATCGTTGCGATATCGGCATCGCTAGGCGCTGGCGCCTTGAGGTCCGGAATCGGTGCTGAATTTCGGGTCAGCAGGAAGTCGATGATCGGCGACGCCATGGGCGCAAGTCTCCTGAACACTCTGTTTTGAGCTGAAGCGCACCATCGAGAATTCGGGCGGCTCGGGCAAAGGCGCGCCAGCGCCAGGCTCAAGAGTCCGCGGATCGGACTCTTAAGCCTTGAAATTGCCACCGCCATGGGCTTCAACGCAAGGCATGTTTGAGGGGCGACTGCGTCTTTTCCTGGTCTGGCTCTGCGCCGCGCTGTTCATGCTGCCGGTCTCCCTGGCTGCTGCGCAGGAAAAGGATGGCGTGGGCGACCTGAAACTCCCCGGAATTTCGAGCTACGCGACGCCCAAGAGCGAAGCCCCGCTGGCGCTTGGCGGCGGTGGCGCCATTACTTTGTCGGCGCAGCTGACCGACAAGGGCACCGACATCACCCGTGGCCTGGTCTGGCGTGTCTTCAAGCCCGAAGCCGTCAACGGCAAATTGCCGATGGTGGCCTCCGCGCATGGCGGCAGCGCCGTCTTCCAGCTCGAGCCCGGCAGCTATCTGGTCCATGCCTCGTATGGCCGCGCCGGTGCCACCAAGCGCATCACTGTCGGCAAGGAAGCCAAGCGGGAAAGCCTCGTGCTCGACGCCGGCGGCCTGAAGCTCGACGCGGTTCTGTCCGGCGGCGTGCGAATTCCCCCGAAAAAACTGCGTTTCTCGATCTATGAAGGCACGGCCGAGGCCAATGGCGACCGCGCGCTGATCATTCCCGATGTCGAGCCCAACAGCGTCGTGCGGCTCAATGCCGGCATCTACCATGTCGTCTCGACCTACGGTGCGGTCAATGCGGTAATCCGCTCCGACATCCGCGTCGAGGCCGGCAAGCTGACCGAAGCCACCGTCGAGCATCATGCCGCCGAGATCACCATGAAGCTGGTACGCGAAACCGGCGGCGAAGCCATCGCCGACACGTCATGGTCACTGCTCAACGAATCCGGCGATCCGATCAAGGAGACCGTCGGCGCCTTCGCCTCGATGGTGCTTGCCGAGGGTGACTACACCATCATCGCCAAGAACCGCGACCGCATCTACCAGAAGGATTTCACGGTGGTGGCCGGTCAGAACCAGGAAATCGAGGTTCTGGCGTCCGAAGCCGCGGCCATGGACCCCGAAGAAGGCGCGGACTAGCCTCAGGCTGCCAGTTTCGTCCGCGCCGGCAGGAACGGAATCCGGCGGCGCGGCACTTGCGGCGCTAGGTCGAACACACCGCGGTAAAGCCGGTCGAGCAATGCCTTGCGGTCGCGCAGCGGCTCCAGGTGGCTCCAGCTCAGAACGTCGCCGACGCGCACGTCGATCGCCTTGCCGGACAGCCGCGCGAATTCGTGGATCAGCATCGAAAGGCGCAGGGTCAGCGAAGCCTTGCCGACGAATTTGGCCACGCGGCCATCGCGATCGGCCATGTTCATCGGCCCGCTGACCAGATGGAACAGCCTGCCATTCTGTCCGGAAAAATGCATCGGAATGACGGAGGCCTTGGCATCCTGCACGAGACGCGCCGGGAACATCTTCCATGGCAGGTCGCGCGCCCGGCCAAAGCCTTTCGGCGCGGTGGCGACGCCACCGGCGGGGAACACCACGATGGTGACACCCTCCTTCAGCAGCCGCACCGCCTCGTGGCGGACGGCGATGTTGTTCTTCAGCGCTTCCTTGGTCTCGGAAAAGTCGATCGGCAGCGAATAGGGCTCCATCTCGCGGATCTTGAGCAGATCCTTGTGGATCATCACCCTGAACGGCCGCCCGAGCTGCTCCGCCAGCGACAACACGGCAATGCCGTCGCCGATGCCGAACGGATGGTTGGCCACGATCACCAGCGGCGTGTCCGGTAATGGCGCGGGCGGCCATTGGTCGGCGCTGCGTATCCGCACCTCGATCAGGTCGAGCATGCGGCTGAACACGCGCTCGCCTGATGGCACCACCTGGCGGCGCCAGAAATCATAGAGCGCGGCATAGCGGTCGCGCCCTGACAGGCCTTCAATGGAATGGATGACCCAGCGCGTCAGCGCCGGCTGTCGCGGATTGGCATAGGAAAGCTCGGGAAACGGTTTTTCGCGCGTCTTCAGCTTGAGCATGAGGGCTCGGTACAAGGTTGCCGTGACAGGGATATGAAAATGGCGGTGGATCGCTCCACCGCCATTCCCGGGACTATGGGATCAGGCCGCGCGTTTGCGCCTGCGGTCCGGCGTAACTGCCTCTTCGGCCAGTTGCGCGATCGCCTCGGCGAGGCCAAGCGACTCCTGGTCGCGCGAGCCGAGCCGACGGATGTTGACCGTCTGTTCCTCCGCCTCGCGTTTGCCGCAGACGAGGATGACCGGCACCTTGGCCAGCGAGTGTTCGCGAACCTTGTAGTTGATCTTCTCGTTGCGCAGATCGGCTTCCGCCAGCATGCCGGCGGCCTTCAGCTTTGCCACCACCTCGGTCGCGTAGCTGTCCGCCTCCGATGTGATCGTTGCCACCACCACCTGCAGCGGTGCGAACCACAGCGGGAAATGGCCGGAATAATTCTCGATCAGGATGCCGAGGAAGCGCTCCATCGAACCGCAGATGGCGCGATGCACCATGACCGGCTGCTTCTTCTCCGAATCCGAGCCGATGTAGAAGGCGCCAAAGCGTTCCGGCAGGTTGAAATCGACCTGCGTGGTGCCGCATTGCCATTCCCGGCCGATGGCGTCCTTCAACACATATTCGAACTTCGGCCCATAGAAGGCGCCCTCGCCCGGATTGATCGAGGTCTTGATCCGATTGCCGGACCGCGTCCTTATGGTCTCCAGCACGCTGCCCATGATCGCCTCGGCATGGTCCCAGGCCTCGTCGGTGCCGACACGCTTGTCCGGCCGCGTCGACAGCTTGACGCTGATTTCGTCGAAGCCGAAATCGGCATAGGTCGACAGGATCAAATCGTTGATGCGCAGGCATTCCGACGCCAGCTGCTCCTCGGTGCAGAAGATATGCGCATCATCCTGCGTGAAGCCGCGCACGCGCATCAGACCGTGCAGCGCGCCCGACGGTTCGTAGCGGTGCACATTGCCGAATTCGGCAAGTTTTACGGGCAGATCGCGATATGACTTCAACCCATGCTTGAAAATCTGCACATGGCCCGGGCAGTTCATCGGCTTCAGCGCGAAGACGCGGTCGTCGTCCGTATCGTCGCCGGCCACCGTCACCTTGAACATGGCATCGCGATACCAGCCCCAATGGCCTGAGGTCTCCCATAGGCTCTTGTCGAGCACCTGCGGCGCGTTGACCTCCTGGTAGCCCTGCTCGTCGAGCCGGCGGCGCATGTAGTTGACCAGATTCTGGAACATCTTCCAGCCCTTGGCGTGCCAGAAGACGACGCCCGGCCCCTCTTCCTGGAAATGGAACAGGTCCATCTCCCGCCCAAGCTTGCGGTGGTCCCGCTTCTCGGCCTCCTCCAGCATCGTCTGGTAGGCCTCGAGCTGCGCCTGGTCGGCCCAGGCCGTGCCGTAGATGCGCGTCAGCATCGGGTTGTTCGAATCGCCGCGCCAATAGGCACCGGCCACCTTCATCAGCTTGAAGGCGTTGCCGATCTGGCCGGTCGAGGCCATGTGCGGGCCACGGCAGAGGTCGAACCAGTCGCCTTGCGCATAGATCTTGAGGTCCTGATCCTCGGGAATGGCGTCGATCAGTTCAAGCTTGTAGCGCTCGCCCTTGTCGGCGAAGACCTTTTTCGCCTTGTCGCGCGACCACACTTCCTTGGTGAACGGCTTGTTGCGCGCGATGATCTCGCGCATCTTCTTCTCGATCACCGGAAAGTCGTCCGGAGTGAACGGCTCGTTGCGGGCGAAGTCGTAGTAGAATCCGTTCTCGATCACCGGTCCGATGGTCACCTGCGTTCCCGGCCACAATTCCTGCACGGCTTCCGCCAGCACATGCGCCGTGTCGTGGCGGATGAGCTCGAGAGCGCGCGCATCGTCGCGGGTGATGATCTCGACCTTGCCGGACTTGCCGAGCGGGTCGGAGAGGTCACGCACGGTGCGATCAATGGCGTAGGCGACGGCCTTCTTGGCCAGCGACTTCGAGATCGATTCGGCAAGGCCGGCACCGGTCATCGCCGCGTCGTAGTCGCGGACGGAGCCATCGGGAAATGTCAGGGAAACGGAATTCAGCATATGGTTCTCCTATCCAGTCCCGCAAACGAGCGCGGGTGGTGAAATGCATGTCACCCAGAAATGTATGACGGTCCTGGGGTTACGGCATGCACACGATAAAACCGGATGCGCCAATAACATGGACAAACGGCAGCGCGGGTTTTAGAGGCAGCGCCGTGCCAGGTAAAGAGTGCTGACTGTCCGGCCGTCAGGAAATGTCGGCAGAGATGTCGCAGCCCTCCGCCCAGGCTTGCGAACATCGCCGCAATCGTCTGGAATTGTCGCTATGGACAACGCAACACCCAGCCGAACCGCCCTTGGCGTCGCCCGCATGAGGGCTCTGCATCAATTTTCGCCGCAGGCGGAGCTGTTTCGCGATCCCTACGCGATCGCGATTCTGGGTGAAGCCGCGCCCTCGGGGCGCGAGCTTGAAGGGGAAGACGAACGCAGCCGGCGCATGCGTCTGTTCGTGGCAGCGCGCGCCCGCTTCGCCGAGGACTGGCTGGCGGCCGCGGTGCATCGCGGTGTCCGCCAACTCGTCGTGCTTGGCGCCGGCCTCGATACGTTTTCGCTGCGCAATCCGTATCCCTACCTCGGCGTGTTCGAAGTCGATCACCCGGCCACGCAAGCCTGGAAACGTAAATGCATTGCCGATAGCGGTCTCGCCGAGCCTCTCGCCGCGAGATTCGTGCCGGTCGATTTCGAGCGGCAAAGCCTGTCGGCGGAACTGGCCGCGGCCGGTTTGCAGTCGACCGCGCCGAGTTTCTTCATCTGGCTGGGGGTCGTTCCCTACCTGACGAAGGAAGCGATCTTCAGAACCTTGTCCTGGATAGCGAGTGTCCCCGGCTCGGAGGTCGTGTTCGACTACAGCGAACCGGCGACGAACCGCGACGCGGCGGGACAGGCGGCGCTGGCCTTCCATGCGGCCCGCGTCGCATCTGTCGGGGAGCCATGGATCAGCTTCTTCGTTCCGGCCGAGCTGGCGAAATCCCTGGGCGAGCTCGGCCTCGACGAGATTGAAGATATCGAGAGCGGCGATATCGCCGCCCGTTTTTCCGAGGCCCCGAAGGAAATGACGAACACTTCCGGCGGCCACATCATCCGCGCGCGCCGAAGCGCTTAAGCAATTCCAGGAAAAGCGTGCCCGGGAAAAGCGCTGAGCGCTTTCCCTTGGAATTGCGGAAAAACAAGGCTCATTTCACCAGCAACGGCAGGTCTTTCAGAAACGCCGCCCGCGTCTTGAGGCCTTTTGGCATATCGGTGCGGGTGGCATCGACGACCAGGCGGGCAAAGACGATCTCTTGGCCGTCCTTTTTCGCCCAGCCGACGAACCAGCCGAGCGAACGTTTGTCCCTGATCTTGTCGGCATCATTGGCCAGCCTTGTGCTGCCGGTCTTGCCTTGCACCGTCCAGCCTCCGGCCTGGAATGTCGGGATGATGGCTGACGTCATGTCGTAGGCCCTGGCCGAGACCGGGAGCTTGCGCGCCAGCAGCTTGCGCAGGAAATCGACCTGCTCGACCGGCGTGATCTTGAGCGAGGAGTTGACCCAGGAATGGGTAAGCCCGTCATTCTTGCCGGGATTGCCGGAAACGTCTTTGTTGCCATAGTCGAGTTTCGAGACATAGCCGGCAAAGCTCTCCGGTCCAAGCTTGCGAGTGATTTCACGCGAATACCAGAGGATCGAATCCTTTTCCCAGATCGTCGGGTCGACTGTCTTCTGGTCCCGCTTCACGGCCGCGAACTCGGGTTTGTAGTCCCAACTCGGCGTGTGCTCGTCGCTCAGGATCCCGGCGTCATAGCCGATCAGCGAAAGTGGCACCTTGAACGTCGAGGCCGGGCTGAACCGCTGGTCGCAGGTGCCGTCCTGGTAAAGCACCTTGCCGGTCGCCGCGTCAGTGATAAGCGTGCACTGCACATCCCCAAGCGGCGCCGACTGCGCGCGCATCGGGAACCCCAGCAGCCAGGCGAGCAGGAAGAGGACTCCGGCCAGGATAAAGGGAAGACGGTCGATGTTACGCATTGGTGCTCGCTCCAGAAGGGTGTTCGCGAGCGGGCTTAGCGAGGTCTCTTGTCTCGATTTTGTCTCAAATGCGCAGTCTTTGTGCAGGCTTGCGTTAACCCTACCGGATCGTAAACATGCAGTGCCGCCAAATGTGTGGCCGGCTCGGTTATGCGCCCGTTTCGGCGCGCTTGCGGCCGATCCGCCAGTACCGCCAGGGCATGAACCAGACATAACGGTCGGCCAGCACTTCCGGCACCAGGTCGATGCCGTGCGTGCCGAATGGTCCGCAGCGCAGCACGCGGAAAAACCCCATCCAGCCGCCGGCCCACAGGCCATGGCGGGCGATCGCCTCATGCGCGTACTCGGAACAGGTCGGCAGATGCCGGCACGAATTGCCGACAAAACCGGATAAAGTCAGTTGATAGAGACGTACGAACGAAGTGCCAAGCAAACGGCCAGGCGTCTTGCGCCACGGGCCGGGCCAGTTGCGCCCCCGCCCCGGCGGTCTGACAGTATGGGCATGCCCATGCCGGTCGTGCACCGCAGTCTCCGTATCGCGTTTCCCTGCGATAGATGTGAGCTTCGTCGGGAGAACGCAATCCCCGCCTCTGTCCCCTGTGCAGTCATGGGCGGGAGCGACGAGACGGCAGCCTGTCAACCGGAGGCGCCCAGCGGCCGTGGCGGACAGGCTCTTCGCCACACCTTGCGCGGTGTCTTTCGTCACGCCATTGGAACGTTGCGACCCGCATCACATCGCCAAAGATGCTCAGGAACTGGATCATGGTCGGTCTCCTTTGACGCGATTAGACCGCCGCTGGCCTTGGCCCTCAAACGAGTATAATTTCCACTTCGGATAATCCTGGGTTATGCGAATGAAGCGCGGGCGGCTGCCTTTAACGGCATTGAGGAGTTTCGAGGCGGCGGGCCGGCACCTGAGCTTCAGCAAGGCCGCGGAGGAGCTTTTCGTTTCCCAGGCGGCGATCAGCCGCCAGATCCGCGAACTTGAAACCTTCCTGCGCCAGCCCTTGTTCGAACGTCACCATCGCCGTGTCGAACTCACCGACACCGGCCGCCGGCTGCTTGATCAGCTTGTCAGAAGTTTCGACGCCATCGATCGGCTGCTCGGCGAGTTGGTGGCAGCCCCGGCGCAGTCCGTGGTTCGTGTCAGCGTCGAGCCGTCGCTTGCCTCCGTCTGGCTGGTGCCCCGGCTCAACCGGTTTCGCCAGTTGCGGCCCGATATCGACGTGTCCCTCGAAGTCGATGCCAGGCTGATCGAATTCCGCAGCGATCAACCCGAGCTTGCCTTGCGCTTCAGCGCCAACGCGACCTCCTGGCCCCGCAGCCAGGCAGAGCGGCTTGCCTCCACGGTCGATTCACCGGTTTTGTCGCCGGCGCTGCTCGCCTCGGGCCCTCCCCTCGAGAAGCCGATCGACCTTGCCCGCTACACACTTTTGCATGAGGAAAATCGCCAGGGCTGGACGCGCTGGTTCGAAGCCGCCGGCGTGCCCGCCGATGCAGTGCCCGCGCGGGGGCCGATGCTGGCGGACATATCGCTTTCAAAGCAGGCGGCCCTGCTCGGACATGGCGTGGCGTTGGGCGATCTCTTGCAGATCGGCAAGGAGCTCGAAACGGGCGCGCTGGTCAAGCCGTTCGACATCGACGTTGCGTCCGGCGGCTACTGGCTGGTGGCCAGGAGCTTGAAGGAGCTTTCCGAGCCGGCGGCGGCGTTCGCCGACTGGGTCAGAAGCGAATTTGCCGAAAGCAGACGGACATTGGAAGCAAAGGACTAAGCCGGTTCCCGAGCCGGAGCTCCCGCGACTTTGCCTTGTTGTATTTTTCGAGAAGCGTGTCGATGTCGTTTACGCCGACTGCCGGACGCCCGCCCGTTGTGTCCTGTGCCGGTGGAATGTGAGGACGACCTCGCGCCACAAAATGGCAAGATCAGGCCGCTTGTTCGGCGCGCTTCTTCTCGATCTGGCCGATGGCGTCGACCACGGCGTCAAAGGTCAGCATGGTCGAGGCATGCCGTGCCTTGTAGTCGCGCACCGGCTCCAAATATTTGAGGTCAGCGAAGCGCCCTTCCGGCGGTGCGCCGTTCTCTTTCAGCATTCTCAGCATCGCTTCGCGCACCGTGCGCAATTCCTCGGCGCTCGCGCCGACGACGTGCTGCGCCATGATCGAGGACGACGCCTGGCCGAGCGCGCAGGCCTTCACGTCGTGGGCGAAATCGGTGACCACCCCGTCCTCCATCTTGAGATCGACGGTAACGGTCGAACCGCACAGCTTGGAATGCGCCTTGGCGGTCGCGTCCGGATGGTCGAGCCGGCCGATGCGGGCGATGTTTCCGGCAAAACCGAGAATTTTCGCGTTGTAGACATCGTTGATCATTATTTTCCAATCCGTCGCCGCCAAGCGAACAGCGATTGCCGCTGCTGCGTCTTCCTTTCGCTCGCTACGACCTTATATAATGCCGGCAGTCCGGTAACGACAAGGCGATGGGCGCCGATGTCCTGGCCGGGAAGTTCACGCCGCTTGCGGGGCTGGAAACGGGGCGAGTTTCCGACACCGAAAGGTCGTGGTCCGTTCAACTCGTTCCTCCTTGGAGAGGAACTACGGGAGACGCCTTTTATGGATGCCGTCATCAAGAAACTCATGCCCCAGGCCGCCTACATGGAAAAGCCGGTCACCGACCGGCCGAGCGAGGCGGAGGTCGAGGCCGCCGTGCGGACATTGCTGCGCTGGACCGGTGACAATCCGGACCGCGAGGGGCTGATCGACACACCCAAGCGCGTTGCCAAGGCCTACCGCGAGATGTTCGGCGGCTATGACATGTGCCCGGCCGACGAACTCGGCCGCACCTTCGAGGAGGTCGCCGGCTACGACGATCTCGTCATCGTCAAGGATATCCAGTTCCATTCGCATTGCGAGCACCACATGGTGCCGATCATCGGCAAGGCGCATGTCGGCTACCTGCCGGATGGCAAGGTCGTCGGCCTGTCCAAAATCGCACGTGTCGTCGATATCTTCGCCCATCGCCTGCAGACGCAGGAGGCGCTGACCGCGCAGATCGCCGGCGTCATCCAGGATGTGCTCAATCCGCGCGGCGTCGCTGTCATGATCGAGGCCGAGCACATGTGCATGGCCATGCGCGGCATCCGCAAGCAGGGATCCACCACCCTCACCTCCACTTTCACCGGCGTTTTCAAGGACACGCCCGAGGAGCAGGTTCGTTTCGTCACCATGGTTCGCGGCGGCGGGGCATAACGTCTAGGCCGATATCGCTAGGCCATGATCCCGAAAAACGCCGACCGGTTTTCGCGGACAAACGGAAACGTTTGTCCAGAGATAGTGGTCAAACAGGAAGATCTACCGGCGATGTCGGCACTGGAATTTCCCAAAACTCCATCGGACAAGAAAGCCCTGGAGGAAGGCGCGGTGTTTTCGCCGCGCTTCGACTCCGTCGGCCTTGTCACCGTCGTCGTCACCGATGCGGAAGACGGCATGCTGCTTATGGTTGCGCATATGAATGCGCAAGCCTTGGCGCTGACACTGGAAACCGGCATCGCCCACTACTGGTCGCGCTCGCGCAGTGCACTTTGGAAGAAGGGCGAAACCTCGGGCAATTTCCAGCATGTCGTCGAGATGCGCACCGACTGCGATCAGGATGCATTGTGGCTGCGCGTCAAAGTGTTGGGCCACGACGCAACCTGTCACACCGGCAGGCGTTCTTGCTTTTATCGGACGGTGGGGCTTGTCGACGGCAAGGGGACGCTTGTTGACGACGGCAGCAAGCCGCTGTTCGATGCGGAAATCACGTATCGGAAGCCTCTGTGAACCATTCCATACTCACGAACCACTTATGTTCACTATTCTCAAACATCCTTCTGATATGAGTGATGTGGGACAAGGGAGATCATGATGCTCGAGTGGGCGTCATTGCGTAACAGACCGGATGTCAGGGAGGCCAACGGCCTGACCTCTCCCGGCGGCGCGTCCGAAACGAAACCTCCCAAGAAAACAGGCATTTCGCTCGCTTTGGGCGGTGGTTGCGCCAGAGGCTGGGCTCATATCGGCGTGCTTCGCGCGCTCGACGAAGCTGGCATCGAAGTTTCGATGATCGCCGGCACCTCGATCGGCGCGCTGGTGGGCGGCTGTTATCTCGCCGGCAAACTGGATGAGCTGGAAGAGTTCGCCCGCAGCCTGACCAAGCGGCGCATTTTTGGCCTGCTCGATCTCAACCTGCGCGGCAGCGGCCTGTTCGGCGGCATGAAACTCGATGCCCGTCTGCGCGAGCATGTGGCGGGCGTCCGTTTCGAGGACTTGCCAAGACCTTTCGTCAGCGTCGCATCGGAAATCCGCACCGGCCACGAGATCTGGCTGTCGCACGGCTCGCTGATCACAGCCATGCGCGCGTCCTACGCATTGCCCGGCGTGTTCGAGCCGGTGAATTGCAACGGCCGCATGCTGGTCGACGGCGCGCTGGTCAATCCGGTACCGGTTTCGGTCTGCCGCGCCTACGAGCAGCCGCTCGTCGTGGCGGTCAACCTCCATTACGACCTGTTCGGCCGTGCCGCCGTGATCAAGCACAGCGCCGGCGAACTGGTCGTCGAAAAGGACGCGGCAAGGCCGGGCCAGATCGACACCGGGCACCAGTCGCATCAGACACGCCTCGGCATCACCGGCGTAATGGTCGAGGCTTTCAATATCATCCAGGACCGCATCTCGCGTGCCAGGCTGGCCGGCGATCCGCCAGATATGTCACTGCAGCCCAAACTCAGCCATATTGGCCTCACCGAATTCCATCGCGCCGACGAAGCGATCCAACTCGGCTATCAGGCGACGATGGCACAGATCGGCGAACTGACCCGGCTGCAGACCGTCCTCGCCTGAGGCCAGCCGGCGTCCGAGACACCGCGGGTAGCTCCCATCGACGGAGTGATGCCGCACACTTGAGGCATTGCCGACAATTTCATCTGCCGTGTTGTTCGAAATCTGATTGCAAAATGCAATTGGTTATGCTGGCCTATGCTTTTATACGGAGGCGCCAATGGCCAGGCTCGTTTATTCCATGCTCACCTCTTTGGACGGCTATATCGCCCGATCCGACGAGGATATCGCGCTGCCGGTGCCCGGGACAGAATTGCATCAGCATTTCAACGACATGATGAGGCAAGCCTCAGCAGTCCTTGCCGGGCGGCGGATGTACGAGACGATGCGCTTCTGGGACAGCCCCGAGCGCGAGACCGGCGCCACCGAGGTCGAGCGGGACTTTGCCCGCGCGTGGCGAGAGACGCCGAAGATCGTCTTCTCGACCACGCTTCGGCAGGTCGGGCCCAATGCCCGGCTGGTGAATGGCGATGCCGAGACCGCGGTGAGCTCACTCAAGTCAAGGACGGATGGCCTCGTCATCCTCGGCGGCGCAGACCTTGCCGCCGATCTGGCACGAGCAGGGCTTATCGATGAATACCGGCTGTACATGCACCCCGTCGTGCTGGGGGGCGGCAAGCCGTACTTCCAGTCTGGCCTGTCGCTGACGCTGAAACCGCTTGGCAGGGAAAGCCTGTCGCAGGACGTGACGCTAATGCGTTATGCGCCGGCCGACCAGGCTGCATAGCTACTGGCGCAGCTATGCCCGCGCCGCATCGACAATCCGAAATTGCACCGAGCGGTTGCCGTTCCAGTAATTACCGGACAGCGAGCCGGCGACGTGTATGCTCTTGCCACGGTTCTTGAACAGGAATTCGCCAAGCGCCGTATCGACGGCACGAAAGGCGATCGCCTGGATACGGCCGCCGCTGTCCGACTGCAATTCACAGCGTATGTGGTTGGTGCCGACCGGCCGGGCGTCGGCCAGCCGATGGCGCGGCAGCACGAAGACCGGCGCAACGTGGCCGGCGCCGAAGGGGCCGGCCTTTTCCAGTGCGTCGAGCAGGCTGAGCGTCGCGCCTTCGGCAGCAAGCGCGCCGTCGATCGCCAGGCTCTCCTCGTCCTGCAAGCGAAACACGTCGGCAGCCGCCCGTTCCTCGAAGAACGCCCTGAGTTCGCCCAACCTGCCGCGCTCCACGGTGATGCCGGCCGCCATGCCGTGACCGCCGCCCTTGACGACCAGCCCGGCATCGGCGGCTTCGCGCACCAATCGGCCGAGGTCGAAGCCCGACACCGAACGGCCCGAACCGGTACCGATGCCCACAGCGTTGAAGGCGATGGCGAAAGCCGGCCGGCGCGCATGATCCTTCAGCCTCGAGGCAAGCAGGCCGACAATGCCGGGATGCCAGTTGTTGCTGGCGGTGACGACGATCGCCGGGCCGCTGCCACCAGCAAGCTCGGCATCGGCCTCGGCACGCGCCGCGGCCAGCATGTCCTGTTCCATCAGCTGCCGCTCCTGATTCAGCCGGTCGAGCGTCTCGGCGATGGTCCGCGCCTCAGCCGGATCGTCCGTCGCAAGCAGCCGGCTGCCAAGCGCCGCATCACCGATGCGCCCGCCGGCATTGATGCGTGGCCCGATCAGATAGGCGAGATGGAAGGTGCTGATCGGCTCGCCAATGCGCGACACCCGCGCCAATGCGGCCAAGCCTTCGTTCTTCTGCTGGCGCGCCATTTGCAGCCCTTTGACGACGAAGGCACGGTTGACGCCGGTGAGCGGCACCACATCGCAAACGGTCGCCAACGCAACGAGATCGAGCAGCGACAGCAGGTCTGGCGGCGCGACATCGCTCAGGCCACGCAGGATTTTCGCGGTCTGCACCAGGGCGAGGAAGACGACACCGGCGGCACACAGATGCCCCTGCCCGGAAAGATCGTCGTCACGGTTTGGATTGACCACCGCAATCGCCGCCGGCAACGCGCCGCCAACCTGATGGTGGTCGAGCACCACGACATCGGCGCCGGCTTCGTTGGCGGCATCGACGGAAATGGCACTGTTGGTGCCGCAATCGACGGTGACGATCAGCGTCGCGCCGCGCGAGGCGAGTTCGCGCATTGCGTCGGGATTGGGACCGTAACCCTCGAAGATACGGTCCGGGATATAGATTTCCGACGGTATGGAAAAATGCGCCAGAAACCGCTTCAGCAAGGCCGACGAGGCGGCGCCGTCGACATCGTAGTCGCCGAAGATCGCCACTTTTTCCCGCGCCATCACCGCCGCGGCGATGCGGGTCGCGGCCTTGTCCATGTCGGTCAGCGATGCCGGATTGGGCAACAGGTCGCGGATCGTCGGATCGAGGAACCGCTCGGTCTCGTCGGCGGTAACACCGCGTCCCGCCAGAACGCGCGCGACGATGTCGGGCACGCCATGACCTTGCGCGATGGCAAGCGCGACCATGTCCTGTCGTTCGGTCAGCCGGTGCTCCCAGGAGAGACCGGTCGCCGACTGCCTGACATCGAGGAAGAGGCGCCCTTCCCCCATTATGCGCTTAGCTCATTCATGGTTGGCCGCAGGATAGAGCATGTCGCCCAAAAATGTGCAGCGGTTTTGGACTAACGACATGCGCGAACAACAGCCTAACGTGCTGCGCGTGAACGCGACGCGCTTCAGGGCCAAAGACAGGCAAAACCGGGCGGTTCACGGCGGATGGCGTCGCAGGAGAATTCAAGAAGAACTACGCTTTCCGCTTTCAGCCTGGCGCCGGATCCATTCGTCGGCCGCGTCTCCCATCGTCTTTTGCCGGCCGTCCTTGAGCCAGGCCATGAAAGGCCGATCGAACCTGAACGTATCGCCGCATTCGCGCGTGAAAAAGCGACGCACATTCTGGGTGTTGCGATAAGACTTCGTGATGGGCGTGGCACGCGAAATCGGATCCGCGTGCCAGTCGAGCACATTCATCGTCAATCCTAATGCGCCGCCGGGTTCAGATGCAGCCAAGGGCTAGCAACTGCAGTGCGGCTTCGCAAGGAGGCCTAGAACTTATCCAGATCCTGGTGCCGCGCCTTGATCTCGCGGACAGTCCGCGACGATGAGCGCAGTACAATGGTGTGGGTGGTGATATAGGTGCGGCCGAACTTGACGCCGGCCAGCATGTTGCCGTCGGTGACGCCGGTGGCCGCGAACAGCACGTCGCCGCGCGCCATGTCTTCCGCACGGTACACCCGCTTCGGATCGGAAATGCCCATCTTGGCGGCGCGCGCGACCTTCTCCGGCGTATCGAGGATCAGCCGGCCCTGCATCTGGCCGCCGGTGCAGCGCAATGCGGCCGCGGCCAGCACGCCTTCCGGGGCGCCGCCGGTGCCGAGATAGAGGTCGATGCCGGTCTCCTCCGGGTCGGTGGTGTGGATGACGCCGGCGACATCGCCGTCGCCGATCAGCCGGATCGCCGCTCCCGTGGCGCGCACGGCATCGATCAGCTTGGCGTGGCGCGGCCGATCGAGGATGCAGGTGGTGATGTCGGAAACCGCGACGCCCTTGGCTCGCGCCAGGCTCGCGATGTTCTCGGCTGGCGAAGCGTCGATATCGATGACGCCTTCGGCATAGCCCGGACCGATGGCGATCTTGTCCATATAGACGTCGGGTGCGAACAGCAGGCTGCCCTTTTCGGCGATGGCGATGACCGCAAGCGCATTGGGCAGGTTCTTGGCGCAGATCGTCGTGCCCTCAAGTGGATCGAGCGCGATGTCGACCGCCGGTCCTTTTCCGGTGCCGACCTCCTCTCCGATATAGAGCATGGGTGCCTCGTCGCGTTCGCCCTCGCCGATCACCACCGTGCCCTTGATGGCAAGACGGTTGAGCTCCTGGCGCATGGCGTCTACGGCGACCTGGTCGGCAGCCTTCTCGTCGCCACGGCCGCGCAGCCTGGCGGCTGCCACGGCGGCCCTCTCGGTGACGCGCACCAGTTCCATGGTGAGTATCCGGTCAAGGCCGGCGACGATGTTCGGGGCCACATTCATGTTCGGCGAATCCTCGTTGGAATAGCGCCTCCCGCCGGAGGCGCCCTGTTTTGTCAAACGAGCATGACAACGGCAAGACCCGCAGAACCTTTTATCGAAAGGCGAGCAATATCAATCGATTGAACACATTCTCAACAAGATTGCGGCATGGTCGGAAACGACCAGGCCGCTTTGAAGAAGCCCTGAGGATCGCCGTCGCGATCTAGAAAACCGCGAGATATCTGAGCAGTGAAACAATGCCGATGATGATGACGATGACCTGCACGATCTGCCGCATTTTGGCGTCGAGCGGCAGGCGCTGCACGAGATAGAGAACGAGAATGATGACGAGGAATGTGATCAGTATGCCGATCAACATGGATGATGCCATGATGCCTTCCTTCAAATGAATCCCTGAAACGGGAAAACCAACCGGCAATGCCGGCCCATTACCGGCACGCTCAGTACCAACGGTGCGGCGTGTCGTTGTTCATCGACTGGCCGACGGCAATCCCGGCCAGAAAACCAAGCAGGCCGATGACGCCGATCACGGCTGTCGTCGTGCCCGGGTTCTCGCGCGCGACTTCCGAAACCGCCTGAGCCTGGCTGCGCAGCTGCTGTCCTGTGCGCGATGCACGCGCCGCGGCCGTCTCATAAAAATCCGAAGCCTCTTCGCTGGCCTCATCGAGCATTTCCGCGCCCCTCGCCGAAATGCTCTTGTTGATCTTGGTGATCTCCTTGCGCAGTTCGGCGATCTGCTTTTCCAGCGATTTCTGGATATCGTCGATTGCTGGGGTGTCGGACTTGCTGGTATCGGCCATGAAGCGGCTCCCTTGGTTGCTGACCAAGAGAACGGCGCCGCGACGAATTCGTTCCGGCAAGTCGCGGCTGGTCGCCCTCTGTCGACCGCAGGGGCCAGCGCGGATCGTTGCCCGAGGCGAAGCTACCCTGCTCGCTCGATCCGGATGACCTGCGGTTTGTCGGTCAGGTGACCGTCCTTGGTGATGCCGTCGACGGCCTTGCGCACAGCGGCCTCGGTGGTCTCGTGGGTAACGAGGATCACCGTTTTCTGCGCCGCCACCTCGCCGCTGACCGCATGCTGGACGATCGATTCCAGCGAAATATCGTTGTCGGCCATGCGCTTGGCAATCGCGGCGAAGACGCCGATGCGGTCATGCACGGTCAGCCGGATGAAGTAGCCACCGGCATGGCTGCGCATCTGCGCCTTCTTGTAGGGCCTGAGCTCCTTAGCCGGCAGGCCGAAGACCGGACCATGCTGGAAGCCGGGCCGGCTCTTGGCGATGTCGGCGATGTCGCCGATGACGGCCGAGGCAGTGGCGTTGCCGCCGGCGCCGGGGCCTGAAAGCAACAATTCGCCGAGAATGTCGGTCTCGATCGCCACCGCGTTGGTGACGCCATGCACCTGCGCGATGACGGAAGCGGTCGGCACCATGGTCGGATGCACGCGCTGCTCGATGCCGCTCTCGGTGCGCTGGGCAACGCCGAGCAGCTTGATCCGATAGCCGAGATCGCCGGCCGCTCGGATGTCGGCCTGGCTGATGTTGGAAATGCCTTCCATGTAAATGTCGTTGGCAGCAATCTTGGTGCCGAAGGCAAGGCTGGTCAGGATCGACAGCTTGTGCGCGGTGTCGTGGCCCTCGATGTCGAAGGTCGGATCGGCCTCGGCGTAACCCAGTCGCTGCGCGTCCTTCAGGCAGGCGTCGAACGAAATGCCCTCGGCCTCCATGCGGGTCAGAATGTAGTTGCAGGTGCCGTTGAGAATGCCGAACACGCGATTGACCGAATTGCCGGCCATCGCCTCGCGCATCGTCTTGATGACCGGAATGCCGCCCGCCACCGCCGCCTCGTAGTTGAGCAGCACGCCCTTCTTCTCGGCGATCTCGGCCAGCGCCACCCCATGCTTGGCGAGCAGCGCCTTGTTGGCGGTGACGACGTGGCGGCCGGCTTCGAGCGCCGCCTTGACCGACAGGCGCGCCGGCCCCTCGTCGCCGCCTATCAGTTCGATGAACACGTCGATGTCGGCGACCTGCGCCATTTTGACCGGATCGTCGAACCATTTCGCGGCGCTGACATCGACGCCGCGGTCGCGTTTCGGGTCACGCGCCGAGACCGCCGACACGACAATGTCGCGCCCGCATTGCCGGGTCAGCTCCGCCGCCTTGTCGCGCAGCACCCGCGCCACCGATGCGCCGACCGTGCCAAGTCCGGCAATTCCAACACGCAGAGCTTCAGCCATGGAA